>JAZQDN010000001.1:0-5184 GCA_045546815.1 Eubacteriales bacterium
GGAGCAGGCCATTGAAAACACCCGGGAAATGGTGCTGCAGTACCGGAACCATCCCAGCATCGTATTCTGGGGCGTGCGGATCAATGAGAGTCAGGACTTGAGCATTGACGACTTTTGTAAATTTTTTGATATCGAGGTTGAGTCGGACAGCGTTTCTGTCGGCGGCTGGATAAGCGAGCAGCTTGGAAAGATACCCGAGGAAAACGACACCTTCGACTATGAAAACATCAAGGTAACCGTTACCGTTACCGACTCGCACCGCGTTGAATCGGCACAGATCGTAAAAATCGACCCGCCCGACGAGGACGAGGAATAATGTAGGGGCGGCCATTGGCCGTCCGCAATATCACGTATACACAATAATGTAGGGGCGGCCATTGGCCGTCCGCAATATCACGTATGCACAAAAAGGTTCAGTAACTTTAGTTACTGAACCTTTTTTAATTTAAGAAATAGATCGCGAGGTTGAGATAACCCGCAAAGGTCACCCACAAAATGTACGGTATCATAAGATAGCCCGCTTTTTTGTCTATCGCGTAAAACAAAATCGTTGTTGCCACGATAAGCAAAAGCATTATCAGCAGCCACAAAAACGCAATCAGGTACGCTTCAAAGTTAAAAAACAGAATCGACCAGAAAAAGTTAAAAAACAGCTGCGTGCCGTAGAGCGTAAGAGCCACCTTTTTTGTGCCGCGCGCCGTATCGGACACGTACACAAAATAGCTTGCAAGCCCCATAAGTATATAAAGCAGCGTCCACACGATAGGAAAGGCTATCGCAGGCGGGGAGAGCGGCGGCTTGTTTATGCTCTCAAAGCTGTCCATCGCTCCGCGCGTCAAAAACGCAGACAGCCCGCCCACCGCAAGCGGAATTAAAATGGCGATAATAAGTGCCTTGAAATTTATTTTTTTCATAAAAAATCACCCTGATATATTTTATTGATATATCGGGGTGATTATTCTTATTTATCCAAAATAATTTGCTGTGTAGTATTTGCCCGCCTCGGCTCTTTGCTGATACTTGTACGCAAACAGCTCGGACACCGTCACAAGCTGATAGCCGTTTTCGATAAGCCACGGCACAAGCACGCGTGTTGCCTCGACCGTGCTGGGATAGAGCGAGTGCATCAGAATAACGTCGCCGTCGAGGTCGTCCTCGCCCTTTACCTTTGCGATAACCTTGTCGGCGTTGCGCGATTGCCAATCGAGCGTGTCGACTGACCAGCCAATCATCGGCTTGTCGCACACACTGCGCACGCGCTTTGAAACCGAGCCGTATGGCGGGCGCATAAGCGTCGCCTTTTTGCCGACAAGCTCCATAAGCGCATCGTCAGTTTTATCAAGCTGATTTTTTATCTCGGCGTCACTGCACTTTGCAAGGTCCTTGTGCGACCAGGTGTGGCTTGCTATCTCACAGCCGAGGCTGTCCATACGCTTAAGCGCGTCGGGCTGGCTTGACAGCAGCTGCCCCAGCTCAAAAAAGGTGGCAACAGACCCATTCTCTTCAAAAATATCGAGCAGCTCGTCTGTGTACTTGCACGGACCGTCGTCATAGGTGATAGCGACCATCTTTTTGCCGGGGTCGATAGCGCGCGTACCGCCCTCGCCGAGCGCACCCGCATCCTCAGGCAGATAGTCCTTAAGCGCACCGTAGCCTATTGTTTTATTTTTTATAACAACACCGTTTTTTGTAAAAAGCAGCTCGTCTGTGTCATACTGCAAAAGCACCTGCTCACTCGTGTCGCCGCCGTCAAGTATGTGCTCTGCCATCGCAATGGCGGTTATAGCGTCGCTCAGCTTTTCAGTCATCGGGTCAACACCGCTTTTTGTAAAGTGGAAAACGCGCGTTTGCTGCTGTGTTCCGACAGCCGTTGTCTTTTTGCTGACAACCTCAATACTGCCAAGTGTATCCGATGCCGCGTGTGCGCGGTAGCTGACAAACAGCGTGTCCCCCTTTTGCAGATCAGCACGCAGCTTGTCACAGTAGTCAGATATCTTATCGTCGAGTGCCGTTTTTGTAACGGGACGCTCAATGGCATACGCGCCGTTTTTGGTATACTTTACCGTCGACTTACACTTGCCTATTTCGCGCACACCGCTGTATGTGTCAAAGTAGCTCTTCGCCTCATTTTTAAACACCGACTTTTTTGACGGCGCGCAGGAAAAGGCGCAAAGCGACATTACAATTATCAATAAAACCGAAACAATTCTTTTCAAAAAAAAGACACTCCCCTTTCAACATATAATTATATATTTTTAAAAGGGGAGAGTCAAGTCACCTCATCGCTTTAACGATCAGTTTCCGCACAAAATCGGCAATCATAACGGTGGACGACAGCAAAATAATGCTTATCAGCCGCCACGGCAAAATAAACGTCGTTCTGAAAACGCTGCCGCCGAAGTAAATGAGCCCCAGCTGTACTGCAAATATCAGCAAAAACACCGCAATAAACGTCTTGTTTTTTGAAAGTCCGTAAAAAGTGTTGAGTGCGTCGGGACTGCGTGCGCACACCCCGGAAAAGATGCCAAGATACACAAACAGCGCAAAGAATGCCGTCATAAACGAAAGATAGTCGGTGTAAAAACCAAATCGGCTTTTGAAAAACCCGAGCGTTAAAAACAGTATGCACAGCGTCAGCGAGTAGCCGCCCATAAACAGTATCTGCCCCGCCATTTTGCCGTCAAGCACGTGTGCCGAGCGCGGCAGCGGCTTGTTTTTCATATACGCCGCTATCGGTGCTTCCCCCGCAAACGCAAGCCCTGCGAGTGTGTCCATTATCATATTGATCCACAGCATCTGCATAACGGTGACGGGCGTGTCGATATTGATAAACGGACCGATAACCGACACCCCGACCGCACACAGATTCATTGTCAGCTGAAATACGATAAACTTGCGTATGCTCTTAAAGATGGTCCTGCCGTACAGCACCGCGCGGGCAATAGACGATATTTTGTCATCGATTATCACAATATCGCCCGCCTGCTTTGCGACCTCGGTGCCGCTGCCCATAGCAAAGCCAACGTCCGCCTCCTTGAGCGCGGGCGCATCGTTTATGCCGTCGCCCGTCATCGCGCAAACAAGCCCGCTCTCGCGTGCAAGCCGCGTCAGCCTGCTCTTGTCCGAGGGCAGTGCTCGCGCCACCACCTGCAGTCGCGGTAAAATCTCCTTTACCTCGCAGTCGGTCATTTTTGAAAGCGCCGCGCTGTCGAGTATTATCCCGCCCTCTTTTAAAATACCGCAGTCGGCGGCGATGCTCCTTGCGGTGAGCAGGTTGTCGCCCGTCACCATACACACACGTATGCCCGCACCCGTAAGGTCGGCTACCGAGCGCCTTGTGTCGCGGCGCAGTCTGTCGCGTATCGCAACGATTGCCACGGGTCGTGCGCTGTCGGGGCTGTCGCCCACCGCCGCCGCAATAACGCGCACACCGCTTTTTGCAAGACTTTGCCACAGCGTGTACGCACCGCTGTTTTCATAGCCCTTGAGTAGCAGCTCGGGCGCGCCCTTTACATACCACAGCCCGTCACAGCGTATGGCAGAAAGCTTTTTTGCGCTGTCAAAGGGCAGCGATTTCTGAATTTTACCCGCAGGCTTTTTCTTCAAGTATTCAAGCAGAGCCCTGTCGGTCGCGTTTGAGCCGACAGCACCTCTTTGTGTAAGCTCTGCGTCGTTATTGAGCGCAAGCGCGCGAATAATACTCTCGTCATACGGCGGCTTCAGCACCGTCCCGTCAATGCCGTAGACCGCCATAACCGACAGCCTGCCCTCTGTAAGCGTACCCGTCTTGTCGCAAAACAAAAGGTTGATGCAGCCTGCCGTTTCAATGCCTACAAGCTTTTTTACAAGCACGTTATCGCGCTTGAGCCGCGCCATATTTGACGACAGCACGACAGTTATCATCATCGGCAGACCCTCGGGCACTGCAACGACCACCACCGTTATTGCAAGGGTGAGCGCGTGCAGTATGTTTGAAACGATCGCGCCCGCCGACATTGCGGGTGCTTTAAAAAACGAATTGAAAAGGTCTGCAAAAAATACAAGCCCCGCCGCGCAGTAGCCGATCTTGCCGAGGGTCGATGCAAGCCGCGCAAGCCGTTTTGTCAGCGGCGACGGCTCGCTCTCCTTTTGCACATCCCGCGCAACACCGCCGTAAAAGGTGCTGTCGCCCACGCGACCTACACGCATTTTACAGCTGCCCGACGTTATTACAAAGCCTCTGAAAAGCTGACCCTTTTCGAGTATGTCCCAATTTTCGGCGGGCGGTGTTTTTGTGCGCTGTTTTTCTGCGCTCTCGCCGTTTAACTGCGACATATCGACAAACACGCTGCCCTCGGTGATAATGCCGTCGGCGGGCACCTTTTCGCCCGCGCCAAGCAGCACAAGGTCGCCCGCTACGATATCGTCAATGTCAACGCTCTGCGTTTTGCCCGCACGCAGTACGCAAAAGAGCGCGTTTTCGCCGCTCTCCTGCATTTTCAAAAACGCACACTGACTGCTGTGCTCCGACAGCGCCTGCACAAAGGTTGCGACAAACAGCGCAAGCGCGATGCCCAGCGGCTCGTAAAAGTTTACGTTTTTAAAGCTGATTATTATATTGAGCGCGAGCGCTATAAGCAGGATTTTTATTATCGGGTCGTTGAACGCCGCAAAAAACTGCCGCAAAAACGTCTTTTTCTTTTTTTGCGTGAGCGCGTTGGTGCCATACAGCTTTCTGTTTTTCAATACCTGCGAAGGCGTCAACCCCGAGCCTTTTGTGTTTAAGTTTTGCGGAAATAAAAAAGTCATATATATTTATACCTCTATAAATATATATGACCCGTTTTAAACTAATATGAACCTTGAAAGGCTGAAGCTGTAAATGTATTTTTGCGCGGTTTTTATGCCGTCGGTCAGCATAAGCGCTTTTTCGTACATATCGAGCTGAACGCTGTAGCGCTCTGTAAGCTCGCTCTCGCTGTCTACCCTGTCGGTCTTGTAGTCGACAATGACCGCCTTGCCGTCCTTTATAAAGTAGCAGTCAATGACACCCTGAATGATGATCTGCTCGTCGCAGTCGTCAATACCAAGCTCACGCGCCGACTGCGTGAACATAAACCGCTTTTCTTTAAAGTAGTCGCACTTTAACAGCTCACGCATAGTGTCGCTTGTCAGAAACTCAATTATCCTGTCGCCATCGGTCAG
>JAZQDN010000002.1:0-10237 GCA_045546815.1 Eubacteriales bacterium
GCTGATGCAATACTCGGTCACGGTCCGCACGAGCTGCGCGGCATTGAGATTTATAAAGAAAAACCTATTTTTTACAGCCTCGGCAACTTTATCTTCCAGACAGAGACGGTCAGCCTTCAGCCCGCCGAAGCGTATCTTTCAAAGGGCTTTGACAAAAACACCACCGTGCGCGAGTATATGAACGCACGCAGTAAAAACGGCACGCAGGGCTACATCGTTCAGCCGAACATCTGGCGCGCCGCTATGGCATCGCTCACCATTGAGGATAAAAAGGTGACCGACATCACACTTTACCCCATTGACATCGGTCTTGACAATAACACAAAGCAGGTGGCATTCCCCACGCTGTCGCACAGCCGCGACACGCTCGAATATATAGCGCGTCTGTCTGCGCCCTTTGGCACAAAAATTGATATCGACAACGCAAAGGTAATACTGTAAAATGGAATACATACTTGTTCTGCTTGCAACGCTTTTGTTCAGCTCGCAGTTTTTAATGTCGCAAATCTATTCAAAAGCAACAAAGCCAAAGCTTAAATCGTCACTGTCGTTCACTATCGGAACATATGCCGTAATTGCAACTTATATGTTTATTGCAAACGGCTTTAAATTGCAAATAACACGGTTTTCACTTATGATGGCGTTTATCAACTCCGTAAACGCGCTTATCTGCACCTATGCCACCATATCATCGCTCAAGGTTGCAAACCTTTCGCTATATTCGGTATTTATGATGTCGGGTCCTGTTGTAATCTCAGCACTTGTCGGTTTTTTCTTTTTTAAAGAAAAAATAACGCTCGGCGTAATTGTCGGAATACTGCTTATCGGTGTATCGCTCTATCTTAGCATTGACCGCTCTCAAAAAGGCTCCAAGGGCGCAATAAAATATTATTTTCTGTGCTTTTTTTCAAACGGTCTTTCGGGCACAATCGGAAAAATACATCAGGACAACACCGCGCACAACATCCCGTCAAACGACTATCTTATTTTGTGTGCGCTCACAGCTATTGTTATATCAATCGTTCTGCTTTTGGTAATAACACGTGGCAAAAACAGTTTTTCTCGCTTTAAGTCACTTAAAAATGTCGGCGCAATGGCAGGGTATGCCGCCTTTAACGGTATTGCGGAGCTTTTGTCGCTGATAACGCTTGCGGCACTGCCCGTATCGCTGCAGCAGCCGCTCGTGACGGGCGGTGTGCTCACCTTCTCGTTTATCATCAGCGCAATACGCCGTGAAAAGCTGACACTCAAAAACACAATCTCATTTATTTTCGCACTGTTGGCAACAATCTGTATTTCACTGCTCACAAAACCTATAATATAACTCACACCTGTAGGGGTCGGCGCCCTCGACGACCCGCCCAAAATCAACACAACTCAAAGGAGACCCAAATGAAAACAATATCACTCACAAAACAAATAGATGTTATCGCCGACTACGACGTTGTCGTTGCAGGCGGCGGGCCTTCGGGCTTTATCGCGGCAATCGCGGCGGCAAGAATGGGCGCACGCGTTGCGCTTATCGAGCGCTACGGCTATCTTGGCGGAATGGCGACTGTCGGAATGGTTGCACCGATATCGGAGTTTATGCACGAGGGACAGCTTATCTGCAAAGGTATTCCACTCGAGTTTGTAAACAACATCGAGGGCGGAAAAATGTGCGAGCCTCGCGGCAACTTTGTCTACCACCCCGAGCAGTACAAGCTGACCGCACAGCGAATGGTGCTCGAAAGCGGGGTCGACCTCTACCTTCACGCATATATTACCGATATAAAAACAGACGGCAACACCATAACGCATATTATCTTTGACTCAAAGAGCGGCACGCAGGCACTTTCGTGCAGATACGTCATCGACGCGACGGGTGACGGCGATATCGCCTTTATGGCGGGCGTACCTATGCAGGACTACGGCACACCGCTGCAGCCCGCGTCGATGTATTTTGCACTGCGAAACGTCGACACAAGCGACTTTGCCGGCTACTACCCAGGCGACAAGCACTCGAGTATGCCGTGGATACGCGAAGCTCTCTCAAAAATTGACGGCGCACCGCAGATGGGCGGACCGTGGTGCTTTGCGGGTATGGGCGAGGGCACTGCCGTTATAAATATGAGCAGGACCGCGGCAAACTGGGCAGACGAGCGCGACGCGACCGTTGCCGAGTGCCGTCTGCGCGAGGACATAAACGTGCTGATAAAGCTGCTGCGTAAAAACATCCCCGCCTTTAAAAACGCAGAGCTTATGATGACATCGCCGCAGATGGGTGTGCGCGAAACGCGTCACATCCGCGGCACGCATATACTGACAGGCGAGGAGTACGTTGGCGGCGTACACTTTGACGATTCTATCGCGCGCTGTGCGCATCCTATAGACATTCACGCAACACAGGGCAACACACAGGTGGTAAAGCATCTTGAGCAGGCGGCATACCTGCCCTACCGCTCAATTATTGCAGATAACTACCCCAACCTGCTTGTGCCGTCGCGCTGCTTCAGCGCTGACCGTGAGGCGTTTGCATCCGCTCGCGTGCAGGTGGGCGTTATGGGGCTTGGTCAGGCGGCAGGCGTTGCGGCGGCACTCTGCGCAAAGAGCGGTGCATCGGTGCACGACGCCGATATAGACGCGACACGTAAAACTCTCATTGAATGGGGAATGGATATATAATGAAAATTGTACTTTTGGACAAGGCAACGCTCGGTGACGACATCGACCTTGCACCCATTTGCGTGCTTGGCGAGTGTGCAGTCTACGATACGACCGCGCCCGATAGGGTGGCAGAGCGCATCGCGGACGCCGACGTTGTTGTGATAAATAAAATTAAATTAAATAAAAGCAATCTTGAAAACGCAAAAAGCTTAAAGCTTATCTGCGTTGCGGCGACAGGCTATGACAACATTGACACCGATTATTGCAAAACGCGCGGCATTGCGCTTTGTAACGTGCCGGGCTATTCAACTGACAGCGTGGCACAGCTGACGCTGTCGATGGCGCTGTCGCTGTACACAAAGCTTACAAGCTACCGCGACTATGTCCACAGCGGTGCGTACAGCGAGTCGGGTGTCGCCAACAGACTGACGCCCGTCTACCGCGAGATAGCAGGCAAGACGTTTGGTATTGTCGGCGGCGGCAAGATCGCATCAAAGGTGGCGCAGGTCGCATCCGCCCTCGGCTGTAACGTTATAATGTGTCGGCAAAAAAACGAGGGCGACTACCCGCTTTGCGATATTGACACGCTGTGCAAGCAAAGCGATATCATTTCGCTCAACGTCCCGCTCACCGACAAAACGCGCGGGATGATAAACAGCACACGCATCGCGTCAATGAAAAAAGGCGCAGTGCTAATCAACACCGCACGCGGCGCGGTATGCGACGAAAAGGCGCTTGCCGACGCGATAAAGTCGGGTCAGCTCGGCGGGCTCGGGGTTGACGTCTATTCGACCGAGCCGTTTGACAAAAGCCACCCGTTTTATGACATTCTCGGCTACGACAACGTCTGTCTTACACCGCATATGGCGTGGGGCGCGCAGGAGTCGCGCAACCGCTGTGTCGGCATTATGGCAAAAAATATCGCTATGTTTTTTGGCGGTACACCCCAAAACCGAATTGTTTAAAAATAAAAAAAGTCTGTCGGTCCTCTACTATATTGATGTTATCAAATAATAAATGACTGACAGACTATATTGATATTATCTTATATATTTATTTAGTATTACTATATTTAGTCTTACTTAAATTAGTCTTATTTGTCGGAAGTTTTTGTACACTGCAGGGGAAGTTTTCGACATATGGCAGGGGATAATTTTGACCCCTGCAGGGGAAGTTTTGTAACACCCGAAAACTTCACCTGTAAAATAAAAGTTGGTTTGATGTTTATCAAACCAACTTTCATTTTTTAAGCACGTGGTTATACATTTTTTTCACGCTTTCGTTTGCATTTACAAGCGTTAGCTTTGTGTTTGGATGCGCTGACGCAAAAACACTGAAAATTTGATGTGCAAATCCCTGACCCATCCATTCAATATCCTCAAAATCAAAAATTACTTCTTCAAAGCTGTCAAGCCTGTTACAAACGCGCTTGGCCTGCGAACGTGAGATAGGTGCGGCTTCAAACATTGTTTTTAATGAAATTTTGGTTTTGGAAAAGCCACCGTCAACATCGGCATAAAGGTCAAAAATTTCGCTTGCCCTTTTTTTGCTGTGATTGGACAGCTCCATTACAACACTTGTACCTACAGGCTTACTGCCAACACTTTCAATGCTGATATTTTGATATTTGTTTGTGTCAAACACCTTATTGTCAGACAAAATATAAAAGCGGTCCATCATTTTTGAGCTAAAAAAAATACCCTCTCCCGAATGGTTTTTGCTGTCGGTTGTAAGCTTACCCTTAAACAGCTCGCAAATAGCATCATCAACTGTTGCAAAACTAAAATGCTCTTTAATTTTTTTAAATATTCCGATTCCGTCATCCCACAGACAAACAGTGGTGCTAAAATAATTTTGCTCAACAAAAACTTTAAGCGTTTGCGCGCCTGAATGATCAATAACATTGTTTGTCATTTCACTGAAAACATACAGCCATATCTCATATATGTTCGATTCAAAACCCACAAGATATTTTTCAAAGCATTTTTCAAAAGCGTAGGTGTCAGAATCAAGCTCACCGTTGCTTCTTTTAAAGGTATACTCATCTTTTTTGC
The DNA here is from genome assembly GCA_045546815.1 of Eubacteriales bacterium. GTDB lineage: Bacteria > Bacillota > Clostridia > Oscillospirales > QAKW01 > RGIG9041. The sequence goes on from JAZQDN010000002.1 coordinate 4,701, forward strand.
TTATAAGCTCATAGCGGCCGCGACCCAGCTTTTTTATAACTCCGTTTTCAATAAGCTCGTTAATATATGAGTATACCGTTGTTTTGTTAATACCAAATGCCGCCGTAACGCTTTGCACAGGCGACGGCTCGCCGCTGTTGATTTTTTCGACAAGATACAACTCTATTGCTTTTTTCTTTTGCTCATTAAAAATCATTGCTTTAACCTCTCACATTTATAATTATATTTTACAAGTTAGTTTATTCATTGTCAACACGAAAGTTGTTTTAAGCAAAATAAAAGTTGGTTTGATTTTTTTCAAACCAACTTTCTTAATTACAGTACCTTGCCTAAAAATTCTTTTAGTCGGGGGTGCTTGGGGTTATCGAAAATTTCCGAGGGCGAGCCCTGCTCGATAATAACGCCGTCGTCCATAAACACAACGCGTGAGCCGACCTCTCTTGCAAAGCCCATCTCGTGTGTTACGACAACCATCGTCATACCCTCTTTTGCGAGGTCGCGCATAACGTCGAGCACCTCGCCAACCATCTCGGGATCGAGCGCCGACGTCGGCTCGTCAAACAGCATAACATCGGGCTGCATACACAGTGCACGCACGATTGCCACACGCTGTTTTTGTCCGCCCGACAGCTTTGAGGGGTACTCGTCTGCCTTGTCCTCAAGACCGATGCGCGCAAGCAGCTCCTTGGCGCGTGCTGTCGCCTCGTCAACAATGCTCTTTGTTGAGCGGATGTCCGCCTCGTTATACTTTTGTCCCAAAAGCTTTGCAAGCCGTGCCTTGCGCCGTGCCTTTTTGGCAACGTAGATGGGTGCGAGCGTCAGGTTTTGGAGCACGTTTTTGTTATTGAACAGGTTAAAGTGCTGGAACACCATACACATCTTCTGGCGGTGAAGGTTGATGTCCACTTTCATATCAGTGAGGTCAACACCGTGAAACATAATACTGCCGCCGGTGGGGTCCTCCATACAGTTAAGACAGCGAAGCAGCGTTGACTTACCCGAGCCGGACGGACCGAGGATTACGACAATCTCGCCCTTGGCGATGTCAAGGTCAATGCCCTTGAGCACATCGAGGCTTCCGAAGCTTTTGCAAAGGTTAGATACTTTTATCACTTTTTCTCAGTCTCCTTTCCATAAGCTTGATAAGCAATGATATGATGAGCACCATCACGATATAGATTGCCGCCATCGACAGATACGGCACCATAAACTCATAGTTGTTTGTGCCGATGTCGTTAAACGCTTTGTAAAGATCGGTAGCACCGACAAAGCTGACAATCGACGTTTCCTTGATAAGCGTTATAAACTCGTTACCCATCGTGGGCAGGATATTCTTTACCGCCTGCGGAATAACTATCTTAAGCATTGTCGCGCTAAAGCTAAGACCCATTGCGCGTCCGCCCTCCATCTGACCGGGGTCGACCGACAGTATGCCGCCGCGCATTATCTCGGAGATATACGCGCCGCTGTTAAGGCCAAATACCAAAACCGAAACGCCTACAGAGCTTATGTTTATATTCATAAGCGGAAACAGAACATAGTAAAACAGCAACAGCTGAACCACCATCGGCGTACCGCGGAAAAAGGAAACGTACACACTGCAGATGCCGTCGAGCACACGCGGCAGACGCTTGTACTTGGGCATAACGCGCACCGCCGCAATAAGCGTACCGATAAGCGAGCCGATTATAAGACCCATTACCGCGATTATAATAGTGTTTTCAAGACCCTCGAGCATTTTGCGGTAGCCGCCGTGCTCAATAAAGGTCTCTAAAAACACCGCTATTTTTTTATCAAAATTACCCATTAAAATTACCCTTTAAACACAAATATTCACCGCAGTGTGCTGCGGTGAAGTATCTGTAAAATTTTTTATAGATTATGCCATTTCGTTGATAGCTTCTGTAATGCAGGTTGCAGGAGCAGAGTCGATGATAACATAGTCGATGTTGCCGTTGAGCATATCCTGAACAGCGAGTGAGCCGTTTTTGTAGCCGACTGTTGTAACCTTGAGACCGTCAAAGCCCCAGTCCTCGTCACCCTCGCAGTAGAGCTGACCTGTTGTGCCGTTCTGAACACCGATCTTAACGCTTGAATCAAAGCCGTTGAGGATAGCTGCAACATCGTCTGCAGTTTTGCAATCTGCAAATGTATTGTCGCCCGCTTTTACGATAATGCGCTGTGAAGCGGTGTAGTATGACTCGCTGAAGGTAACGTACTCTTCACGGTCGGGCTTAACTGTAAGACCTGCCATTGCGATGTCAGCCTTTTCCTGACCAACTGAAAGGCAAACCGAGTCAAAGTCCATATTTTTGATAACGAGCTCTTTGCCGAGCTTTTGTGCAAGCAGTGCGGCGATCTCCATATCGATACCGAGATATTTGTCGCCCTCTGTATACTCAAACGGCTCGAAGGCTGCGTTTGTAGCAACAAGCAGCTGATCCTTTGACGAATCCTCTTTAGCCGATGTCACAGGTGTGGGTGTGCCGTCACCGAAGTACTTGTTACAGATCTCGTCAAAGGTGCCGTCTTCCATAATACCTTTTACGATTTTGTTACATTCAGCAAGAAGCTCGGGGTCGCTCTTTACAACACCGAAAGCATATTCCTCTTCGGTAAGGTCGATCTCAATAACCTTTGCCTTTTTAGCGCCAAGGTTGTCTGCACCACCCGAAACATCCGAGCCTGCCTTATCTGCACAGCCTGCAAAGCAGCAAAGCGCAAGCACAAGCGCTGTCAGTACAAAAAGAATTTTAGCAAATTTTTTCATAACATTTCCCTCTTTTTAATTTTTTTGTGTATGTCTGTATTATAGTGCATAATATTCACGTTGTCAATAGCTTTTTTGAATTTTTATACATAAATTTAAACAAAAAAATATTGCAGTTATTGTGTATATTGCCTTATTTTCTCGGTAGTGTTTGCTTTTGAGGTATAATTATGCATTTTTATACAAAATATTCACGGTTTATGCAGAGCGCAAAAAATATATTAAATTGGGTCTTTATTTTTTAAATGAAATATTGTATAATAGACAAAATATATAGTTTTAAGAGAGGTAACGCAATGGCATACTATTACGATCAACCGTCACACACCTTCAGCGAGTATCTGCTCGTTCCCGGCTACAGCAGTGCTGAATGTATTCCGACAAAGGTATCACTCAAGACCCCGCTTGTTAAATTCAAAAAAGGTGAGGAGCCCTCACTGTCGCTCAATATACCTATGATATCTGCTATTATGCAGTCGGTATCGAACGACACAATGGCAATCGCGCTTGCAAAAGAGGGCGGCGTTTCGTTCATATACGGCTCACAGACAATTGAGCAGCAGGCTGAAATGGTGCGCAAGGTTAAAAACTACAAGGCAGGCTTTGTTACCTCAGGCTCAAACGCAAAGCCGAGCGACACGCTCGCTGACATTCTCGCGCTCAAGGAGAAAAACGGATTTTCGACCGTTGCAGTTACAGACGACGGTACCGCACACGGCAAGCTGCTCGGTATCGTAACGGGCCGTGACTACCGTGTCAGCCGTATGGACCCGTCAGAGAAGGTTGAGACCTTTATGACCCCGCTGTCAAAGCTTGTGACCGCTCCTGCCGCCACATCTCTTAAAGAGGCAAACGATATTATCTGGGACCACAAATTAAATTCGCCCCCGCTCATTGAAGATGACGGCTCGCTTTATGCGTTTGTTTTCAGAAAGGATTATGCACAGCATAAAGAAAATCCGAATGAGCTGCTTGACGCTCAAAAGCGCTATGTTGTCGGCGCAGGTATAAATACCCGCGACTATGCCGAGCGTGTGCCTGCACTCGTTGAGGCGGGCGTTGACGTGCTCTGTATCGACTCGTCAGAGGGCTTTTCCGAGTGGCAGTCACGCACGATAAAGTGGGTGCGCGACCACTACGGCGACAGCGTTAAGATCGGTGCAGGCAACGTTGTTGACGCGGACGGCTTTAACTTCCTTGCTGACGCGGGCGCTGATTTTATAAAAATAGGTATCGGCGGCGGCTCAATCTGTATCACCCGCGAGACAAAGGGTATCGGTCGCGGACAGGCAACCGCGGTAATCGACGTTGCTGCTGCTCGCGATAAATACTTTGAGGAAAAGGGCGTGTACATCCCGATCTGCTCTGACGGCGGTATCGTTCACGACTATCACATAACACTTGCGCACGCGATGGGCTGCGACTTCTGTATGCTTGGCAGATACTTCACGCGCTTTGACGAGTCACCCACAAACAAAATACTTGTAAACGGCAGTTATATGAAGGAGTACTGGGGCGAGGGCTCGGCACGTGCACGCAACTGGCAGCGCTACGATATGGGCGGCGCGCAAAAGCTGTCGTTCGTTGAGGGCGTTGACTGCTACGTACCCTATGCAGGACCGCTTCACGACAATATGTCGGTTACACTTTCAAAAATCAAGTCGACCATGTGTAACTGCGGTGCGCTTTCAATCCCCGAGCTTCAAAAGAAAGCAAAGCTCACGCTTGTAAGCTCCGTTTCAATCGTTGAGGGCGGCGCACACGACGTTATGGTCAAGGACTCATCTAATAACTAAAAAGGAATAAGGAATAGAGAATAGTGAATAGAAAAGGTAAAAAATTGTAAAAACAATTTTTAATTATAGGTTTTGTAAAACAAAACCAACCTGACTTCTTCACTATTCACTTTTAACTCTTCACTAAAAGAATAAGGGAACGATAATCTCGTTCCCTTATTCTTTTATGCATTCTGAACGAATCGCCTGCATTTCTTTATCAAGCCGTGAAATTCTGTCGGCACATTCTCTTAATCTTTTAACGCACTCGTCGGGTGTGTTTTTTGCTTTATAGCGCAGTTCGTGGTCAAGGCTTGCCCAGAAGTCCATTGCAATCGTGCGTATCTGCACTTCAACCGGTGTGTGCTTTACACCGCTTGACAAAAACACCGGTATTGACACCGCAAGGTGCAGACTGCGGTAGCCGTTTGGCTTTGGCTCTTTTATGTAATCCTTTATCCGAATAAGAGTGACGTCGCTCTGGTCAAGCAGCATTGTTGCAACCTGATACACGTCGTCGATATAGTGACATATAATGCGCACGCCCGCAATATCGTAAAGATTTTCGGTTGCCGACTGAAGTGATACGTCAAAACCGCCCTTTTCAAGTTTTTTTGCAATACTGAGCGGTGATTTTATGCGTGACTCGATATGGTGAATGGGGTTGTGGTCAAAGCGTGAGTGAAACTCGTCATCAAGTATCTCGATTTTGGTAGTAATCTCTTTTACCGCAGAGTTATAGATATGTTGCACTCTCGCAAAGTCTTTAAGCGTTTCTATCGTTTCCGTTTTCATATTTAACCTTTTTATTTTTATTATAACATAATATTTATAGAAAAACTGTAAATTTTGGACAAAATATTTTTATGAAATCAAAAGAGCTTTTAAAAATATTTCTGCCAATTTATATTTCGTCTGTTTTCGCAACCGCCTACAATATAATAAATGTAGGCATTTTTGCAAAAAACCTCGACAAGCCCTCGGTTGCGGCA
>JAZQDN010000003.1:0-7133 GCA_045546815.1 Eubacteriales bacterium
CTTCACGGTCTCACAAGAACTCTTATCGCAAATATGATAGAGGGCGTTACAACAGGCTTTAAAAAGCAGCTCGAGATAAGCGGTGTTGGTTACAGAGCACAGCTTCAGGGCAAAAAGCTCGTTATGAACCTTGGCTATTCACATATGGTAGAGGTTGAGCCTGTTGACGGCATCACCATCGAGGTACCGGGTCCCAACACAGTTGTAATTTGCGGTGCTGACAAACAGCTCGTTGGTCAGTTCGCAGCAGATGTACGTATGAAGAGACCCCCCGAACCCTACAAGGGTGCAGGTATCAGATACGCTGATGAAGTTATCAAGCGTAAAGAAGGCAAAGCCGGTAAATCAAAATAATAAAGGGAGGAAAATATCATGGTTAAAAGACCTGACAGCAAAGCTGCTAGAATTAAAAGACATAAAAGAGTACGTGCTAAAATTTCCGGAACCCCTGAATGCCCGCGTCTTTGCGTATTCCGTTCTGCAAAGCATATCTATGCACAGGTTATTGACGACGTAAACGGTAAGACACTCGTATCTGCTTCAACTATGGAAAAAGATTTCGAGAACTACGGCGGTAACAAGGACGCTGCTTTCGAAGTAGGTAAAAAGGTTGCTGCAAAAGCACTTGAAGCTAAAATCGAAACAGTAGTATTTGACCGTGGCGGTTTTGTATACACCGGTCGTGTAAAAGCACTCGCAGACGGCGCCCGTGAAGGCGGACTTAAATTCTAAGTTAAGGAGACGGAAAATATTATGGCAAGTTTAATAGATCCGAGCACACTCGACCTTAAAGAACGCGTAGTATCACTCAACCGTGTATCAAAAACAGTAAAGGGCGGTAGAATTATGAAATTCTCAGCTCTTATCGTAGTCGGCGACGGCGAGGGCCACGTTGGCGCAGGTATCGGCAAGGCTGCTGAAGTACCTGAAGCAATCCGCAAGGGCATCGAGGATGCAAAGAAAAACATCGTTAAAATCAGCATGAAGGATTCAACAATTCCTCATGACATCGTGGGCTCATATGACGCTTCAATGGTTATTATGAAGCCGGCGGCTCCCGGTACCGGTGTTATCGCAGGCGGCGCAGTTCGTGCTGTTGTTGAGATGGCAGGTATCAGAGATATCAGAACAAAGGCATTACGTTCACGTAATAAGATCAATGTAGTTCGCGCTACAATCAACGGTCTTTCCGCTCTTGAGGATGCAGCAAAGGTTGCAGCTCGCCGCGGCAAGACAGTTGAAGAGATTCTTGGTTAAGGGAGGAACAGTTAAATGGCAAACATTAAAGTAACTCTCGTAAAGAGCCTTATCGGCAGAAAAGACGATCAGATCGCAACTGCTTACTCACTCGGTCTTAAAAAGATCGGCGACGTAACAGTACAGCCCGATAACGCAGCAACAAAAGGCAAAATCACAAAAATAACTCACCTTGTAAAAGTTGAAGAAGCCAAATAAGGAGGTGCACAACAATGAACTTAAATGAACTTTCTCCTGCAGTAGGCGCAACAACAGATGCAAAAAGAAAGGGCAGAGGCCCCGGTTCAGGAAACGGCAAGACAGCAGGTAAAGGCCACAAAGGTCAAAAGGCTCGTTCAGGCGGCGGTGTAAGACCCGGCTTTGAAGGCGGCCAGATGCCTCTCCAGAGACGTCTTCCTAAAAGAGGCTTTAACAATATTTTTGCAAAACAGTATGTTGTACTCAAGGTAGCAGACCTTAATTCTTTCGATGCTCGTAAATATGTTGATATCGATGCAGTAGTAGACGCAGGCTTTGCAAAGTGCAAGCTTGACGGCCTTAAGATCATCGGCGGCGGCCAGCTTGATAAAGCTGTAAAGGTTCGCTGCACAAAAATCACAGAAGGTGCTAAAGCAACCATCGAAGCAGCCGGAGGAAAGGTTGAGGTGATCTAAATGTTCAAGGTATTTGCAAACGCTTGGAAAATTGAGGACCTCAGAAAAAAACTTCTTTTCACTGCATTTATTATCTTGATATTCAGACTCGGTTCAAAAATACCTGTTCCGTTTCTGGAGTTAAGCGAGATTGGCGCAGCGTTTGAATCACTTTCAACAGGCACCGTATTCGGTTTTCTTAACCTTATGGGTGGCGGTGCGCTTGCAACAGCAGGCTTTTTCTCACTGTCGATCTCACCTTACATCAACGCATCGATCATTATGCAGCTTCTCGGCGTGGCAATCCCCGCATTTGAGCGCAAAATGAAAGAAGACGGCGGCCAGAAGTTTATGGAAAAGTGGACAAGAATTTTAACAATCGTTCTTTCACTCGTTCTCGGCTTCGGTTACTACACCGTTCTTCAGAACCAGATGGAAGTTGTTACAGAAGGCTTGACCGTATTCAAGGCAATCGTAATCACCGTATCGTTTGCAGCGGGTGCTATGCTTGTAATGTGGCTTGGTGACCTTATCAATGAAAAGGGCATCGGCAACGGTATTTCTATGATACTCTTTGCAGGTATCGTAGCAGAAATCCCCAACTTTATTTCAACTTCAATCGCTCTTGAGCAGGCAAAGGCTACAAGCTGGCTTGTTCTTGGTATAATTGTACTTGTTCTGCTTGTTATGATAGCATTCGTTGTATTCGTTACAAACGGTGAGCGCAGAATCCCCGTTCAGTATGCTAAAAAGGTAGTCGGCAGAAAAATGTACGGCGGTCAGAACACAAACATACCGCTTAAAGTAAATATGACAGGTGTTCTTCCCATCATCTTCGCACAGTCGTTTGTAATGCTTCCCGCAACAATCGCTAACTTCTTCCCGAAGCTTCAGGACAGTTGGTTCGGCAAGGTTGTTGCAGCACTCAACGTTGGTGGCTGGGCATACACACTTCTTATGTTTATTCTCATAATTTTCTTCAGCTATTTCTACACAGTAATCACATTCAATCCTGTTGAGGTTGCATCAAACCTCAAAAAGAACGGCGGCTTTATTATGGGTATCCGTCCCGGTAAGCCCACTGCTGATTACATCACAAAAGCACTCAACAGAATTACACTCATCGGTGCGCTGTTCCTTGCACTTATTGCTTCGATCCCGAGCTTTATCGCTATGTTCAATCAGAACCTGAACAGCCTTGCAATCGGTGGTACAACAATTCTTATCGTAGTTGGTGTTGCTCTCGAAACAGTTAAGACACTCGAGTCACAGATGCTTATGCGCCACTACAAAGGCTTTTTGGAATAAGTAGGAGAAACTAATATGAAATTGATATTACTCGGTGCTCCCGGTGCCGGCAAAGGCACACAGGCAGAAAACATATCAAAAAAATATAACATCCCCTCAATTTCAACCGGAGATATGATTCGCGCCGCTATCAAAAGCGGCAGCGAACTCGGCCAGCAGGTAAAGGCGTTTACCGACGCGGGCAAGCTTGTTCCCGATTCAACGGTAATCGCTATTATCAAGGACCGTCTTACAAAGGATGACTGCAAAAACGGCTTTATCCTCGACGGCTTCCCCCGTACAATTCCTCAGGCTGAGGCTCTTGACGAGCTTTCGGTAGAAATCGATTTTGCCCTCTCAATAGAGGTTGCGGATGAAAAAATTGTCCAAAGAATGTCGGGCAGACGCGCGTGCCCTAACTGCGGTATGACCTATCATATCGAGTATAAGCCCTCAAAGGATAACAAGACCTGCGACGGCTGCGGCACAGAGCTTACCATCAGAAACGATGACAAGCCCGAAACAGTGCTTGAACGTCTTAAGATTTATCATGACCAGACAGAGCCGCTCAAAGAGTACTACTCAAAGCAGGGCAAGCTCCTTATCGTCGAAGGTCAGGATGAGCTCAAAGACACAACCGCTCTTACATTTAAAGCAATAGAAGGATTTTGTAAATGATTATAATCAAATCAGACAGTGATATCCGCCTTATGCGAAAGGCAGGCAGTATAACTGCAGGCGCGCTTGCTACAGCAGGCAAGGCTATCAAGGCAGGTATGTCAACGTATGAGCTTGATAAAATTGTAGAGGACTATATCCGTTCACACGGTGCGGTCCCGTCCTTTAAGGGCTACGGCGGCTTTCCCGCCAGCGCCTGTATCTCGGTAAACGAGGTCGTTATCCACGGTATTCCGTCAAAGGATAAGATCATCAGAAACGGAGACATAGTCAGCGTTGACGTGGGCGCCTTTATAAACGGCTTTCACGGCGACAGTGCTTACACCTTTGCCGTGGGAGAGGTAGGCCCCAATGCTTTAAAGCTTATGGATGCTACAAAAACATCACTTGAACTTGCGCACGCTGTAATGAAGGCGGACGTCCGCCTCGGTGATATCGGCTCCACTATCCAGACCCACTGTGAGTCGCAGGGCTTTTCGGTGGTACGTGACTTTGTCGGTCACGGTGTGGGACGTGAGCTTCACGAGGACCCGTCGGTTTCAAACTTCGGAAAGGCAGGGCACGGCCTTCGTCTTCCCAAGGGCGCGACGGTTGCCGTTGAGCCGATGATAAACGAGGGCACGCATAAGGTCGTAATCGACAAGCGTGACGGCTGGACTGTTACCACCCTTGACGGAAAGCTTTCGGCACACTACGAACATACGTTCTATATCGACAGCGACTGTGCGCATATTCTCACAGTGCAAGAGTGAGTTATATTCGGAGGATTAATTTATGTCAAAAGAAGATATGATTGAGGTAGAGGGCAAGGTGCTCGAAGCACTGCCCGGCGCCACTTTCACAGTTGAGCTTGATAACGGACATCAGATACAGGCACACATTTCCGGCAAGCTCCGTATGAACTATATAAAGATTCTGCCGGGTGACACGGTAAAGCTCGAAATGTCACCGTATGATCTTACAAAGGGCAGAATTATCTGGAGAGCTAAATAAAGGAGGAATTTACTATGAAGGTTAGACCCTCAGTAAAACCTATTTGCGAAAAATGCAAAGTAATCAGAAGACATGGCAAGATCATGGTTATCTGCCAAAACCCCAAGCATAAACAAAAGCAGGGTTAATAATTAATTTGGAGGTGTATTTACCAAATGGCAAGAATTGCTGGTATTGATTTACCCAACGAAAAACGCGTTGAGATTGGTCTGACATACATTTACGGTATCGGCAGAACAACATCAAACAAAATTCTCGCAGAGGCAGGCGTAAATCCCGACACTCGTGTTAAGGATCTTACCGAAGACGAAATCTCAAAGATTCGTGCTGCGATGGATGGCTATAGCGTAGAAGGCGATTTAAGACGTGAAGTTGCTCTTGATATCAAACGTCTTATAGACATCGGCTGCTACAGAGGAACTAGACATAGAAAAGGCTTACCTGTAAGGGGTCAGCGTTCAAAAACAAACGCCCGTACAAGAAAAGGCCCGAGAAAAACTATGGCAAATAAGAAAAAGTAAAGGAGTGAATGTAAATGGCTGCTAAAGCAACAAAGAAAGTCGGCACAAAACGCCGTGTAAAGAAGAATATTGAACGCGGAGCTGCTCACATTCGCTCATCGTTCAACAACACACTTGTTACCATTACTGACGTAAACGGTAACGCAATCTCATGGGCATCAGCAGGCGAAATGGGCTTTAAGGGCTCAAGAAAGAGCACACCCTTTGCAGCTCAGATGGCTGCAGAACAGGCTGCTAAGCTTGCTATTGAGCATGGTCTTAAAACTGTTGAAGTATATGTTAAGGGTCCCGGTCAGGGTCGTGAAGCTGCTATCCGTGCACTTCAGACAGCAGGTCTTGAAATCTCAATGATTAAAGACGTTACCCCCATTCCTCACAACGGTTGCAGACCGCCTAAGAGAAGAAGAGTATAAGGGAGGATAATCACATGGCAAGATATACTGGTGCTGTCTGCCGTCAGTGCAGACGTGAAGGTCAAAAGCTCTTTTTGAAGGGTGATCGCTGCTACAGCGGTAAGTGCGCACTCGAGCGCAGAGCTTATGCTCCCGGTCAGCACGGCCAGAGCAGAAAGAAATATTCAGAGTACGGTCTTCAGCTCAGAGAGAAGCAGAAGGTTAGAAAGTATTACGGCGTACTCGAGAGCCAGTTCGCTCACTACTTCGAGCTCGCCGAGAAAAAATCAGGCGTTACAGGTTCAAATCTTCTTTCAATCGTTGAGAGCAGACTTGACAATGTAGTTTATAGATTAGGCTTTGCTATGTCTAGACCGGAGGCAAGACAGCTTGTTCGCCACGGTCACTTCACGCTCAACGGCAAAAAGGTAAACATTCCGTCTTACCTTGTAAACGTTGGCGACGTAATTGCTATCAAAGAGGGTAGCATGAGTTCCGAAAAAATCAAGAGCATTATAGAAGCAAACGAAAAACGCGCCATTGTTAAATGGCTCGAGCGCGACGGTACAACAGGTAAGGTTGTTGCTGTCTGCGAAAGAGAAGATATCGATCTTCCTATCGAAGAGCATCTTATCGTTGAGTTGTATTCTAAGTAATGCAGCATAAATCTTTAGAAAACACTATTAAAGGGAGGCTTTTTAAATGATCGAGATGGAAAGACCACGCATTGAAACAGAACTTCAAGGCGAAAGAGGCGAGTACGGCCGTTTTGTTGCTGAACCGCTTGAACGTGGTTACGGAATCACTCTCGGTAACGCACTTCGCAGAATCCTTCTTTCAACCCTCGAGGGCTACGCAGTTGTAAGCGCAAAAATCAACGACGTGCCCCACGAGTTTATGTCGATTGAAGGCGTAAAAGAAGAAGTAACCGAGATTATACTGAATATTAAAGGCATTATCCCCAAGCTGTATTGCGAGGAATCCAAAACCGTTTATATCGAGGCAAAAGGCCCCGGTATCGTAACGGCAGGCGATATCAAACTCGACAGTGAAGTTGAGATTTTAAACCCCGAACACGTTATCGCAACGCTGTCGGACGGTGCAGTTCTCAATATCGAAATGGTAATCGACCGCGGTCGCGGCTACGTTGGTTCAGAGGCTAACAAAAAGTATACACAGAACCAGCCCACAATGCTCGCAGTTGATTCCAACTTCACTCCCGTTCTTAAGGTCAACTACACCGTGGACAACACCCGTGTAGGACAGATCACAGACTTTGATAAACTCACACTTGATGTATGGACAAATCAGACAGTTACAGCATCTGACGCAGTTTCAATGGCAGCAAGAATTATGAACGAGCACCTTACTCT
>JAZQDN010000004.1:0-1615 GCA_045546815.1 Eubacteriales bacterium
GCAAAACAATTCCTTATCGACAACCCCGACATCTCGCAAGAAGTTGAAAACCAAATCCGCGAAAAACTGGCAGCATCCGGCGAAAAGGACACAAAGCAGACAAATACCGTAAAAGAAACAAAAAAATCTCAACCGAAAGCAGAGGTTAAGCCGTCAGCATCAATTGATGTAACGGCAGACGACTTTGAGTAATATAACAAACCTTTTTGCAAACCCCGACAAAAAGGGGTTTACAGACATTTATTCCGACGGCGAATTTTTAATGACGCTGTCAGACGATGCTATTATCGAAGCAGGACTTAAACTCGGCGCTGAAATTGACAGCGACACACTTTTGGAAATTGAGCACGCAGTTTTACTTACAAAAGCAAAGCACAAGGCGTTTACATACCTCGGCTTTGGTGATATGAGTGACAAGAAACTCATTGATAAACTTGTGCACGCGGGGTTTGATGCAGATATTTCACGTGAGTGTGCCGATATTATGATAGGGCTTGGTTATATTGACAATTCGCGTTATGCATATAACCTTGCACACAATATGGCAACTGTAAAACTGTACGGTCCGCGCCGTATAGAAAACGAACTTTGCATTCGCGGTATATCTAAAACAGATGTTCAAAACGCGCTGGATAGCATTGACGTGGATTTTTGCCAAAATGCAAAAACCCTTATAAAAACTAAATTTTCTTCAAAACAGGGGCAAAAACTTGTAAGCGCGCTTATGCGCTACGGCTACGAATGGGATTGTATAAGCCCGCTGTTACACAATGACGAGGAACTGTATGAGTGATAAACTAACTGTTGCATTTATCGCACTGGGCTGTGCGAAAAACCAGATAAATACCGAAATTATGCTTGCCGACGTAAAACGCGCAGGTTTTAACATAACGGGCGAGGTGGAAAACTCCGACATCACTGTTATAAACACCTGCGGATTTATAGAAGATGCAAAAAGCGAGGCGCTTGAAACAATTTTCGAGGTTGCGGCTCTCAAAAAAGAGGGCAAAACCAAAAAAATCATCGTGTGTGGCTGCCTTGCCCAGCGGTACAAAGACCAAATTGCCGAAGAACTGTTTGAGGTTGACGGCTTTGTAGGTGTCGGAAGTTTTGGCAAAATTGTGCAAGCGATAGAAAGAGTTATAAATGGTGAGCGTGTATGCTTTTTTGACAGCACCGACAACCTTGTGCTTGAGGGTGAACGCGTACTTATAACTCCCTACTACTCGGCATACCTCAAAGTTGCCGACGGCTGTTCAAACCGCTGTGCCTACTGCGCAATACCACTTATACGCGGTGATTTCCGTTCGCGCACCATTGAAAGCATTGTAAGCGAGGCTGATGCACTTTGTAAAAACGGTGCAAAAGAACTTATAGTAATTGCACAGGACACATCAAACTACGGCTTTGATATTTACGGCAAACGAATGTTGCCGACACTGTTGAAAGAACTTTGTAAAACAAGTGCGATGTGGATTAGGGTTATGTACCTGTACCCCGACAAAATAACCGACGAACTTATTGATGTTATCAAAACCGAACCCAAGATAGTAAAATATATAGAGATGCCGATACAGCACGCATCGAAAAATGTTTTGCGCAAAATGAACAGGCC
>JAZQDN010000005.1:0-4054 GCA_045546815.1 Eubacteriales bacterium
TGTTGTTACATACTTTGTTGAATATTCAGGTATGAACACATAATCCTGATATGCTGTGTAGTTATCTGTAACGTCATATGTGAGCCTTACGCCAAGCTTTACTCCCGAAGACTCAAACTGCTCTTTCAGTATGCCGTGAGCAAGCTCTCTTTCGGTAATATTGCCCTGTTCATACAGGAACGGGAAGAATCTGTATCTGCGGGCAGCGCCGTTTGCCTCGTAGTCATAGCGGCCGTCGGTCTGTATCGTGGTGAAGACGTAGCAGCCGTTTTCGCTGTCGTATATCGGCAGCTGCGAGTTGTTTTTGGCAAGCTTTACTCTGCCCTGTCTTGCTACAAGTCTGCCTGTTTTAGTTTCACTGGTATCAACGACATTACTGTCATTAAAGCCGTTCAGGTAATCGACTGTCAGCGTGCAGCCATTAAGGTCAAGCGTTACATAGGGGATGACCGACACAAATCTTTCGCTTATGTCCGCGGTGAGTATGATTTTGTCGCCCTCTGCTGCGCTGTCGAGCGCCTCATCAAGATAATAGTATGACTCGCCTGTTGTCTCGTTGTATATTTTCATTCTGGCGATGCCGCCCTCATTTTCGCGCCAGTTTTCTATGTCATAGATTATCTTTGTCCCGCCGATATCCTCAAAATAGTGCTTACAAACCGCACACTGATAATGCTCGATCCAGCCCATTTCAAACGCAGTCGGTGCCTTCTTTTCAATCAGCTTTGTCGCGTGAGTGATCTGTCGGATATTTGCGCACACGTTACATTCCGCGTCGCAAGCAGTGTCATATGTATGTTCAGGCGCGGTACGGGTGCTGCCGCACACGTTACATGCCGGGTCGCATATACCGCTGTATTTATGCGCAGGACCTTCGCTCACTGTCACTCCGCAAACGGAGCATACCACTATCTCCTCGCAGCCGGGTTTGATATTCTCTGCCGGAATCAGACAGCTGCTTTCATCCATTGTAAAGTACACCGTGTCTTGTCCGCTTGAGGCAGAACTGTCTTTTTTATATGAAATTTTAATTTCATCGCCGACTGCAACGGGAATTGTCACAGACTGCCAGCTTGTAGAGCCTGATTGCGTTACTTTTGTGACGGAGTTGTGCGTAATTATGAGCTTGTCATAATTTTCTTCGGTCGATGTATAGTATTTGATTGTTATGCTTCCCGTATACTTTGCGGTGAGCGTCACAGCAGCGGTAGAGCTATGAGCTTTATTGGTTGAGTTGTACACCCCGTCATTAAGTGCAAACGGGTACGCGCTGTCATTTTCAAAGGCATAGATTAAAGTTTTATGCACATCGGGTTTGCGGACATGATCGCAAACGTTACACTCGGCATCACAACCGTTGTCAAATGCGTGGGGAGTTACATTTATTGTATCGCCGCAGACGGTGCACTTGTCATAGTGGTTTACATCGTCAAATGTAGGCTTATAATCGTGAGGTACTTCTCGTTCAAAGCCACAGTCACAGGTTGTATCGCAGACATTATCAAATACGTGGGGAGTTACATTTATTGTATCACCGCAGACGGTGCACTTGTCAAAGTGGTTTGTCTCGTCAAATGTGGGTTGGTGGTCGTGTGTGATTGCTCTCACGTAACCGCAGTCACAGGTTGTATCACAAGCGCTGTCATAAAAATGGCTCGACACAGTATTGACGGATTTAAGTTCGGCAAACGGATAGCAATTGTGCCCTTCCATTGTCCACACATTTTCAAAATCAAAGCCGGCATAGGTCGACTGCAGCTTCATTTTGTTTTCTGTGCATTTGGTTGTATTGTCAGTGCCGTCAGCTACACCCACTGAAATTGTATCAAGGTAATAGCAGTTTGTTATTGTGCCATAATTACCGCCCTCAATGCCACCTGCATAGGCATATTTTGAAATTGCCGACACATCACCTGTGTTATAGCAGTCTGTTATTGTGCCAAAATAATTATAGCCCGCAATGCCGCCTGCATAGGCAGAGGATGAAGATGAAGTTGCCGACACAGCACCTGTGTTATAGCAGTCTGTTATTGTGCCTTCATAATTATAGCCCGCAATGCCACCTGCATCGGCAGAGTATGAAGATGAAGTTGCTGACACATCACCCGTATTATAGCAGTTTGTTATTGTGCCATAATCATTATAGCCCGCAATGCCGCCTGCATCGGCAATGTATGAAGTTAAAGTTGCCGACACAGCACCTGTATTATAGCAGTTTTCTATTGTGCCATAATCATTATCGCCCGCAATGCCGCCTGCATAGGCATAGGCTTTGGATGAAATTGGAGTTGCCGACACAGCACCTGTGTTATAGCAGTCTGTTATTGTGCCTTCATAATTATAGCCCGCAATGCCGCCTGCATAGGCAGAGTATGAAGATGAAGTTGCTGACACATCTCCATTAACCATACCGAGATTTTTGATTGTACCGCTGTTATAACCAAAAAGTCCTGCGTAAACATATTGTTCACTTGACGAAATGTTTATGTAAAGATTTTTTATGGCAAAGCCGTTTCCGTCAAAAGTGCCTGTGAAAGGAGCGCTTTCTGTGCCAATCGGTACAAAGCCCTGACCGCTGTTATAAAAATCGCCGCCCTCAGCAAAATCCGCCTCTGTAAACTCAATATCACACACAAGCATATAGTGCGCATCAATATATTTTCGCACATTATTAAGTTGCTTGGCAGATGCAATGCAATACGGTGATTGTTCGCTACCGTCACCATAATTAAATTCAAGGCTCTCATCAATTATCAGATATTTATTGTTTTTCAAAGTGGGATATGCATAGGCATTGCCTTTAATAAAAGTCCATACGCTTTCAAAATCAAAGCCTACATAGGTCGACTGCAGTTTCATTTCATTTGCTGTGCATTTGGTTGCAGTGTCGGTGTCATATCTTACACCTACTGAAATTGTATCAAGGTAATAGCAGTTTGTTATTGTGCCTTTATAACTATAGCCCGCAATGCCGCCTGCATAGGCAGTGGCTTCGGATGAAGTTGCCGACACAGCACCTGTGTTATAGCAGTTTGTTATTGTGCCTTCATAATTTTCCCCCACGATGCCGCCTGCATAGGAATTGTATGAGGATGAAGTTGCAGACACAGCACCTGTATTATAGCAGTTTGTTATTGTGCCATAATTTTCACCCGCAATGCCGCCTGCATAGGCATATTTTGAAATTGCCGACACAGCGCCTGTGTTATAGCAGTTTGTTATTGTGCCATAACTACCATTAAAGCCCGCAATGCCACCTGCATAAATATATGAATATGAATGTGAAGATGAAGATAAAGTTGCCGACACAGCACCTGTGTTATAGCAGTTTTCTATTGTGCCATTACCAGAATTACTGCCCGCAATGCCGCCTGCATAAGTATATGAATATGAAGATGAAGATAAAGTTGCCGACACAGCACCTGTATTATAGCAGTTTGTTATTGTGCCTTCATAATTATGGCCCGCAATGCCACCTGCATAGGCATTGTATGAGGATGAAGATGTACTAATTGCTGATACATTTCCATCAACCATACCGAGATTTTTGATTGTACCTTTGTTATAACCAAAAAGTCCTGCGTATACATACTCTTCACTTGACGAAACGTTTATGTAAAGATTTTTTATAGCAAAGCCGTTTCCATCAAAAGTGCCTGTGAAAGGAGCGCTTTCTGTGCCAATCGGCACAAAGCCCTGACCGCCGTTATAAAATACTCCGCCCTCGGCAAAATCCGCATCTGTAAACTCGATATCACACGTGAGTTTAAAATATGCATTAAGATAATTGCGCACGTTGTTAAGCTGTGCTTTATCTGAAACGAGGTACGGGTCAGCCTCTGTACCGCTGCCGCCCGCAAAGTCAGTAGTCACAGCAAAAGCGACCGTCGGCAAAAAGCCGATAGTCATCACCAGGATAAGCAATAAGCTGATAATTCTTTTTTTCATTTCGTTCTCCTTATATCTTTCGATAATAATACGAATTAATATTCAGTATACCACTTTTTATACCCAAATGCAACATTACTGTAACTACAAAACCTGGGACCGCTCC
>JAZQDN010000006.1:0-20635 GCA_045546815.1 Eubacteriales bacterium
TATGACCTTGTGCAAGGGGAAGTTTTGTGTGATGTCGGCACCGACCACGCAAAGCTGCCCGTTTATGCGATAAAGCAGGGAAAGTGTGAGCGCGCCCTTGCGTGTGACATAAACCGCGGTCCGCTCTCGTCAGCTAAGCGGCTTATTGCAAAAGAGGACCTTTCAGATAAAATCAAACCTGTTTTGTCAGACGGCTTTAAGGATATTGAAAAGAGCGATTTTGATAGCGTTGACTGCTTTGTGTGCGCGGGTATGGGCGGCGAGCTTATAATGAATATTCTGTCGGCTCGCTTTACCGATTCTTACCTTGTGCTGCAGCCGCAGAGTGCGTACTATGAGCTTGTTGACTATCTTTGTCAAAGCGGCTACAGCATTTTAAAACAGACGTTTTGTGTTGACGGTACACGTCGGTATAACGCAATGCTTGTAAAGCATACGGGCGACAGTAACGTTAAGGGCTATTTTACAAACGCTGAAAAAAGCGGGGAGTTTTACGGCTTTTTGCAAAAGGAAGGTGTGCGGATAAAAAGCGCAATTTCGTGTATTGAAAATGCCAAAAACCCCGACAACGAGCGCAAACAGCGTCTGGAATATATTTTAAACGAGATAGAAAGGGAACTTATATGAAGGTTTTGGATGTTTATAACGCAATAGATAAAATTTGTGATTTTAAGAGCGCATACCCCTGGGATAATGTCGGTCTTTTGTGCGGCGATAAATCGGTGGAGGTGACACGGGTGCTTGTAACGCTCGATGCTGATCTTGCAGCACTCGAGGCTGCTAAAAAAATCGGTGCAAACCTTGTTGTGAGCCACCACCCCATTGTGTACGATGCGCTTAAAAAGATAACACCCGACAGCGCCGTTTTTCACTATATTGCAAGCGGTGTGAACGTAATTTCGGCGCACACCTGTCTTGACGCGGCAAAGGGCGGCGTCAGCGACACTCTTGCACGCGCGTGCGGACTTAAAAACATTGTGTCTGCCGAGCTTGACGGCGTCGATATCCTGCGCGTTGGCGACAGCGATATAACAGATCCCGACGAGTTTTGCGAGTATGTAAAAAAATCACTTCCGTCAAAGCGGTGTGATGCCGTTATCTGCGGACCGGTAAAGCGCGTTATCTGCGCGGGCGGCAGCGGCGGTGCCGTGCCGTATGAGGCGATAGCACTCGGTGTTGACACGCTTGTTACTGGTGAATGCAAGCATAACGTGTTTGTTGCCTGCCGCAACCTCGGAATAAACATTTTTTCGTTTGGACACTACGAAACGGAAAATCCCGTTGTCAATGTGCTTACACAAAAGTTAAAAGAGCTTTTGCCGGACATTGAGTTTACGGCTTTTTCAGATAATAACCCTGTAGACAGGAGATAACAATGTCGCTTGATGCAGCATTTTTGACATATCTTACAAAAGAGTTAAATAACGAGCTTGAGGCGCTGCGTGTAGAAAAAATATTTATGCCCTCGCGCGATGAAACGGTGTTTGTAATGCGCGGACACAAAAAGGCGCGTTTGCTTATAAATGCGTCGACCAACTCGCCGCGTATATGTATAACAACCGATGAGTATGAAGCACCCGCAGTTCCGCCCACCTTCTGTATGGTAATGCGAAAGCACTTTCTCGGTGCAAAGCTTATTCGCGTGTATATGCCTGATTTTGAGCGGTGTATACACATTGATTTTGAGTGCAAAAACGACTTTTTTGAAACGGTGAACAAGTCGGTGGTGGTTGAGCTTATGGGTCGCTCTGCAAATATGTTGGTGCTGGACGACAACAATAAAATCATCGATGCGATACGCCGTATTGACCTGTCCGACTCGTCGGGCAGATGCATCCTGCCCGGTGTACAGTACACGCCGATGCCGTCGCAGGAGGGAAAGGTTGCACTTACAGAGTGTGACGGCGTTGATAAAATATTTGAAAACGGCGAGCTTGTTTTTGAAAACGCGATTATGAACACTGTCTGCGGAATTTCACCCATAGTTGCACGCGAGCTTGCCTACCGCGCGTGCGGTGCAAGCAATATGCGTATACGTCAGCTCGGAACGGGCGATAAGGACAGACTTTTTGAACTTATTAACAATCTTAAAAACGATATACAAAACGCAGACTGCAGACCTGTCATAATAAAGCAAAAGGACAACGGAAAGCTTGTTGATTTTTGCTTTATGCCCATAACGCAGTACGGCGATTTTTGCGAGATCATCCCGTGTCAGAGTCCGTCGCAAACGGTGGAGCAGTTTTTCGGTGCCGCTTCAAAAAAAGCGCGCTTTGAACAAAAGACAAAGGATCTTTTTAACGCAATAACACGCCTGTCTTCGCGTATTTCACGCACGCTTGCCGTTCGTGAAAAAGAGCTTAAAAGTGCAGAAAATGCTGAAAAATATCGCGTGTACGGCGAGCTTATAAACGCAAACCTTTACCGTATGCAAAACGGTATGACAAAGCTTGAATGCGAAAACTATTACGACAACTGCAGCGTGATCTCAATACCTCTTCGTGCCGACAGGTCGCCTGCACAGAATGCACAGCTTTATTTTAAAAAGTATACAAAGGCAAAAAACTCGGCACAGATACTTGCAGAACTCATAAAAAAAGACAAGGATGAGCTTGACTATCTCGACTCGGTGTTTATGTCGCTTTGCGACTGTGAGACGATTGCCGATGCCGACGGCATCAGAGCAGAGCTTATAAACGGCGGCTATCTCAAGCGCACCCGCAAGGCACAGCGCGCCGAAAAGCCGACAGCACCCCGCACCTTTGAACTGGACGGCTATACAATTCTTGTCGGTAAAAATAATATTCAGAACGATATTATTACAGTAAAGCTTTCGCGCAAAAACGATATCTGGCTGCACACCAAAAATGTGCATTCGTCACACGTGCTCATACAGTCGCACGGTACGATGCCGCCCGATAACGTCATTGAGTATGCCGCCGCACTTTGCGCATACTATAGCAAGGCAAAGGATGACCTCAAGGTCGAGGTCGACTACTGTCCCGTACAAAACGTAAAAAAGCCTGTCGGTGCAAAGCCGGGTATGGCTGTTTACGATAATTATTATACAGTGATTGTTAATCCACATAAACCGGAGAATTAAAACGTGATAGACATTAAATTTACAGAATGTGACAAGCTTTTAAGCGCAGATGGCTTTGAAAGCGGCTTCACAAACTATATGCTTTCATTAAAATATAAGCGCGAGGGCAACTGGCTTTATGCCGACCTTTGCCCGCGCGGCAATATTGCGGTCAGTAGCTGTGCTCTGGCGTTTGGCATATGCGTCGGTGAAACGGTGCGTATAACGCAGGACAGCGCGCAAAAAAGCGCAATCTTCCGTGTTGACGACTATATTGAGCGCCTCGATGCCAGCGCAAAGCAAATGGGTCTGCCGACTGTTCCTCATGACCTTCTCGTGTACGGTATAAAACAGCTTGTACAGCTTGAAAAGCCGTATCTTGAGGGCGGTGTGACCTACGCTCACATAACGCTTGCGTCGTGTGACCCTGACCCTGACGAGTACTATGTCCGCGAGGCGTTGCTTACGGTAATTCTCGAAAAAGTAAAGCCGACAACGATTGCAGAGGGGATTTCGGTTATCGCCACAAACGACTGTATTCTGTCGCATCCGCACAAAAACGGTGCACATTATATGCACGCGGTGCGCGAGAGCTTAAAGCGCGCAAGAGACGACGGCTTTGACAGTGCGCTGTGGCTTGACAGTGTGTATAACAGATATATCGAGTCTCTTGCAGGTCACGACCTGCTTATACGAATAGACGAGCGGGTCGTAATGTGCGGCGACGGTGTCACGGTAAACAGCGCAAAGCAGCTGTTAAGTGAATGGGGGATTGAAGCGACCCCTGCGCGCGTGTCGGTCGACTGGCTTAAAAAGGCGTACAAAAACGGTACTTTACACGAAATGTTTGCGCTCAACACCCGCGACCTTGTGTTACCTGTTACAAGGCTTACGATCGGCGAGGATGTGATTGAGCTTGAGCGTCCCAAGCTTGCCAAAAAACTGTATGACGCGCTTATCAGCATTGAAAAGGGCGAGTATTCAAACACGTATAACTGGATAACAAGGGTATGATACGAAAACTCGAATTTGACATAGACGAAAGCTTTCACGGAAAAACGGTGCTTACGTTTTTAAAGTCACAGGGCTTTTCGTCGCGCATAATAAAGGATATCAAGTACAACCCGCACGGCATACTTATCCGTAACAAAAAAGTAACTGTGCAAAAGCAGTTAAAGCGCGGCGACAGACTGACGGTGTATATCCGTGAAAAAGAACAGTCGGCTGTTGTGCCGACAAACCTGCCGCTTGATATTGTTTACGAGGATCGCGACGTTATTGTGTGTAACAAATCGCCGTTTATGGCAACGCATCCCTCGCAGGATAATTTTGATAACACTCTTGCAAATGCGCTTGCCTACTATTTCAAGCAAAAAAACGACGATTGTACAATACGCTCTGTAAACAGACTTGATAAAAATACAAGCGGTATAATTCTAATTGCAAAAAATGCGCTTGCGGCGGGTATTTTGTCCGACGACCTTAAAGAAAAACGGATAACCCGCGAGTATATTGCGATTGTCGAGGGCTGTGTAAAGGATGATAGCGGCACGGTTGACGCGCCGATTGCCCGTGAGGACGGCTCGACAATAAAGCGCTGTGTTGATTTTGAAAAGGGCGAGCGTGCGGTGACCCACTACACTGTTTTAAAGCGCGGGGCTGACTTTTCGTGTGTAAAGCTCATTCTTGAAACGGGACGCACCCATCAGATACGTGTACATATGTCGCACATCGGTCACGCTGTCGCTGGCGACTTTTTATACGGTACCGAGTTTTCGGGCGGTATAAACAGACACGCGCTGCACTCGGCAAACATAACCTTTACCCACCCGATCACAAAACAACAGATGTATTTTGAAGCACCGATACCTAACGATATGGAGAAGCTGTATGAAACTATTGGTATTTGACGGAAACTCAATAATAAACCGCGCGTTTTACGCGATAAAAGCGCTCACAGCCGCCGACGGCACACCGACAAACGCGATTTACGGCTTTTTAAAGCTGTATTTCAAGTATTTTGAAATATCTCGACCCGATATGGTTGCGGTTGCGTTTGATATGCGTGCAAAAACCTTCCGTCACAAGATGTACGACGAGTACAAGGCGGGCCGCCACGCAATGCCCGATGAGCTTGGCGTGCAGTTTGAACCGTTAAAGGACATCCTTCGCGCAATGAATGTGTGTATTTACGAAAAGGAAGGGTATGAGGCGGACGATATTATCGGTACGCTTGCAAAATACTGCGAACAAAACGGTCACACCTGCGACATTGTTTCGGGGGATCGCGACGATTTTCAGCTGGTGTCCGATGCCGTGCGGGTTATAATGCCTGTTACGCGCGGCGGTATGTCAGAGGTTGAAATAATAGATAAGCCCGCCATATTTGAAAAATACGCACTCGAGCCGCACGACCTTATTCAGTTAAAGGCGATTATGGGCGACTCGTCTGACAACATTAAAGGTGTTGCGGGCATCGGTGAAAAGGGCGCGCTTGCTCTTATTCAAAAATTTAAAACGCTTGATAATATCTATGATAATCTCGATGACGAATCAATAAAGGCGGGTACCCGCAAAAAGCTGGAGGAGGGCAGGGAAAGTGCCTATCTTTCGCTTAAGCTTGCGACCATCTGCCTTGACACGCCAATTGAAATAACCGATGAAAAAATGCTTGTCTGCGGCTATAATGACAGTGAGCTTACAAAGCTTTTTGACCGCTATTCGTTAAACGGCTTTTTAAAGTCGTTCGGACTTGAAGCGCGCCTTGAATACGTTGAAGCTGAAAACGTATACGCGGCATCGGCTGACAGCCTCGCAGACGAATTTATAAAAGACGGATTGTACTTTTTAATAGAAGATAACAAGATGTATGCAAACACGCAAAAGGGCGTTGCGGTAATCGATGACTATGCATCACTTTTGCTTGACAGTCGCATACAAAAAACTACGTTTAAACCAAAAGAGCTTTACAAAACACTTTTAAAACAGGTAACAGATATTGAGCCGTTTTACGATATCGAGGTTGCGCAGTACGTGATTGACCCGTCGGTGTCGGAGTACACCCTTAAAAATATTGCAAAATCGGTGCTTGACAAAAACCTGCCCGATGACGATTTTATTGCACCGGCTGTTACGGTTTTAAAAGAGATTAAGCAAAATCAGCAAAAAAAGATTGATGAATGTGATCAGAACGACCTTTTATATAAAATCGAGTTCCCGCTGACAGTTGTGCTTGCCGATATGGAAAACTGCGGTTTTTCGGTTGATAAGGATGCGCTTACAAAGTACTCAAAAAAGCTTGAAACAAACATAAGCGCACTCGAAAACAGAATTTATTTTCTTGCGGGCGAGGAGTTTAACATTAACTCACCCAAACAGCTCGGCGTCATACTTTTTGAGCATATGGGACTGCCGCACGGAAAAAAGACAAAAAGCGGATATTCTACAAGTGCCGACGTGCTTGAAAAGCTCGCATCGGAGCACGAGATTGTTGCCTGCATACTTGAGTACCGACAGTATGTAAAGCTCAAGTCCACCTACTGCGACGGACTGCTCGGACTTATCGACGGTCAGGACAAAATCCATTCGAGCTTTAACCAGACGGTAACTCAAACGGGACGCATCTCGTCAACCGAGCCGAATTTGCAAAATATTCCCGTGCGTACACAGCTTGGCCGCGAGATGCGCGCAATGTTTGTGGCGGGCGATGACAACGTGCTTGTCGATGCCGACTATTCGCAAATTGAGCTGCGTGTGCTTGCGCATATTGCAAACGACAGTGTGATGCTCAGTGCGTTTGAAAACGGAGCTGATATCCACACCGTTACCGCGGCGGGTGTGTTTGGTGTCCCCGAAGACTTTGTAACGCCTGAAATGCGCCGCGATGCAAAGGCGGTGAACTTCGGCATCGTTTACGGTATATCCGACTTTTCGCTTGCACAGGATATAAAGACCACCAAAAAGCAGGCAAAGCAGTATATTGACAACTATCTTGAGCGCTACAGCGGTGTGCGCGAGTATATGAAAAACGTGGTAGAGCGGGCAAGGGAAAACGGCTATGTTACAACGCTTGCAAACCGCAGGCGGTATTTGCCCGAGCTGTCGTCGTCCAACTTTATAACGCGCTCGTTCGGCGAACGCGTTGCTCTCAACACCCCCATTCAGGGCACTGCGGCAGATATTATAAAAATTGCAATGGTAAACACCCGCCGTGCGCTTATAAACGAAAATTTGCGTGCAAAGCTTATTTTGCAGGTACACGACGAGCTTATTATCGAGGCACCCGAAGACGAAAAGGACGCGGTTTGTGCGCTCCTTTCGCGCGAAATGGAAAACGCGCTCAAGCTTAACGTAAGGCTTGTTGCAGACACGCAGTGGGGAAGGACGTGGTATGAGTGCAAGTAAGACTTGCAAACGATAGCGACCTTGATTTTTGCGTGTCGCTTGCCGAGCGTGCTTTGAACGCGGGGAGTGCCGTTTGTGACTATTTTAAAAACGACTGCTATTTTGTGTTTGTGACAGACGGCGGCTTTGGCGCGGCAATGGTAAACTGTGACTCGGCGGACCTTTTAGATATCGCGGTAGAGCCCGAAAGACGCTGTTGCGGCATCGGCTCGGTGCTTATGCAGTTTTTATTTGACGAGTGTAAACGACGCGGAGTCAAGGAGATATTTTTAGAGGTGCGCGTCACTAACGACAGTGCAATCGCACTTTATAAAAAGTTCGGGTTTGAACAGATTTCTGTAAGAAAAAATTATTATTCGTCACCCATATGTGACGGGTTGGTTATGAGGAAAAGTATATGAACATTCTGGCAATAGAGAGCTCGTGTGACGAGACCGCGGCGGCAGTTGTGCGTGACGGTCGCACCGTGCTTTCAAACGAGGTCTATTCGCAGATAGACACGCATAAAATTTACGGCGGCGTTGTGCCCGAGATCGCATCGCGCTGTCACATTGAAAAAATAACCGTTATTGTAAACGAGGCGATAAAAAACAGCTCTCTTACGGTAGGTGAAATTGACGCGGTTGCGGTAACCTCCGCTCCCGGTCTTATCGGTGCGTTGCTTGTCGGCGTAAACTTTGCAAAATCGTTTTCCTACGCCAACAAAAAACCGCTTGTACCCGTGCACCATATCCGCTCGCACGTTGCAGCAAACTACATAACAAGCCCCGATTTAAAGCCGCCTTTTTTGGCGCTTATCGTGTCGGGCGGTCACTCGCACATTGTGCTTGTAAAAGACTATACCGATTATAAAATAATCGGCAGAACACGCGATGATGCGGCAGGCGAGGCGTTTGATAAGGCGGCGCGCGTTATGGGGCTTGGCTACCCCGGCGGTGTGTATATGGATAAGCTTGCAAAGGAGGGCAACCGCAGTGCCGTAAGGTTCCCGCGGGTGCACTTTGACGACAGCCCATATGACTTTTCGTTTTCGGGCGTAAAGACCGCAATAATCAACTATTTGCACAATGCCGAGCAAAAAAACGAAGAGATAAACAAGGCGGATATTGCCGCATCGTACAGCGACGCGGTAACCGACGTTTTAGTCCATAACTTTTTGGCGGCGGCAAAGGAATATAACGTAAACACGCTTGCGATTGCAGGGGGTGTTTCGGCAAACTCAATGCTTCGCGAAAAGCTTTTGGCAAACATTGAAAAATCACAAAAGCTGTATATGCCCGAGCTTTCTCTGTGCGGCGATAACGCGGCAATGGTAGGCGCGCAGGGCTACTATGAATATTTATCGGGCAATGTCGCAAACATCGATTTAAATGCACGCGCGACAGCATCAATAGAAGATACATTATGTAAACTAAACGGCTAAAAAAGTTTTTAACCGAATATGCGTTTGCAAGGCGGCAAACTCTTGTCGAAAAAGGGTAATTTTGTCAGTGGACAAGCGGTTTTGAAATATGTTCAAAACTCTGTTCAAAATGTTAAAAACATTTTTTGGAAAAAGATTATTTGCAAAAATTATGTCTATCAGATAATTATTCACAAGCCGTGAATAATTATAAAAATGTCACAAAAAATCAAAATTTGTACGCATTTTGACATATGAAATAGTACATTGTATCATTATAATATAGAAAGTAATATTAATTGGAGAAATGATATGGGAATTTATGAAGAATTGGTAGCAAGGGGACTTATCGCCCAGGTTACCGACGAGGACGAAATTAAAGAACTTATAAACAACGGAAAGGCAACGTTTTATATTGGTTTTGACCCGACTGCTGATTCGCTTCACGTTGGTCATTTTATGGCGCTTTGCCTTATGAAGCGCTTGCAGATGGCGGGCAACCGTCCGATTGCACTGCTCGGCGGCGGCACAGGTATGGTCGGCGACCCGTCCGGCAGAACCGATATGCGTAAAATGCTTACTGAAGAGGATATTGCGCACAACATCGCCTGCTTTAAAGAACAGATGAGCAGTTTTATCGACTTCGGCGAGGGTAAGGCTATGATGATAAACAATGCCGACTGGCTTATGAACCTCAACTATGTTGAGGTGCTGCGCGAGGTGGGCGCCTGCTTTTCTGTAAATAATATGCTGCGTGCTGAGTGCTATAAGCAGCGTATGGAAAAGGGACTTTCCTTCCTTGAGTTTAACTATATGATAATGCAGAGCTATGACTTTTATCATCTTTACAAAAATTACGGCTGTAATATGCAGTTCGGAGGCGACGACCAGTGGTCAAATATGCTTGGCGGTACAGAGCTTATCCGTAAAAAGCTTGGTAAAGACGCGTATGCTATGACAATCACCCTGCTTATGAACTCGGAGGGTAAAAAGATGGGTAAAACCGCAAACGGTGCGGTTTGGCTCGACCCCAAAAAGACAAGTCCTTACGATTTTTATCAGTACTGGCGCAACGTTGCTGACTGTGACGTTTTACGCTTTATAAGAATGCTTACCTTCCTGCCGCTTGAGGAGATTGACAAAATGGACAGCTGGGAGGGCGCACAGCTCAACACTGCAAAGGAAATTCTTGCATACGAGCTTACAACACTTGTTCACGGCAAAGAAGAAGCTGATAAGGCACAGACTGCAGCAAAGGCTCTCTTTGCAGGCGGCGGCGACAACTCGGATATGCCGAAGTGCGAAATTGAGGTTGAGACCGAAATCAACATTATGGACCTTATGGTAAACGGCGGTCTTGCACCCTCAAAGTCAGAGGCAAGACGTCTTGTAACACAGGGCGGTGTGTCGATTGACGGTGTCAAGGTTGACGACCCCAAGACAATGCTTACCCGTGAGCAGCTGTCGGGCGAGCCCGTTATCAAAAAAGGCAAAAAGAATTTCTACAAAATAATACTTAAGTAATAGTTTAAAAACACCTCTCATATAGTTTATGGGAGGTGTTTTTTATATGAAAAAAACCAAAGAGCGCGGCTCATTCTTTGTGACACTTATAATAATTGCACTTTTTATGTTTGCGGCAGTATTTTACATAAAAACCTCGCAGCCGCAGCTTTACAGCAAGGCGATGAGCTTTGTAAAAGAAACATTTTCACAAAAAAGCGGGCTTGCAGAGGTAAACGCTGACGTGTACGACGCGGTAACAGACGAAAAAAATCCGTCGGGTGAAATTTTAAGCTCGGCTGACAGGGTGACCTTTGAATATCTGTCAGCAAACTCGGTAACGGTAACGCGCCTGCCGCTCGATAACGCGGTCATAACGTCAGTTTACGGCACCCGAACTGACCCTGTCACAAAAAAGACACTGGCCACCCACCACGGCATCGACCTTGCCGCAAGCGAGAACAGTGAGATTCACAGCTTCAGAGCAGGCAGTGTCGAGTGGGTAAAGGATGACGCTGTTTTCGGTAACTGCGTCCTTATAAACCACGGCGATCTCTCGTCCTTTTATGCGCATATGTCAAAGGTGCTTGTAAAAGAAGGCGACAGTGTTGCGGCGGGCGACACAGTCGGTATTATCGGCTCAACCGGTAAGAGCACCGGCACCCACCTGCACTTTGAAATCCGCAAAAACGGACAGCGTGTTGACCCCGCGGACTATCTCTATGCACAGATATAAGCTCTCCCCGCTGCTCATAATCTTTATGACGGCGTTTATTTTAATTGACGGCAGCTGGCTTGCGATTTTTGCGGTTTTATTTTCGCTGTGGCACGAGGCGTGGCACATAATAGTGCTGCGGCTTTTGGGCGGCAAAGTGAAAAGCCTCAAAGCCGTGGGTTTCGGCATAAGCCTTTGCTCCGATATGCTTAGCTATAATCACGAGACGGCAGTGGCGCTTGCAGGACCGCTTGCGTCTTTTTTTATGTTTATAATCTTTTTGCCGTTTGCGTTAAAAAACGAGTACACAATGTTCTGCGCGCTTTCAAACCTCTCAATATTTATAATAAATATAATCCCCATCTACCCGCTTGACGGCGGCAGGGTGCTGTATTTACAGCTGTGCCGACACAGCACGCTCTCGCTTGCAGGAAAAATAACAAAAGCTGTCAGTATCATATTTTTGTTGCCCCTTTTGGTTTTATCTGTTATAATACTGATAAAGTCAGGCTATAACCTTTCTCTTATGCTTATATGCCTCTATCTTTTTGTACTTTTTTTAGGAGTAAAAAATATATGACAGTTGATATGCAAAAATTAAACAGTATTTTGCCGCTTGTACAAAAGCCTGCGCGCTATACGGGCGGCGAGCTGTTTGAATGTGTAAAGGACAGCAAAAAGGTGGACATCCGCTTTGCCTTTTGCTTTCCCGATATATACGATATCGCAATGTCCTGCCTCGGCTACCGTATCCTCTACGGTGCGCTCAACTCGCAGGATAATATCTGGTGCGAGCGCGTTTGTGCGCCGTGGCCCGATATGGAATCGGAGCTGAAAAAAGCGGAGATGAAGCTTTTTTCGCTCGAAAGCAAAACCGAGCTTTGTGATTTTGACATAATCGCCTTTACACTTCAGTACGAAATGTGCTATACCACCGTTTTAAGTATGCTGTCTCTCGGCGGTGTACCCGTTAAGGCGTGTGACAGAGCGGGTCTTGACAATATCGTTATTGCAGGCGGTCCGTGTGCCTATAATCCCGAGCCGCATGCCGATTTTATTGACCTGTTCACTATCGGCGAGGGTGAGACCCAGCTTATCGAGCTGTCAAATGCGCTGTCGCGTGCAAAGGCGCAGGGTCTGTCGCGAGAGGAGTTTTTTAAAGAAGCGATAAAAATTGACGGCGTTTATGCGCCTTCATTATATAGTACTACCTATAATGCCGACGGCACTATCGCGGCATTTGAGCCAAGATATGAAGATGTGCCGAGGACCGTTACAAAGGCAATCGTAAAAGACCTTGACAGTGTTTATTTTCCCGACACCCAGATCGTGCCGTATATTGAAACGGTGCACGACAGAGTGACAATCGAGCTTTTCCGCGGCTGCATACGCGGCTGCCGTTTTTGTCAGGCGGGTATGCTGTGCAGACCGATACGCGCAAAGTCGGTTGATACACTTGTAAAGCAGGCGGACACGCTTCTTGAGTGCACAGGCTACGAGCAGCTGTCGCTCTGCTCGCTTTCGTCAAGTGACTACCCCGATATTGAGCGGCTTGTGGACGAGCTTTTAAAGCTCACCGAGCCTAAAAAGATAAATCTGTCAATGCCGTCGCTACGTATTGACAACTTTTCAAAGGAGCTTGCCGAAAAGATAACGCGCGTAAAAAAATCCACCTTCACCTTTGCGCCCGAGGCGGGCACACAGCGCCTTCGCGATGTTATAAACAAAAACGTTACAATTGAGGATATCGACAAAAGCTGCCGTATGTCGTTTGAAAACGGTAACTCATCGGTAAAACTTTATTTTATGACGGGTCTGCCCACCGAAACACTGGAAGATGTTGAGGGTATTGCCGACCTGTCAGCGCACGTAATGGATATATTTTTCAGCGTCGACAGGGAAAAGCGTAACCGCAGGGTGACTGTCACTTCATCGGCATCTATCTTTGTGCCAAAGCCGTTTACACCGTTTCAATGGGAAGCGCAGGACGACTTTGATACGATATTTGAAAAGCAAGGTCTGCTCCGCGAGCGATTTAAAACTATCCGCGCGCAGATTGCAATGCACGAGCCGTATATGTCGAGAATCGAGGCGGTGCTTGCCCGCGGTGACCGCCGTCTCGGTGCGGTGCTCTATGAAATGAGCAAAACGGGCGCACGTCTTGAGGCGTGGGACGAGTGCTTTGACAATACCGCCTGGGACAACGCCTTTGAAAAATGCGGCGTTGACCCCGCTTTTTACGCAAACCGAAAGCGTGAGTTTTCTGAAATTCTGCCGTGGGACTTTATAAAGGTCGGCGTAACGAAGGCGTATCTGCAAAGAGAAGCAGAGCGCGCATATGACGGTCAGACTACGCAAAACTGCAAGCAGGGCTGCACAGGCTGCGGTGCATCAAAGCTTTTGGAAGGGGGCAGCTGTAATGTCTAATGTACCCTTTAAAGAGGTCCGCGTTATTTTCAATAAGACCGGCTCGGCTATGTGGTTTTCACATCTTGACCTTATGCGTACCGTGTCGCGTGCGCTTCGCCGCTCGCATCTTGATATCTGGATGAGCGAGGGCTTTACGCCACGTCCGCACATTGTCTTTACGCCTCCGCTTTCGCTTGGTTATGAAAGCACCGCCGAGATTATGGATTTCAGACTGAACCTTGATGCAAAGCTTGACGCTGATGTGCTGAAGGCGTGCTTTCCGCCCGCACTTTCGGTAAACGAGGTGTATACCCCAAAAACCAAAATGAAGGATATCGCCTTTGCCGATTACGTGATAACACTTACAACAAATCACAGCGCAAAAAGCATTGCGGAGTTTTTTGCACACCCTGTTGAAATGGTAAAAAAGACAAAGCGCGGCGAGTCGACTGTTGATATCACGCAGTTTATAAAAACGTTTGAAATAACAGAGCTTGACGGTGGCGTTAAAATCAAGACGACCCTTGCCTGCTCGGCGGAGGCGACTCTCAACCCGTCGTATATGCTCACTGCTCTCACAGAGCACGGCTTTGACTATCGCTATGCGTCCGTGTGCAGAACAGGCTTTAAAACAGAAAACTTGGAAAAATTCAAGTAAATTATTGACCTTTGATTTTTGTAAATGTATTATAAATATAATTTATTTTTGTGAGGTGTTCTATAATGAATATACCTGAAAAGCTTTATGAGCTTAAAAGTGCTCCTGCTGTTTTTGCAGTAGGTAATAAGTATCAGATTATGGTTATGGCGCGCTCGGAGCTGCTGTTCTGGGTGACCGTTAACGGTAAAAATTACTATGACCATTCAAACGGTGTTATCCGCTCAAAAGAGATTATCCATCGCGTAAATGTGCCGATGGCAGAGCTTGACGCCGCAAAAGAATATACAATCAATTACCGCAGAATGATAGAGCGTAAGCCGTATTTTAGCGATACTGAGGATATCGTGTCGCAGACCTACAGCTTTAAGCCGGTATCAACCGACGGTCCTATCAGAATCTATCATCTTTCGGATACTCACGGTCAGTTTGATGCTCCGTCAAAGGCGGGCGCATACTTTGGTGACGATATCGACTTGCTTATTTTAAACGGCGATATTATGGACCATAGCGGCGATATCAAAAACTTTGACCTTGTGTACCAGCTGTGCGAGGCTATAACGGGCGGCTCGCGTCCCGTTGTATTTTCACGCGGAAACCACGATACCCGCGGTATCTATGCTGAAAAAATTGCAGATTACACACCCAATTTCCACGGTAATTCATACTACACCTTCCGTCTTGGTAGGGTTTGGGGGTTGGTGCTTGACACAGGCGAGGATAAACCCGATAACCACGCAGAATACGGCAATACGATGGCGTGCCACGAGTTCAGACTTGAAGAGGACGAGTTTATCGAGAGCGTTATCAAGGCTGAAGAATATAAGGATGAGGGCATTGAATACAGATTTGTAATCGTGCATAATCCGTTTGTTGCCACACTCCGTCCGCCGTTTGATATTGAGCAGGAGCTTTTCGGTAAGTGGGTAAAGCGTATCGGTGAGACGATCGACCCGCAGCTGTTTATCACGGGCCACCTTCACGGCACAAGCGTTGCGCACGTTGGCGGAAACCTTGACCATAAGGGCCAGACCTGCCCGGTAATTGTCGGCTCGCGCTATTATAAAAACGAGGACAAAAAGCGTGTGCACGTCGGCTGTGCGATAACACTCGACGGACTTACCGCAGACATTAAATTCAACGATAACTTCGGCACAATCTACGACACGTCAGAAGTATTAACTCTTAAAAAATAATTAAACCCGACAGAGATTATTCTCTGTCGGGTTTTTTTAATATATCAAGATCATAAAATTTACACGAAAACCTGCCGAAAAAGTCGCGTGCGCTTTCGTGGTCGGCGGCAAAGATTTTACCGCTTTTTTTGAGTATTGCAATTTTGGTGGTTTTAGCAAACATCGACTTTGCTTTTTTGTGCATCGGGTCGACTATTTTAAGCGTTGTTGGTATCTGCAGTGCCGACGTGCAGGCAAGCAGGTCACACACTATCATCTCACGTAAAATTTCGCTGTCACACCTGCTTTTGAAAAAATCATAAACCTTAACGGCGTATGTGCCAAGGTCACACCCCGCACCGTTTGTTTCGTTTCCGAACTCATAAAACAACTTGAACGGAGTGAGCTCTGTCGATTTTAACAGATACTCAAGCGTCAGCAAAAATCGTCCGCTGTTGTACAGCCTGTCAACCGCATCCTCAGTTGCTTTGAGTGTCGCCACCTGCTGCCGCGTCAGCCAAGGTGTGCTCGATACCTCGTACGGCGGCTCGCTGTCAAATTCACAGGGGTATTTATCGGGATTTTCACGCATATCAGCGCCGTAAAGCAGCTTTAAAAACCCCATCTGGAGCATATGTGCGTGTAAGCCAAAGCCGATGTTAAAGCTTTTTTCAAAGCTCTCGATATCCTCGCCCGTCAGTCCTGCAATAAGGTCGATATGAATATGCATATTGCCAAAATCAAGCAGTCGCTTTATGTTATCTACCAGCTTTTTGCAGTCGGTTTTGCGGTTGATTGCAAGCAGGGTGTTTTCATTAAATGACTGCATACCGATTTCAAGCTGAACTGCGCCTCGCGGCATTTTGCTTAAAATCCGCATCGTACTCTCTTTTAAAATATCGCCCGCAATTTCAAAGTGAAAACAAATACCCTGCGGAATAGCGTTTGCGTAGTTTTCCGAAATAAACTCAAGTATTTCGTTTGCGTGCTGCTCGCTTGCGTTAAATGTACGGTCAACAAATTTTACCGTCTGTGTACCGCTTTGTGAAAGGCGGATAATATCGGCTTTTGTCTGGTCAATGTCAAAAAATCTCAGCTTTGACACCCTGCCCGACAGACAGAAAGCACACCGAAAGGGGCACCCGCGCGATGACTCGATGTAGCATATCCTGCCGCGCAGCGCCTCAAAGTATGCATCACTATACGGCGACGGCGGTGTGTCGGTATACACCGCTTCGGGAACGGATAAAATTTCACCATTTTCGCGGTAAAACAGCCCGCTGACATCTGCCTTTTCAAAGCTGCCGTTCAGCATATCCAAAAACACGGGAAAGCTGAACTCGCCCTCGCCCGCCAGCACATAGTCGATAAAAGCGTGTTTTTGCAAAACATCTTTACCGCGGTATGCGACCTCCGGTCCGCCGAGCACGACGGTGCATCCGAGCGCCGACTTGATTTTTTGACATATATACAGTGTTTGCGTTATATTCCAGATATAGCAGCAAAAAGAAACGACATCGGGATTTTCTTTTATTATTTTGTCGGCAAAAACGTCGGGATCGGCGTTTATCGTGCTTTCAAAAACTGCGGCATCAACATCGGTTTTTGAAAATTTTTTCACGCCCGCCAAAAGACACCACGGCGCGCTAGATATATGTATAAATTTTGAGTTTAAACAGCAAATAGCAACTCTCATTTTTTCTCCCAAAGAAAAACCGCAAGTGTGCCTTGCGGTTTTTTGTTTATTTAGAAAGCATTACTTTATCGCTTGTAAAAGCACTGCCGCTTGCCTTTTCAAAAAGTCCGAGCAGCTCACTTATCGTCAGCTTTTTCTTATCCTCGCCCGAAACGTCAACAACAACTCTGCCCTCATGCATCATAATGAGTCGGTTGCCGTGCGCAATAGCATCGTGCATATTGTGGGTTATCATAAGCGTGGTAAGCTTATTTTCTGTTACAAGCTTGTCAGTGATTTCCAAAACCTTTGCGGCAGTTTTGGGGTCGAGCGCCGCAGTGTGTTCGTCAAGAAGCAACAGCTTTGGCTGTTTAAGTGTTGCCATAAGCAGTGTTACTGCCTGCCGCTGACCGCCCGAGAGCAATCCCACCTTTGCTGACAGACGCGATTCAAGCCCGAGCTCTAATGTTGCGAGCAACTCTTTATACTGCTCACGCTCTGCTTTTTTTATGCCCCAAACCAGCTTGCGCTTTGTGCCGCGGCGCGCCGCAATCGAAAGGTTTTCAGCAATCTCCATGTCGGGTGATGTGCCTTTCATCGGGTCCTGAAAAACGCGGCCTAAAAACTGTGCGCGCTTGTGCTCCGGCATATTTGTAACGTCAACGCCGTCAATCTCTATCGTACCGTAGTCGGGCTTCCACACGCCTGCGATGGCGTTGAGCATTGTCGATTTACCTGCGCCGTTGCCGCCGATAACCGTCACAAAATCACCGTCATTAAGTGTAAGGTCAAGTCCGCTTAACGCGGTTTTTGCATTGACTGTACCGGGGTTAAAGGTTTTTTGAAGATTTGTAATTTTAAGCATTGTCGTTACCTCCTTCATTTATCGGTAACGGTTTTTGCTTTGTAAAATACTTTCCTTTGAGATAGGGTACAGCAAGGAACAGTACAACTATAATCGCCGACAGCATTTTGAGATAGTCTGTTTTAAGACCCATAATTACAACAAGGCTGTAAATAATGTAATAAACAATCCCGCCGCCGACAACGCCGATAAGACTTACAACAAAGTTGGGCTTGATTTTGAGTGAAACGGAAAGACCGATAAATATCGCCGCAAGTCCGATAACGATTGCGCCCTTACCGTCGTTGATATTTGCAGAGCCCTTATACTGTGCAAGGAGCGCACCTGCAAAAGCCACGATACCGTTTGAAATAGCAAGACCTAGAACCTTGTTGAAATTGACGTTTACGCCTTGTGCGCGGCTCATGTCGGGGTTGTCACCCGTTGATTTAAGGGTGAGACCGACCTCTGTGTAGAAAAACAGCCACAGCACCACGATTGTTGCCGCGATTATAAGTCCTGCAACAACAATTGCCATTATATTGTCGCTCATAGAGAGCATAACCTTGTGTGTACCGCCAACGAGTGATGCGAGCGATTTTGAACCGAGAATTGCAAGGTTCACCGAATACAGCATAAGCTGTGTAAGAATGCCGGCAAGTATTGACGGGATACCGAGTGCGGTATTCAAAAGCCCTGTCACAACACCGGCGAGAGCTCCGGCCAAAAATGCAACAATAACGCTAAGCCACGCCGGCACACCGTTTAATATCAGTACTGCGCAAACACATCCGCCGGTACAAATGGAGCCATCAACGGTAAGATCGGCAATATCAAGTATTTTGTAGGAAATATACACGCCGATCGCCATAAGTCCCCATATAAGCCCCTCTGCTATCGCACCGGGTAATGCATTTAGAAAAGCCATCATTCACCTCAAAAAGTAGTCGTTTAGTTTTCGGGAACAGTGATACCGAGCTGTGCGCAGAGTTCGCTGTTGTATGTAACTGAAGGAGTGAGAGTTTTGATCTCAAAGTGAGTTACAGTCTTATTACCGAGAAGGATTTCAGCAGCCATTTTACCTGTTTCGCGGCCGAGCTCTTCGTAGTCGATAGCAAGGCTTGCGTAGCAGATGTTGCCGCCGTAGCTTGTGTAAACAGGAACCTTCTTATCATTACAGATTGTACCAACGATAGCGTCGTTGTCTGCAACTGTGTTGTCAGAGGGCACGTAAACTGCCTTACATTCGTTAGCCATAGCGGTAACGAGTGCCTGAAGCTCTGTTGTTTCAGAGAATGTGTATGATTTTACAACGATCTTCTTTTCTTCAAAAAGCTTTTTAACAGCGTTGTACTGGATAGCTGAGTTTGACTCGTTTGAGCAGAAAAGAACGCCAACGATGTCGCCTTCAACAAGACCGAGTGAATCGATCATCATTTTAGCCTGCTCGTCAAAGGGAACTGCGTCAGATGTACCTGTAACGTTTGTAGGGATGTTGCCTGCGAAGGTGTCACTGTAATCAGTAACAGATGTACCTAAAACAGGAATATCCTGTGTTGCATTGGCAGCCGCGAGGAGTGCGGGTGTTGCGTTAGCCATAATAAGATCAACGTTTTTTGCCTTGAAAGCGTTTGCGATTGTTGGGCAAAGCTCTGCACCGCCTGCTACCTGTGTGTCAAAGGTAACGGTCTTGCCTGCTTTTGCAAGCTCTTCCTCAACAGCGGCGATAAATCCGTTTGTAGCCTTATCGAGCGACTCATGCTCCATAAGCTGACAGATACCAACGGTGTAGTCTGTTTTGTTACCGCAAGATGTGAGCGATACACACATACATGTGCACATTACAACTGCCATAACGAGTGCGATAATTCTTTTCATAATAGTTTTCTCCTTTTTTTAAAATAAAAACATCCCTGCATCCATCGATGCAGGGACGATTATAAACCGTGTTACCACTCTGCTTCACCCTTTTTTCACAAAAAGAGCCTTAACGGGTGCAACTCACACCCCTGCAATATAACGGTTGCAACCGGTAAGACCTACGCAGTAAAACCTTCAGTCCACAGCTAACAGAATGAATTCGCCCTGCCAGTATACAACTGTTTTGCACCAACCAACAGCTCTCTTTTGCATATCGGAGCAGGCTACTTGTTTCCGCTCAAACGCTTTATATAAAAATATTTTAGTAGAAGAAATCCACTTTGTCAAGATATTTTGTTAAAGTGCCGAATTTTTGTTAACAATCTCTTTACAGCGGTTGGCTTCTGATGGGCCTGCCGGGCGTTGCGTATTGGTGCGGTCTTGCCGACGCATCGTGGACAGCGATCGGTCTTGCAGTCGGTACATATCTTTATCACTCTTGCGTCAAATTCGCTTCCGCCTATCCTTGCGGGCGCAATTGCCGGTATGGTTGGCGGTGCTGCAACGGTTTTCCTGTGGAAGCTTGTTATCAGCGGCCTCGGCGGAATTTTTGCAATCTATGAGCTGCTCCCCGCGTTTATCGTTTCGTCAATTTGCATAGTTGCGGTGTCGCTTATGACAGTACCTCCCTCAAAGGACATTGAACAGGATTTTGAGGCGGTCAAGCAAAAAACTGCAGAATAAAAAAATTACGGCGGACTCTTTGGAGCCCGCCTTTTTATTTGTCAGTAAAGAAATTTTTTCCTTATTTATATATGCGTAATTTATATATGCGTATATTTTTGAAAACAAAAAACGGTATATGAAAATGTTTAACAAAAATAAAATTGTTTATTTTGCTAAAATAT
>JAZQDN010000007.1:0-4081 GCA_045546815.1 Eubacteriales bacterium
CTTTGATAGCAGCATCGGTAAGAACTTTTGTTGTCTCCTGGAAGGATGCAGCCGAGAAGAAAGAGTCAGTTGCAAGTGCAGCTTTGGTAATACCAAGAAGTACAGGCGATGATACGATTTCTGTAAGAGTCTTTTCACCCGCTTCAATTCTATCACGAATTTCTTTGTTCTTTTCTTCAACTTCGTACTTATCAGCAAGA
This sequence comes from Eubacteriales bacterium, assembly GCA_045546815.1. Taxonomy (GTDB): domain Bacteria; phylum Bacillota; class Clostridia; order Oscillospirales; family QAKW01; genus RGIG9041. Next base: position 201 of record JAZQDN010000007.1, read on the forward strand.
GTACCAATAAGCATCTGATCAGTTCCATGATCATCAATACGAACTTTTCTAATCATCTGACGAACAATAACCTCGATATGCTTATCGTTGATATCAACACCTTGCAGGCGGTAAACGTTCTGAACTTCTTTTATCAAGTAATCCTGAACAGCGATTTCGCCTTTAAGACGAAGAACATCGTGCGGATTAATAACACCATCTGAAATTATATCACCTTTATTAACATGCTTGCCTTCAAGCGAATCCTTATATTTAAGGCCAAACGGAATTGCCATCGGTAATTCGCCGCCATCATCAAGCTTAATAATAACGTGAGTATTATTATCGTTTTCGGGTTTTTCGCTTTCATCAAGATAGATAACGCCTGACTCCTCGGCAAGAACAGCTGTCTTCTTTGGACGGCGAGCCTCGAAAAGTTCTTCAACTCTGGGAAGACCCTGTGTAATATCTTCAGCCGAAGCAACACCACCGGTATGGAAAGTACGCATGGTAAGCTGTGTACCGGGCTCACCGATTGACTGAGCTGCAATAATACCAACAGCCTCACCTACACGAACGGGATTACCGTTGGCAAGGTTTGAACCGTAGCATTTTGCACAAACACCGTGACGTGAACGACAAGTAAGTGTTGAACGAATTTCAATTTCTTTAACATCGTTTGCTTCAAGTATATCAACATCAGCATCATTCATCATCTTGTCTTTAGAAACAAGAACCTCTCCCGTAGCCTCGTCAACAAAATCATTAACAAGATATCTACCAATAAGTCTGTCGCGAAGTGCTTCGATAACGGTTTGTTCTTTTCCGTCACCTTCAACGATATCTGAGGCAATAAGACCATCTTGTGCACCGCAATCAGCTTCACGGATAATAACATCCTGCGAAACATCAACAAGACGACGTGTAAGATAACCCGAGTCAGCTGTACGAAGAGCGGTATCAGCAAGACCTTTACGAGCACCACGAGATGAAATAAAGTACTCGATAACATTAAGACCTTCACGGAAGTTTGAACGAATCGGAATTTCGATTGCTTTACCAGATGTGTTAGCCATAAGGCCACGCATACCTGCAAGCTGTCTGATCTGGTTCATAGAACCACGGGCTCCCGAGTTTGCCATCATATAGATGGGGTTAAACTTATCAAGATAGTTTTGAAGGGCGTTTGTAACATCCTTGGTCGTTTCATCCCAGGTTTTAATAACAAGATTGTATCTGTCATCATCTGAAATAAAGCCGTATTTATAATCGTTTGTGATTTTGTCGATTTTACGTTCTGCTATTTCGATAAATTCTTTTTTCTGCGGCGGAACTGTCATATCCGAGCAAGAAACAGTAATTGCACCGCGTGTTGAGAACTTATAGCCTTGCGACTTGATGTTATCAAGAACCTCAGCAGTAACAGTACTACCGTGAGTTTTGATACAACCATAGATAATCTTATCAAGAGTCTTTTTGGTTACAATAAAGTCAACCTCAAGGTCAAAGATTTTAGCAGGATCGGATCTGTCAACAAAGCCGAGGTCCTGCGGAACAGGGGTATTAAAGATAAGACGACCGACAGTACAATCGATAATTCTCGATTCCATTTTGCCGTTCCATTCGTCAGTTATACGAACTTTAACGGGCGCATGAAGACCGACAACACCGTTTTCATAAGCCATAAGAGCTTCGTTTTTGTCTTTGAATACTTTACCTGCACCGATTTCATCTTCCTTAACAATAGTAAGGTAGTATGAACCGAGAACCATATCCTGTGTAGGAACGGTTACAGGACGACCATCCTGCGGTTTTAAAAGGTTGTTTGCAGAGAGCATAAGGAAACGAGCTTCTGCCTGTGCTTCTGCTGAAAGAGGCACGTGAATAGCCATCTGGTCACCGTCAAAGTCAGCGTTAAAAGCTGTACATACGAGCGGATGGAGTTTAAGTGCTCTACCCTCTACAAGAACGGGCTCAAAAGCCTGAATACCAAGTCTGTGAAGTGTAGGCGCACGGTTAAGCATAACGGGATGGTCTTTGATAACATCCTCAAGCGCATCCCATACTTCCTTACGCATCTTCTCAACCATTTTCTTGGCTGATTTGATATTTGTAGCGTGTCCGTCTTCAACAAGTTTTTTCATAACAAAAGGCTTGAAAAGTTCAATTGCCATTTCCTTCGGAACACCGCACTGATAAATTTTAAGTTCAGGGCCAACAACGATAACCGAACGACCCGAGTAGTCAACACGCTTACCGAGAAGGTTTTGACGGAAGCGTCCCTGCTTACCTTTAAGCATATCCGAAAGTGACTTGAGAGGACGGTTATTCTGACCTGTAACAGGTCTACCCCTGCGGCCGTTGTCAATAAGAGCATCAACAGCCTGCTGTAAGATACGTTTTTCATTTCTTACAATTACATCAGGAGCGCCAAGCTCAAGAAGTCTCTTAAGGCGGTTATTTCTGTTAATAACACGTCTGTAAAGATCATTAAGATCAGACGTTGCAAATCTGCCGCCATCGAGCTGAACCATAGGACGAAGTTCAGGTGGGATAACAGGAATTGCATCAAGAATCATCCATTCAGGACGATTACCTGAATTTTTAAATGCTTCAACAACTTCGATTTTCTTAATAATTTTAGCACGCTTCTGACCGGTTGCTTCTTCCAAAGCCTCTTTGAGTTCTTTTGAAGTTTCTTCAAGATCAATTTCAGCGAGAAGCTCTTTGATGTATTCAGCACCCATACCGGCTCTGAAGTCATCTTCATAGCGCTCACGCATTTCAGCATACTCAGCATCAGTAAGAAGTTGTTTCTTTTCAAGGGGTGTATCACCGGGGTCTGTTACAATATAAGAGTCAAAATAGAGTACCTTTTCAAGTTCCTTCGGCGAAAGGTCAAGCATAAGACCCATACGTGCAGGAATACCTTTAAAATACCATATGTGTGAAACAGGAGTTGCAAGCTCAATATGACCCATTCTCTCGCGACGAACCTTAGCCTTTGTTACTTCAACGCCGCACTTGTCACATATTTTACCTTTAAATCTAATTCTCTTATATTTACCGCAATGACATTCCCAGTCTTTTGTAGGTCCAAATATTTTTTCACAGAAAAGTCCATCTTTTTCGGGCTTCAAGGTTCTGTAGTTTATAGTTTCAGGCTTTTTAACTTCGCCGTAAGACCACTCTCTAATTTTAACAGGAGATGCAAGACCGATTTTTATGGCTTCAAATGTATTGAATTCCATATTATAAATTACTCCTTTCAGGTTTTGTGTCGGTTATTACTCTATCTCAATATAGAGATCATCGTCGTTTTCGTTGTCTCCAAAGTCTTCTGAATCGTCTGTCCAATCATCAGCTTCTTCATCAATTACCAAATCGATGATATCATCATCGTCTTCAGCATCCTCATCCGCTTGTGATGACTGTTCTTCGTTCATTTCTTCGAACACTTCGTCTACACCAACACCGCTTTCAGCTTTCTTTCTGAATTTATCATCGTAAATTTCATCATCATCGTCTTCAAATGTTTCTTTAAGATCAATCTCTTGCATATCTTTTGAAAGAACTTTAAAATCAAGTGCAAGTGATTGCAACTCTTTTACAAGAACCTTGAATGATTCGGGAATACCGGGCTTAGGAACATTCTGACCTTTAACGATAGCTTCATATGTCTTGACACGACCAACGATATCGTCCGATTTAACAGTAAGGATTTCCTGAAGTGTATATGCAGCGCCATAAGCTTCAAGCGCCCAAACTTCCATCTCGCCAAAACGCTGTCCACCAAACTGAGCCTTACCGCCAAGAGGCTGTTGTGTAACGAGTGAGTAAGGACCGGTTGAACGAGCATGTATTTTATCATCTACAAGGTGGTGGAGTTTAAGGAAGTACAT
>JAZQDN010000008.1:0-7349 GCA_045546815.1 Eubacteriales bacterium
CAACAGTTTTTTTATAAATTTTATGTTAAAATTGCACAACAAGATATAATTAAAGTAAAAATCAAGTGTTTTTTTAACATTTTTGACAATAAAAAACTGCTGCATTAAAGAAATGCAGCAGTTAAATTGCACAAAAATTAGTTAATGATTGTTCTCTGTGTTTCTTTATCGAAGAGATGAATAGCTTCGAGTGAAAGAACAACTTTAATTTCATCGTCAGCCTGAGCTGTTGTTGTAGGAGCAACCTTAGCTGTAACCTTAGCACCGTCAATGTCAAGGTAAAGGAATGTTTCAGCACCCATAAGCTCTGCAACTTCAACCTTAGCGTCAACTGCGTATTCGGGCTGTGCTTCGAGATATCTTTCTTCGTCGTGAACATTTTCAGGACGGATACCAACAACAACGGTTTTACCCGCATACTGTTTAACATCGTCATTTACCTTGTTTTCGGGAAGCTTAAGTGAGTTACCCTTGAACTCGAGGTATAATCCGTCTGCTTTTTCAGTGATATCAGCATCAAAGAAGTTCATCTGGGGTGAACCGATAAATCCGGCAACAAACATATTGCAAGGATATTTGTAAAGGTTCTGAGGAGTATCAACCTGCTGAATAAAGCCGTCTTTCATAACAACGATTCTGGTAGCCATTGTCATAGCCTCAGTCTGGTCATGAGTAACGTAGATAAATGTAGTAGCAAGATTATGATGGATTTTTGAAAGCTCTGTTCTCATCTGTGCACGAAGCTTAGCATCAAGGTTTGAAAGCGGTTCGTCAAGAAGGAATACCTTAGGCTCACGAACGATAGCACGACCGAGAGCAACACGCTGACGCTGACCACCAGAAAGAGCCTTCGGCTTTCTGTCGAGAAGGTGGCTGATATCAAGAATCTTTGCAGCCTCTTCAACACGACGTTTGATTTCATCCTTCGGTGTCTTTCTGAGTTTAAGACCGAAAGCCATGTTATCAAAAACAGTCATATGCGGATAAAGAGCATAGTTCTGGAAAACCATCGCGATATCTCTATCCTTAGGTGCGATATCGTTAACAACTCTGTCACCGATATAAAGTTCACCCTCTGTGATCTCTTCAAGACCTGCAATCATTCTAAGAGTTGTAGATTTACCACAACCTGAAGGACCTACAAGTACAAGAAATTCCTTGTCTTCAATTTCAAGATTGAAATCCGATACAGCAACAACGCCGCCGGGATATCTTTTATAAATGCCTTGTAAAGATAGACTTGCCATTAAAATGTTCCTCCTAAGTCACATTAAAATCGTTTTAAATTTTACTATAATATACTATAACATATTATTTTAAAAAATCAAATGATTTTTTTTACAAAAATGCCCCGTTCTTTTTGTACAAATTGAACTAAAATGACCTCTATTTTAATTTTCAAGCGTCATTTTTGTGCATTTTGTTCATAAAATGTTCAAGTTCTGCTTCAGTAAGAGGCCTATATTCGCCGTATTGAAGATCATCATCAAGTGCAACATCAGACATTTTTACGCGCTTAAGCTCTTCTACTTTATTGCCAAGCGCCTCAAACATACGCTTTATCTGATGGAATTTTCCCTCACATATTTCAACGGTACAGCAGTTGTCTTCGATATGCTCAAAACGTGCACTTTTGCACTTATATCCATTATCAATCTCAATCCCGTTCTCAAAAGCTTCTTTATATCCTTCAACATTATTATGTTCAAGAGTAACAAGATAGGTTTTATAAATATGTTTTTTGGGGGACAAAATATTATGAGCAAAATCTCCGTCATTCGTTATAAGCAAAAAGCCGGTCGTGTCTTTATCAAGTCTGCCGGCAACAAATAAATCTTTTTTTCTGTCCTTTTCATCAATAAGATCAATTGCCGTTTTACATTTTTTATCTGAAGATGCGCTTATAACACCGGCCGGTTTATTCATCATTAAATAGACATATTTATTATATTCAATCTTTTTACCGTCAACTTCAACAACAGATGCGTTTTCATCCACCTGAAACGATGATGAACGAACACGATTGCCATCAACAAAAACGCAGCCTCTGGATATTTTTTGCTTTACTGCAGTTCTCGTAATATTTATAGTATCACAAATATATTTATCTATTCTCATAACATACCCAAAATAAAAGACTGCGAAAAAACGCAGTCTTTTAAAATTATTCTTTGATAAACCCGTGTACAAACCCACCAAGTGTTGTAGAACTAATATCTCCTCCAATAATTTTATCATTATATATAAAGATATTTGCAACAACCTCATCCGATGAGTCAGTATAATTTAACACTTTATAAGTGTACTTTTTTACACGGTATCCTTTAAATCTGGAAAGATCAAATCCCGAAAGCTTTTGACACTCATTATATTTTTCATAATCAGAGCTAAATTCCTGCGGTATTATTATTTCCTGAATCTGAACCGGTTTTTCTGTTATATTATACCCATAAGCATTTAAAAAATCAATATGTTCCTGGGTCGTTTTACCGGATTTATCGACCTTGCTGCTCAAAACATCGCTTGAGCGTTGGGGAAAAGCGACACAAAATATCGCAACAGCGACACATATAACAGCCACAGCCGAAAGAAATTTTTTCATATTAAACTTTACCGAAATAACATACATAGAATCAGCACAACCTTTTTGCTTTTTGTTATATGTTTATTCGATAAATAGTGTTTATATGACTTAATCTTCTTTTTCAGCCTCAGCAACTATTTTTGAAACGATATTTGCAGGCGCCTCTCTGTACTCCAAAAATTCGAGAGTAAACGACGCACGACCGTGTGTCATACTACGTAAATCCATAGCATAAGATGCAAGCTCACTCATAGGAACATTTGCAGTAACCATTTTTCTTCCGCGTTCATTTTCGGCATTATCCATTGAAAGAACCTGACCGCGACGTTTATTAATATCTCCGATTATATCACCCATGAGCTTATCGGATACATTCACAACCAGCGTTCCAAACGGCTCAAGAAGAACGGGAGCTGCCTGCTTCATACCCTCTTTGAATGCGATAGAAGCTGCTGTTTTGAATGCCATTTCAGATGAATCAACAGGATGGTATGAGCCATCAACAAGAGTTGCTTTTACATTTGTAACAGGATATCCTGCGAGAACGCCCTTCTGAATGCTGTCACGAAGTCCTTTTTCAACTGCGGGGAAGAAGTTTTTGGGAACAGAGCCGCCAGAAACGTGTTCAGCAAATACAAATTCCTCTTCATAGCAAGGCTCAAACTCAATCCAAACATCACCGTACTGACCGTGTCCGCCCGACTGTTTCTTATGCTTACCTTGAACCTTAACCTTCTTTTTGATGGTTTCCTTATATGCAACCTTTGCATCCTTGAGTTCCATTTCAGCCTGAAACTTTGCAGCAAGCTTCGAAGATACAACATCAAGCTGCATATCACCCATACCATAAAGAACTTGCTGTTTTGTTTCAACATTATTAACAAGCTTTAAAGTAGGATCTTCTTCCATAAGCTTTTTGATACCAAGAGAAATCTTTTCTTCATCACCTTTTTTCTTCGGTGCTGTTGCTTTTGCAAAGTTAGGAATCGGGAACTTGATTCTGTCAAGCGAAACATTGATATCCTTGCCACAGAGCGTATCAGATGTTGATGTTTTATTGAGCTTTGTAAATACGCCTATATCGCCTGCGTTAAGACTGTCCACCTCAATCTGTTTTTTACCGAAAGGAGTATAAACGTGAGCGATTTTTTCCTTTTCGTCTGTGGTAGTATTGAGATATGTTTCATCTCTTACAACCTTGCCCGAATAAACTCTGTAGAACGAAAGCTTACCAACAAACGGGTCAGCAATTGTTTTAAATACACGAACAACAGTAGGCTTGGTTTCATCACAAGGAACAAGTGTTTCACCCGCTTTAGCAGGATTAACATCAAGCGGTGTAGGAAAATGATCTATAATATATGAAATGAATTTTTTAATACCATACATCTGAGTAGGTACACCAAGAAATACAGGGAACATTGATCTCTGAAGAATAGCATTTTTCATTCCGACATTAATTTCTTCCTGTGTAAACGGCTCTTCCTCAAAGAATTTATTCATAAGCTCTTCATCGGTCTCCGCAATGAGTTCAAGCATCTTTGAGCGATATTCGCCGCGTTTTTCTTCAACATCAGCAGGAGAATCACAATGGGTATGAGTACCATCAGCATTAAATTTATATGCCTTACCATCCATAACATCAACTGCACCAACCAGTTTTCCGCCTTCAATAATCGGAAGCTGTGCAGGAACTATGTTTGATTCGCCGAATTTTTCATAAAGTTGGTTAAGGGTGGTATAAAAATCAGCGTTCTCATCATCAAGACCAAGGTTAAAAAATACAACCGGCTTGTTTTGCAATCTACATTTCAGCATCGCTTTTTCAGTACCTACAGAAACGGTCGTTTTGCTTGTAACAACAATTATTGCAGTATCGGATGCGCTGAGTGCCGAATTCTGTTCGCCTTCAAAATCATAAAATCCGGGAGTATCAATAAGATTAATTTTTGTGTTATCATATGTAAACGGATTAACAGACAAGGTAATCGAAAGCTTACGCTTAATTTCTTCCGGATCAAAGTCACTTACGGTATTGCCCTGTTCTACCTTGCCTAATCTGTCTGTTGCTTTTGAAAAATAGAGTAGAGCCTCCGCTAAAGTTGTTTTGCCGTAGCCTTTGTGTCCCATAAGGCACACGTTTCTAATGTTTTTTGCTGAAAATTCCATTTGGGTCACTCCTTAAGTCTTTTTTTCACAAATAAATTGTAAATTTAATATAATTTTTATGTAATATGCATTAATTATAATACATAAAAAAGCTATTTTCAAGAAAAAATTAATGACCTAAAAAGCAAAAAGTCATAACATTTGATGTTATGACTTTATTTTTTGTGCATATTAAACAATTAATTTAACACTTTAGCGCAGTAAAACAAAAAAACTTTGTACAATTTTATTTTTTTCTTGCACCAATTTTATTTTCTGCATTTTGTAAAAGATTATAAAAAGAAGCAGAAAGAAGCGGAAAATCACGCTTTATGCTTTCCTGGTCAAGCTGCGGAACAAGAGAAGCGTACTTTTCATCGCTGAGCACCTTGCTCACCTTGGCAAGCGATGAATTTATAGCCGCATCAGACATATACATAAATTCCTTTTCGCTATCGCCGAAAAAGCTCTGCGGATTTTGCGAGTTTGCATTATAAAGCATTCTGAACGCCTTATAAACACTTACACTAAGGTATGATGAAATTTCATTTGTAAGAGTTTTATTATTTACCTTTGCAACAGAGTCCATTAAAATCGAAACAGAGTTACAAATAAGTTTTTTATTCAACGTTGACATTATATTCTTAACGCCGACATTTCCTTTGTTAGAAGCATCTTCGTCGGGCACTTCATCAACTGAAATTGAATTGCCGTTCTTATCATAGCTTCTGCCAAGCAGATAGTCAACGGTAACACCGTAAAAATCAGCCGCGCGAACTAAAAATATCAATCCACATTCACGAATGCCCTTTTCGTAGTGAGAAAGAAGAGACTGAGAAACACCAAGCTGTTCAGCCGCCGCTTTTTGTGAAATTCCCTTCTCTTTTCGAAGATGCGTAAGGATTCTTGCAAAATCGGACATTTCCATTATTGCTGTCCCCCGAGAATTTTCATAAATTCCTTTGTATTCTGACTGATATCATCTTTAAACACTGCGGAACCTGCAACCAAAACATTTGCACCGCAATCAAGAGCAGTCTGTGCATTGGTAAGATCAACACCGCCGTCGATTTCAATGTCAAAAGATAAACCCTTTTCATCCTTGAGATTTTTAAGATATTTAACTTTTTCAAGCATATCCGGCATAAATTTCTGTCCGCCAAATCCGGGCTCGACAGTCATAATAAGCGCAAGCTCGATTGAATCAACAAACTCGTCATAAACAGATACGGGGGTTGCGGGCTTGATTACAAGGCCAGCTTTTTTACCATACGAATGGATAAGATCAATAGCACCCTTAACATCGTCTGTACTCTCATAGTGAATTGTAATTATATCAGCGCCAGCTTTTGCAAACTGTTCAATATATTTTTCCGGCTTTTCAATCATAAGATGAACGTCAAATACTTTATCGCAGTATTTTCTAAGCGATGCAATTGTTTGAAAAGCAATAGACATATTAGGCACAAAGTGACCGTCCATTACATCGATATGTATATATTCTGCGCCGGATGATGCAGTGATTTCAACATCACGCGCAAGGTGCGCAAAATCAGCAGATAAGATTGATGGGGACAAAATATTCATATTCATTCTCCTTTTAAAAATAAAAACGGACGGTAAAAACCGTCCGAAATTTTAATCAGTCAACTCATTCTCGATAAGATTGATAAGGGAAGAAACGGCAGCTTCCTCGTCAACACCGTCAGCAGTTATTTTAATCTGTGTGCCTTTAATAATGCCGAGCGATAAAATGCCAAGCAAACTTTTAGCATTGATTCTTCTATCGCCTTTTTCAACCCAAATTGAACTTTTAAACTCGTTAGACTTTTGAATAAAAAATGTAGCAGGTCTCGCATGAAGACCAACACTATTAGTTACTGTTACCTCTTTGGAGTACATAGGTAATCCTCCCAAAATTAATGTTGATATAATATTATCTTATAGATAATTGCAAGTCAATAGAAATTGTCCACTTTTGGTCAGTTTGACATAAATGAAAACATTTTAAACGTTTTTTTCGACACTTAAAACAACAACATTTCCGTAAAATATTTTTGAAGCAATTTTAATTGTGTCATTAGGAATAATCGAAAAGGAGCCCTGCGCTTTATATCCCTTGTCTGTTAATGTACCGCTTCCTTCTATCGTCAAAAAATAATCAATGTATTCGGGGTTTAGAATATTTTTATATGAGCCATCTTGAAGTTTTTCTTTAGTATACCCCTGTTGCTTGTCGATATTAACAATTTTTCCTATCAGTTCGCCGGAACTTGAATATACATTTTCGCCGACCTGAAACGGTTCGACAGATGTCACATTTAAATTATATGCTTTTATCTGCGTTGTATATTCAATCGGCGAATCAACAGAAACAGGAAGATCTACCTTGCCGCCTGAATTAAGCATAAAAACAATAGCAACAAATACCACACAAAGAACAATAATAATATCGATTATGCTTATTTTACCAAATATTTTACCTTTGTTATCTATAATCCTCATACTATGCCTCCAATATCTCGATGTTTCGAACAACAGCACTACCGGTAATGCTTGTCATGGAAATGCCAATTGCTCTGCCGACACCAAAACGAATACCGTTGACCGAGATACC
>JAZQDN010000009.1:0-10022 GCA_045546815.1 Eubacteriales bacterium
TGATTCTTGCTCATGAAGCAGGTCACTTTTTTGTAGCAAAGGCTTGTAAGGTTAAGGTTGACGAGTTTTCGCTTGGAATGGGTCCTGCTATTTTTAAAAAACAGGGAAAGAAAACACTTTATAGTATTCGTGCTTTGCCAATAGGCGGGTTTGTTCAGATGGATGGCGAAGACGGTGATGGTACAGATGAAAATTCTTTCAATAAAAAGCCGTTTTGGCAGAGATTTTTGATACTTGTCACCGGCGCAGCCATGAACATTTTGCTTGGCTTTATATTGATATGTATAATAAACTCATTTACTAACTATTTGCCTACAACCATTGTTGCTGAATTTGATGAAAATTCAGTATCGTCACAGTATGGTCTTGAGGTTAAAGACAAGATTATTAAAATCAATAATTACGGTATATCAAGTTATCTTGATTTATCTTATGCATTGAGTTCAAACGGAACCGATCCTGTTGATATTTTAGTTATCAGAAATGATGAAGAAGTTTTAATAGAGAATGTGAAATTTCCTGTCGCTACAGATGAAACTTTAGGTGAGTTCTTTGATCTTGATTTCAAAGTCTATGGTGTCAGACGTTCATTTTTAAATTCTATAAAATATTCCTTTGACTGGACAATATCTATCTCAAAGTCTATTTATTCATTTCTTGGAACGCTTGTCACCGGAAGGGCTGATATGAATCAAGTTTCGGGTCCGGTTGGCACAACCGCTGCCATTGGTCAGAGTGTACAATATGGACTTAGCTCTCTAATGCTTATTGTTGCACTTATTTCGATTAATCTTGGTATTGTCAATTTACTACCTTTTCCTGCGCTTGATGGCGGTAGAATCTTACTCCTGGCAATTGAGGCTATACGTAAAAAACCTTTGAATCAAAAGGTGGAGGTTGCAATAAATGCCGTAGGACTTATTATACTTTTTGGGTTTATGATTATAATTTCAATAAAAGATATTATAAATTTATTTTAGGGGATTATTGTGAAAACTGTAAAGGTTGGAAACTTAACACTTGGTGATAAAAAGGAAATCTATGTTCAGTCAATGCTTTCAACTACCAGAGATGATATTGATGGTGCTGTAGAGCAATCAAAAAGGCTTGAACAGGCAGGGTGTAAAATAATAAGGCTTGCTATACCCGATCATGAGTCTGTTAAAACTATTTATAAGCTTAAAGAAAATGTTTCCGTGCCTATTGTTGCCGATATTCATTTTGATTATAAGCTTGCATTAGAGTGTGTTTCGGCGGGGGTTGATAAAATTAGAATTAATCCCGGTAATATTGGAACTGATGATAAAGTAAAAGCTGTCGCTAATGCTTGTAAAGATGCCGGAATACCTATAAGAATTGGTGTTAATGGTGGTTCTTTGGAAAAGAATATTTTAGCAAAATATGGCGCACCGACTGCTGATGCACTTGTTGAGAGCGCTTTATACCATGCATCTCTTCTTGAAAAATTTGATTTTGATGATATTGTGATTTCTATCAAGTCATCTGATGTTAAAACAATGATAGAGGGTTATCGTAAACTTTCAAGAGTATGTGAATATCCGCTACATCTCGGCGTAACTGAGGCGGGCACAAAAAATATGGGAATTATAAAAAATGCTATCGGTATCGGTTCACTTCTTGCTGATGGTATTGGTGATACTATAAGAGTTTCTCTGACATCCGACCCTGTTAATGAGGTTTATGCCGGTTATGATATTTTATCGGCTCTGGGACTTTTAAATAATCGTGTTACTTTTGTATCGTGCCCCACGTGCGGTCGTTGCCAAATTGATCTCATTCCACTTGCAGAAAAAATCGAAAACGCTTTAAAGCGTTGTAATAAATCTATCAAAGTTGCTGTGATGGGTTGTGCTGTTAACGGTCCGGGCGAGGCAAGAGACGCTGATATTGGCATTGCCGGCGGAAAAAATGAAGGCTTGATATTTAAAAAAGGACAGATTCTTCGTAAGGTTTCTTATGACGATTTGTTTGATGAATTTATGAAAGAAATAGAAAAATTATAGGTTTTGATATGGCGGAAAAGAAATTACTGACACTTTTTAACCGCTGTGAGTTTGATGACAACGAAAAGTCTCTTTTTGACTCCGCTGTTGTAACTCGGGTTGCGGCTAATACTGAATACAGAAAGCTTAAAGTTGACATAATCTTCAAAAATTATGTCAACTTTGTTGTGTACTCCAATTTTATAGAAAAAGTTAAAAAAGCATATAACTTGTCTTCTTTTGATGTTCAGTTTGTTTTTGCGGAAATTGATTTTGTTAAAGAGCATTGGAGTGATGTTGTTTCTTTTGCTAAAATCGAAAATTCCGCTGTTAACGGCTTCTTAAACGATTGCACTGTTGAAATATCAAACGATACTATTGTAGTGAGTATTGTTCATGGCGGAACAGATATTCTTTCGACAATGCATGCTGATAAAACAATAAGTGATGTTATTTTCAAACATTACGGAAAATATTATAATGTTATTTTTGATGATGCAAAAAGTGATGTCAAAATGCCTAATGAAAACTTTTATTTTGTTGACAACTCTTTTGTGCCTCCACCAACTAAAAAAGAAACTCCACCTCCTGTAAAGACCGAACAATCGACGTCTAAGTTTGAAAGCAAAAAACGCGTATCATATAATGGTCCGCTTTTTGTTACGACTCCTTTTAAGGTTGATACCGAAAGTGTTTTCCTTGGAAATAAGTTAAACAATAACTTTATGCTTTTAAAAGATATTACCGAAGATGTTCATTCTAATGTAACGGTTGTCGGCGAAATTTTTCAGGTTGATTCCAAACCTACATATGACAAGAAGAATGTACGTGTAAGTATATTTTTATATGATACAACAAATTCTATTATTGTTAAATTAAGATTGGCGGCCGAAAAATTTGATGAACTCAGTGGCAATTTTAAAAAAGGAAAATGTATTGCAGTTTCGGGTGATATAATTTTTGACCGAAAATTTGAACAAGACTATATTTTGGATGCTAAAACTATCGCTTGTGCAAAGAAGATAGTAAAACAAGATTTATCAGAGAATAAGCGTGTTGAACTGCATCTTCACACAAATATGTCCTCTATGGATGCTACAAACGATATCGGTGATTATGTTTCAACGGCAGCCGCGTGGGGACATAAGGCCATTGCAATTACTGATCATGGGGTGTTGCAGGCTTATCCTTCGGCGCAGGCTGCAGCATCTGATAACGGAATTAAAATGATTTATGGTGTAGAAGGTTATCTTGTAGATGACTGTCTTCACGATGAATATATTGTTTTTGACCTTGAGACAACCGGTCTAGACCCAAGCTTTGAAAAAATCACAGAAATCGGTGCCTGTCGCATCCGAGGCGGCAAAATCGTTGACGAATTTCAAACTTTTGTTAATCCCGAAAAGCATATTCCCGAAAAAATCACAGAGCTTACGGGCATTACCGACGAAATGGTAAAGGATGCGCCTGTGATAGCGCAAGCACTTAAATCGTTTATTGATTTTGCGGGTAATTATCCTACTTTTGTTGCGCACAATGCGCGATTTGACTGCTCTTTTATTGATGCGGCTTTAAAAGAAATCGGAATTAAATATGATTACAGAAGTATCGACACAGTTGTGCTGTGTAAAAAAGCTTTTCCTGAATTACCTAAAGTTAAGCTCAATCTTGTTGCTGATCATCTTGGATTTACTGAGTTTAATCATCATAGAGCGATAGATGATGCTGTTATGCTTTCAAGAATCTTTGAGGTTCTTTTGAAAAAAGGTGTGGTTAAAACATCAGGTGCTTTTTATAAAGATAAAAACTTTGATTATAAAACAGGTAAGCGACATCATATTATTCTGCTTGTCAAAAATAAAACGGGCCTTAAAAATTTATATCAGCTTGTTACTTTTTCTGAGATAAATCATTTTTATCGTTTTCCTTTAATGTTCAGAAGTGAAATTCAAGCACATAGAGATGGATTAATAATCGGAAGCGCCTGTGAAGCAGGTGAGCTTTACAAGGCTGTGTTGAATGATTTATCAAAGGATGAGTGCAAGGCTATTGCCCATTTCTATGATTATCTCGAAATTCAGCCGATTGGTAATAACTATTACCTTGTACGTGAAGGTAAGTTACCTGATGAACGTGCGCTGCAGCAAATTAATATTGATATTATTAATTTGGCTGACTCACTTAATATCCCTGTTGTTGCAACGGGCGACGTTCACTTTTTAAACAAAGAAGATGAATGCTACAGACGTATTCTTATGGCGGGTCAGGGATTTTCTGATGCTGATAATCAAGCTCCGCTTTATTTCAGAACAACCGAAGAGATGCTTGATGAGTTTTCTTATCTTTCGGCGAACGATGCAAAGCGTGTTGTAATTGATAATACAAACCTGATTGCAGATATGGTCGAAGAAATTGTTCCTATTCCCAGCGGAATGCACGCTCCTGAGCTTGAGGGCTGTGAGGAGGAACTTCGTGAGATAGCAATTCGTACCTGCAAAGAGCGATACGGTGATCCGATACCTGAATATGTCGAAGAACGTCTTATGCGAGAGCTTGATTCTATAATCAGTAACGGATATTCCGTTATGTATATGATCGCACAAAAGCTTGTTAAAAAATCTAATGATGATGGATTCTCTGTTGGCTCGAGAGGTTCTGTCGGCTCATCATTTGTTGCTTCTATGGTTGGTATATCAGAGGTTAATCCTCTTGCGCCGCATTATTTGTGTCCGAAGTGTCAGTACAGTGAGTTTTTCCACGACGGTTCGGTAGGATCGGGTTTTGACCTTGATGATAAGGTCTGCCCCGTATGCGGAACACAGCTAAAAACTGACGGTCACGACATACCTTTTGAAACATTTCTTGGTTTTAAAGGAGACAAGGTTCCTGATATTGACCTTAACTTTTCCGGTATTTATCAAGGTAAGGCTCATAAATATGTTGAAGAACTCTTCGGCGAGGGATATGTTTTTAAAGCAGGTACAATTGGTACTCTTGCTGATAAAACTGCATACGGTTTTGTAAAAAAATATCTTGAGTCAAGAGAACTTGAGTGTAATAAAGCCGAGGTTCAAAGACTTGTAAACGGATGTGTTGGTATCAAGAGAACAACCGGACAGCATCCCGGCGGAATGGTTGTTATTCCTAAAAAATACAGTGTTTATGACTTTTGCCCCATTCAGCATCCTGCTGATGACCAGAAGAGTGATATTTTAACAACGCACTTTGACTTCCATTCTTTGCATGATACTATTTTAAAACTTGACATTCTTGGTCACGACGTACCGACGATGCTTAGGTTTATGAATGATATTCAGGATGTTCAGTTTGAAGATATTCCGATGAATGATAAGGATGTTTACAGTCTCCTTACAAGTCCTGAAAAGCTTGGTGTTACACCTGCTGATATAAATTGTGAAACAGGAACTTTAGCTCTTCCTGAAATGGGTACAGCGTTTGTACGACAGATGATGGTTGAAGCGCGTCCCAAAAACTTTTCGGAGTTGTTACAGATATCGGGACTTTCTCACGGTACAGACGTTTGGCTTGATAATGCGCAGGAATTAATTAAAAATAAGACCTGTACAATTGCTGAGGTTATCGGTACACGTGATAACATTATGGTTTATCTTATCCATAAAGGTCTTGATAAAGGTCTTGCTTTTAAAATTATGGAGATTGTACGTAAGGGTAAGGCCACAAAACAACTTACTGAAGAAATGATTCAGGAGATGCGTGACCATGATGTTCCTGAATGGTATATCGAATCGTGTATGAAAATTAAATATATGTTCCCGAAGGCTCACGCAGCGGCATATGTTATTTCAGCTATGCGTCTTGGTTGGTATAAAATTAATAGGCCGATTGAATTTTATACTGTTTATTTTTCGGTTCGTCCCGATGGCTTTGATGCGGTTGAGGTTATGAAAGGTAAAGCGTATCTTAACGATGTCATTAAGAAGATAATGGCAGAATCAGGCGGTAAACCCAAACAAAAGGATGCAGAAACAGTTACTACATATCAGATTGTTATTGAAGCTCTTGCACGCGGAATCGAGTTTTTGCCTGTTGATATCTATAAATCACATGCTACAAACTTTACAATAGAGGATGGTAAAATCAGAATGCCGTTTTCAGTATTTAACGGTGTGGGTATTACTGCTGCTGAAAGCATTGCCAAAGCACGTGAGGGCGGTGACTATATTTCACAGGAAGAATTCCGTTCTCGTACCGGCGTTTCTACAACAATAGTTGATTTATTTGATCAGGAAGGCGTGTTCGGTGATATTCCGAGAACAAGTCAGTTATCTTTATTTTAGGAGTTTTTATGTCTGAATTGATTACCTTTTTTAAAGACAATTCAATATATTTTGAACAGAATGTTTCTTTAAAGGAGATAAGTACCTTTAAAATTGGCGGTAGTGCTGATATTGTATGTTTTCCCTCCACTGCAGAACAGGCAAGTCTTATTGTTAAAAAGTGTATAGCGGAAAATATACCATATATAAGCCTTGGCCGTGGTTCAAATGTTTTGTTTTCGGATGACGGCTTAAAATCTTTGATTATAAAAACGGACAGACTTGATAATCTCGTTGTATCAGGTGATTTTATAACATCCGGAGCAGGCGTTATGCTAGCCAGAGTCTCTCGTTTTTCTGTTGATTGCGGTTTTAAGGGCATGGAATTTGCCTATGGTATTCCGGGAAGTGTTGGCGGTGCTGTTTATATGAATGCCGGCGCTTATGGCGGAGAAATGTCGCAGGTTGTTTATTCTACGGAATATGTTGATGAAAAAGGTGATATTTGCACGCTTAATACAAGTGACCACTGTTTTGGATACAGAAACACATTTTTTACAGGAAAAAAGTGTATTGTTACATCTGTGACCTTTCATCTTGAAAAAGGGGATTCGGTCGAATCTCAGCGTCTTATTAATGAGTTTCAGACGGCAAGGAAAACAAAACAGCCTCTAGAGTTTCCGAGCGCAGGCTCTGTTTTTAAAAGACCCGAAGGCTATTTTGCGGGAAAACTTATTCAGGATTGCAATCTGAAAGGTTTTTCTATTGGTGGCGCTCAGGTGAGCGAGAAGCATAGCGGTTTTATTATTAACATAGGAGATGCAACATCTGACGATGTTAAAAAACTTATTGAGCACATTCAAAAAACGGTATTTGATAATTTTGGAATATTGCTTGAATGTGAGCTTAAATTTATATGTGATTAATTATGTCGTTTTCATTAGATACAAAATACGAAATATGTGATTGCAAAATAAAAAATGATTGCTGTAAAGATGCACAGCTTTACGGTATGGTTTTGTTTGCCCAGACAATTTCACCATCTGTTTTAAAGCTTACTACAGAAAATGTTGTTGCCATCAATCTTCTTAACCAACTTGCAAACGATGTATGTGGGTTGAATTTTTCGATTGGTGAAAATATTAATTCATATTTTGCATATCTTGACGGTCAACGTCTCGAAAAGCTTTATGATAAATTTTATATTATGGTTAACGGTAAAATTGACCTGTCTATAAGCGCAGTTATTACCGAAAACTCTTGTTGTAAATATGCGTTTTTGAGAGGGGTTTTTGTTGCTGCGGGTTATGTGGCAAATCCGGCCAAAAGATACCATTTTGACATTTCTACACCGTATTATTCGCTTGCAAAAAAGCTTGAGAAGTTTATGCTTGATCTTGATTTTCCCGTTAAGACTGTTGTCAGAAATTCAAATTATGTGGTATATATGAAAGAAAGCGCTGCGATTGAGCGATTTTTGTGTTACGTCGGCGCCAACTCTGCTGCTTTTTCTTTTATGGATTCAAAAATATATAAAGAAATGAACAATTATAACAACCGAATCAATAACACAAAATTACATAATCTCGATAAAACAATCAATAAATCTGTTGAGCAGGTTAATGCTATTGAAAAAATACAAAAAACTGTCGGTTTTGACTCTCTTGAACCCGATCTGGTTTATGTTGCGAAGTTGAGATTGGACAACCCCGCAAAGTCGTTAAATGAGCTTGTGACTATTTGTGATGGAAAATTCAGCAGATCTGGGCTTAACAGACGTTTTAATAAATTAGTTGAAATTTCTAAATCAATTGGAGAATAATTTGATGGGCAACTTTGTACATCTGCATGTTCATACGGAATATAGTTTGCTTGACGGAGCTGCAAGGATAGACAAGCTTGTTGATAAAGCCTTGGAGCTTGGTCAAACTGCGCTTGCTATAACAGATCACGGTGTGATGTACGGTGTAGTTGAGTTTTATAAAAAAGCTGTTGCGAAGGGTATTAAACCTATTATCGGGTGCGAGGTTTATGTTGCGCCAAACGGTCGTAAGTCTAAAACAAGGGATTCTGATTACAACTATAGTCATTTGATTTTGCTTGCAAAAAATAACGTTGGTTATAGTAATTTGATTAAAATTGTTTCGGATTCTTTTAAGAATGGATTTTATTATAAACCAAGAACAGATATGGAAATGCTTTCGCAGTATTCAGATGGTATTATTGCACTTTCGGGTTGTATAGCGGGTGATGTTCAACGGTTTATTTTAAACGGTGATTTCAAAGCTGCCGAGCGTAAAGCTAACGAATACAAGGCGATATTCGGGAAAGATTATTACCTTGAAATTCAAGATCATAATCTTGAAGAAGATCAAACTATTACCCGCGGAATTGTTGATTTATCTAAAATAACGGGGATACCTGTTGTTGCAACAAATGATGTTCACTATGTAAATAAAGAGGATTCGTATCTGCAAAAAGTTTTGTTATGCATAGGCATGAACAGAACAATAAATGAGGACAACCCTTTGGCGTTTAAAACCGAAGAGTTCTATCTTAAATCTTATTTTGAAATGAAGCAACTTTTTGATTATATTCCGGAAGCTGTTGAAAATTCGGTTAAAATCGCTGATGAATGTAATGTATCATTTGATTTTGGCTCGTTACACGTTCCAAGGTTTAAAACTCCTCGCGGAATAGACGGCTTTGAATTTTTACATCAAAAATGTGTTGACGGTCTCGTGTCACGTTACGGCGATAAAAAACATATTGATAGATTGGAATACGAATTATCTGTTATTTCAAAAATGCAATTTGTTGATTACTTTTTGATTGTTGCTGATTTTGTAAATTATGCGAAAAGAAATGATATTGCGGTTGGTCCCGGTCGAGGCAGTGCTACTGGTTCGCTTGTTTCTTATTGCCTTGGCATAACCGATATTGACCCGATTAAGTACGGTCTTATTTTTGAGAGATTTTTAAATCCCGGGCGCGTGTCGATGCCTGATATTGATATCGATTTTTGTGTCGAAAGAAGAAGCGAAGTCTTGACGTATCTTATAGCAAGATACGGCATTGATTCCGTTTCACAAATCATAACGTTTGGTACGCTCGCCGCCCGTGCTGCGATAAAAGATGTTGGCAGAGTTCTCGAACTTCCGTATAGTACATTAGAATCAATTTCAAAGCACTTTTCTTCAAAGCCGGGAACAACTATTGAAGGCGTTTTGAAAACTGACTTAGATTTGCAAAATCGATATAATAACAATGAGCAAATTAAAAAGCTTATTGATACAGCACTTGCTGTAGAAGGATTTCCGCGACATTGCTCGACTCATGCGGCGGGTGTTGTTGTTACCGACGGACCTCTTACTGATTTTTTGCCAATTGCAAAAAATGATGATGCTGTTGTTACACAGTTTCAGAAAAATGAAGTTGAACAGCTTGGACTTTTAAAAATTGATCTTTTGGGACTTCGTAACATTACTGTAATCGATAAAACAGTAAAGCTTATTCAGCGTATTAATCCTGATTTTAATATAAACTTGATCCCTCAGGATGATAAAAAAACCTTTGATATGATAAGTGCAGGCAGTACATTTGGTGTTTTTCAGCTCGAAAGCGCCGGTATGCGAAAGCTTTTGACAAATCTAAATCCAAACTGTATTGATGATATCATTGCCGCTGTTTCGCTCTACCGTCCCGGTCCTATGGACTCGAT
>JAZQDN010000010.1:0-2711 GCA_045546815.1 Eubacteriales bacterium
GGCAAAGTGCCACGGTTACTGTGTTAAGCGCCTTTGCAAACATACAAAAATCTTCGTTTTGCTCGGTGATCTTTTCGTTGCCTGCAAGGCCGTTTGCAATAACGGTTACCATATCATTTGTTGATGTGTCTCCGTCAATGCTAACCATATTAAAGGTGTTTTGTACATCGCTCTTAAGAGCGCATTCAAGCATATCGCTTGATATTGCGGCATCGGTTGTGATAAACACAAGCATTGTTGCAAGGTTGGGATGAATCATGCCGCTGCCCTTTGCAATACCGCCCATTTTGCATACCTTGCCGCCGAGTGTAAACTCAACAGCAACCTCTTTTGCAAGTGTGTCGGTTGTCATAATTGCTTCTGCCGCGTCGTGACCGCCGTTTTCAGACAGCGCATCTGCAAGCTCGCCGATGTGATTTTTGATTGGTGTAATGTCAAGCGGCTGACCGATAACACCTGTTGATGCAACAATAACGTCGCTTGCATCAACCTTGAGCGCATCGCTTACAAGCACCGACATCTGCTCTGCTATCTCAACGCCGTTTGCGTTACAGGTGTTAGCGTTGCCGCTGTTGCAAATAACTGCCTGTGCCTTGCCGTTTGCAATATGTTTTTTTGTAACAGTAAGCGGTGCACCTTTTACAAGGTTTGATGTGTAGACTGCCGCCGCGTCGCCTACTACCTCACTCAATATAAGCGCAACGTCGCGCTTTGTGCGGTTTTTACGCATACCCATGTGCATACCGCTTGCCTTAAATCCTTTTGCGGCACAAACGCCGCCCTCAATAATTTTCATCTCTATTCTCCTATATCCAGTCCGTTACATTCGTCCGAACCAATAACAATATTCATATTCTGAATTGCCGCACCCGAAGCACCTTTTCCAAGGTTATCGTAGCGTGCAACAAGTAAGATTCGCTCGTCGTTGCCGTGTACCGATATTTCCATATCGTCGCGTCCCGAGTAAGCGGCAGTCGATAAAAATCCGTTCTCGTCAGCGTTTTCGTTAAAGTGAACGACAGGACCGCTGTAATACTCTTTATATATTTTCTTTATACCATCTGTACTGCAGTTAAGATCCTTTGCAAAAACGGGGACGGTCACTTCCATACCGCTGTAAAAGTCGGATACTATCGGCAAAAACGCAGGTGTCGTATCAAGACGTGAGATTTTAACCATCTCTTTTAAATGCTTGTGTTGCTGACCCAGTGCATACTGGCGCGGTGCGGACAAAAGCGGTGTCTTGCTTTGCTCGTAGTCGGCAATCATGCCCTTGCCGCCGCCCGAGTAGCCTGTGATTGAAGTACAGCAAAGATTTGCGTTTTTGTCAAGCACACCTTTTTCGATAAGTGGTCTTATGAGGGCAACATACCCCGAAGCGTGACAGCCGGGGTTTGCAATGCGTTTTGCGCTTTTTATTTTGTCGTAGCCGATAAGCTCTGCAAAGCCGTATGTCCACTCCTCATTTGTTCTGTGTGCAGTCGATGTGTCGATAACAACTGTGTTTTTATTTTCAATAAGCGATACCGCTTCGATTGCCGCAGCATCGGGAAGGCATAAAAATGCAATGTCCGCTCTATTAATTGCATCGCGTCTTGCGTCAATATCCTTTCTTACCTCGTCGGGCAGTATAATCAGCGAAAGGTCAGTACGTGCTGACAATCTGTCGTAAATTCTAAGCCCTGTGGTGCCGGCACTGCCATCAATAAACACCTTTGTCATCTGACATCCTCCTTTGCATAAAAAATGAATAATATGCATTATTATTTAAAAATACACGAATATTATACACTTGTATTATAATAATGTCAAGCATAATAATATATTATTTTTATTCATTTCTTTTAACATAACAAAAAGGCCCCCTTGTAAAGGGGGCTCCGTCTGTAAGACGGTGGGGGATTGTTATAGGCACACGGAAATCCCTCCGTCATTTTCTTTAGAAAATGCCACCTCCCTTTTCAAGGGAGGCTTTTTCTGCACACTGTTATTTATTGATAATCAATAAAAATATATTGACAATCGAAAACGTATATGTTACTCTGACAGTAGAGTGTCCGTCAAAGGAGATTTTATGAAAAAGAGTATTATAATCCCTTGCGTTATATTGCTGATTTGTTTTTTGATCATAGGAATTTATATCAGAGACTGTATAATATTTAACAGCGGTATAATTATTGAAAACTTTGATGAGGATTTTGAAAACAGGCTTTTGTCCGCATTTGATTTGGGAAATTACGATTATATCGAATTAATCGACGTATATTATGACGGTTCGGGAATAGACCGGATTTACGTTGTCTCCTTTAAGGTGCCAAAGCAATATGTTGATGAGTTTGAAGAATTGTATTTATCTGAAAGGAGAGTGTCGGATAATGGCTACAATCAGTTTTTGCCTGAACGAGACTATACCTTTGAGGAATGTAAAGAATACTATCCACTAAGCTTCGATGATAGTGAAAACTACTATGTGTATGCAAAAGAACATACCGATAAAGATTATTATGAGTATCATATAAAAAATAATGATTATGGCGCATCTCCTGATGGGGTGTGGAGCCTGATACATACGTACGATACTCCGTTTTTGCCTAAAAATTATAGAAAAATCGGGCATTTAAAATATAACTGGAAATAATGTGGGGAATTATGGAACAGATAATCTATACGTTGGTTTTTGGTTGTACTGTTATTCTATTAATAGTATGGTC
>JAZQDN010000011.1:0-7377 GCA_045546815.1 Eubacteriales bacterium
GTAGGGACAGGCGTCCTCGACTGTCCGTTTTAATGAAAAGTTTGTACGAATTTGCGGACGACCAATGGTCGCCCCTACAATGTTGCTTGTGCGATGTTTGACGGGCGGGGAAACCCCGCCCCTACAATGTTCTTCCCTATTCCGTTTTATATATCGTGCAGACTGCGTGGGCGGAAATGCCCTCGAGGCGTCCTGTAAAGCCGAGCTTTTCCTCGGTCGTCGCCTTTACGTTTACGTTTTCAATATCGGTGTCGAGCGCATTTGCAATATTTTCGCGCATTTTGGCAATATAGGGCAATAACTTCGGTTTTTGCGCAATAATTGTCACATCACACTGCGAAAAAGTATAATTTTTGCGCACGCTCTCATATGCCCGCTTTAACAGAATTATGCTCGAAATGCCCTTATACTGCATATCGGTGTCGGGAAAATGCGTGCCGATATCGCCGAGTGCCGCAGCACCCAGCAGTGCATCGGTCAGCGCGTGGAGCGCCACGTCCGCATCCGAGTGACCGTCAAGCCCGAGCTCATATTCAATCTTTTCACCGCACAGCCAGAGCTCTCTGCCCTCTTTAAATCTGTGCACATCATACCCGTGACCGACACGTATATTCATAGCATTCAAAAACCTTTCGCAAACTGTGATATCCTCGGGTGTTGTCAGCTTTATGTTAAACACAGAGCCGTCTGTCACAAACACCGTTTTTCCGAAATATTCATAAACCGAGCAGTCGTCGGTAAACTCGCCGCCGCTTGAGCGCGCCCTTGTCGCAAGGTCGAGGTAAGCGGTCTTTTCAAACACCTGCGGCGTCTGTATGCGCACAAGGCGCGACCTGTCGACAGTATTTTCAATAATGCCGCGCTCATTCACCGTCTTTACGGTGTCCGCCATCTTTATACCGGGGGCTGCCGCGCCGTATTCAAAGGCGGCGTCACACACATTTTTTATAAGCGCAGGAGTGACGCAGGGGCGCGCACCGTCGGTTATCGCAACATAGTCGCCCGCCGACATCCGCACACCGTTTAAAACGCTGTCGGCGCGGGTGTCGCCGCCGCACGTGAGCGCACACAGCTTTGATATATTATATTTTTTTGCAATATCCTTTATTTTTTCAAAATTTTCAGGCTTTGTGACAACAACGATATCGGTGATCGCATCGCACCCCTCAAAGCTGATAAGTGTGTGCGCAATAACAGGCTTGCCCGCGACCTGCAAAAATATTTTGTCGGTGCCCATTCGGGTAGAGCTGCCCGCGCAGACAACGACCGCCGTAACTGTATTTTTCATAAAAACTCCAATTTCGTTAATAAAAAAAGCCGCTAAACCACGGCTTTTTGCATAAGTGTATCATAAATCTCGGCAATCGGAAGCGACAGCGCAACCGACAGCTCGGAGCAGAGAATATTTTTTGTCAGCACAAACATTTTGCGGTCGCTCGTTGACAGTCCGTGCGTTTTTTCGCGGATAACGAGGTCGGCAAAAACGCCCGCGACCTCGGAAATATCGCCCGTTTTGAGACGGTCAACATTGACCTTATACCGCTTGTTCCACGGCACGTCGCTGTCAGTCTTAAGGCTGTCAAAAGACGCAACGATACTCTGCGCCGTTTCTTTATCAACAACAGTGCGCATTTTTACACTGCCGACGCTTGCAACGGGCACCGAAAGGCTGATGTTGCCGTTAAAAATTCGTACTTTATAATAATCAGACTGTTTACCGCCGATTTCCTTTGACTCAATGGCCTCGACAACACCCGCACCGTGCATGGGGTAGACGATGTTCTGACCGATGCTGAACACTATTTCTCTCCGTTTCTAAAATGATCTGCAGCGCGCCAAAAGAACCGAAAATACGCCGCAGACCTTGGTTTTTGCCAGATTCTTTACATAAATTATAAAATATTTTTCAAAAAAAAGCAATAAATAACTTTAAACTTTTTTACATTTTACTTGCATATTACGGAATGTTGATATATAATGATTTGATATTTTAAGTTTGGCGGTGAAAGCTATGGGAATTTTTGACGGAATACTGATATGTTCTGACCTTGACGGTACGTTTGAAAGCCAGAGCAACTATCCTTTACCGCAAAGAAATATTGAAGCGATAAAGTATTTCACAAAAAACGGCGGGCACTTTACCTTTTGCACAGGGCGGCTTGCCCCGCACCTTGAGGAGCGCGGGCTGTCGGAGCTTGTAAACGCGCCTGCTTGCATTATTAACGGCGCTGCTATCTATGATTTTGACAAGGCTTGCATTATCAGATCGTCTGTTTTATCACAGTCAGCCGCCGAGCTCTTAAACGTAATAAAAGATACCTTACCGCTTGTAAAAAGCATTCACCTCGCTGTCACAGATAGTTTTGTTGTTCTCGAGCCACCCTTTGATATGAATTGTGACATCAGACCCAATAAGGCAGTATTTGTCTTTGAAAATGCACAAGCGGCTGATGAGTTTTTAAAAATTGCAGGTGAGCGGTTTGAGGATTATTACATAAGTAAATCGTGGTCTGTAGGTGTTGAGATTACCGACAAAAACGCGACCAAGGGCACCGCTATTGATTTTATAAAGCAGTATGTCGGTGCGCACACCTCCTACGGCATCGGTGACTACGGCAACGACCTGCCGATGCTGCAGCACGCAGACGTTGGTGTCGCGGTCGGCAACGCGGTGGACGAGTTAAAAGAGCAAGCAGATATTACGGTGTGCGATTTCACTCAGGACGCGATAGCGGAGCTTATCGGTATTATTGAAAACAGGCTTTAAAAGCCGAGGAGAGAACAATGCGTATCTTTACCGCAGAGAAAATTATGACGCACAGCAAAAGAATGCACATTTTTTCCTGCAAGGATTGCAAACAGCAGGAGCCGGCTCATACACATGATTTTATTGAGATAGTCTACATACTTTCCGGCAAAGTGACCCACATCATCGACCAAAAGGAATATGAGGTTCGGCGCGGGGATATTCTGTTTATGAATTACGGCTGTACGCATGCCTTCTATTCCGATCAGGAATATTCCTATATAAATATAATATTTTCTCCTGAAATAATGAGTGACAAGCTGGTAACACCGGAAAACGCCTTTTCCCTGCTTTTTCTGACCGCCTTCAACGAAATGTGCAGTGAGGCGAACTTTGGAAAAATATCTTTTTTCGGAAACGAGCAAAAAGAGGTAGAAAATATTATTTTTGCCATGATCCGAGAATATCAGGATAAGCACAGCTCATGGGAGACGGTGATGGGCAATTATCTCTATATCCTGCTTATCAAAATGCTCCGCCAGACCGAGCTTGGAATAGAAAAGCAGGAGATAAACGATATGTGGCGGGAGCTTTTGGACTATATCGCAGCCAATTTGGACTCCAAGCTTTCTTTGTCTGCTCTTGCAAAAAAATGTTTTTACAACCCATCTTATTTCAGCAGGGTATTCAAAGAAAAATTCGGGATGTCGCTGACGGAGTATATCGTACGCAAACGGCTGGAGCTTGCCATTGACCTGCTGTGCAGTACCGAGCTTTCGCTGGACAGCATCAGTCAGCAAGCAGGGTTTTCCGACCGTAACAGTCTTTACCACGCGTTTGCCCGCTATCTTAACAGCACACCGCTTCAATACCGGAATAAAAATGTAAAAAAATCGAACAAAACCGAATAGAAAAGTAAAAATTTGCTCTATACAAAGCCTCCTTCTGACGATATGATAAAAATATCAAACGAAGGAGGCTTTGCAAATGAGAAAAAATTTTAAAATGAAATTGAATTTTGAAGACTACCGCGACCGTGTGTATGCCTGCTGGCTGGGGAAAAACATCGGCGGCACCATGGGCGCACCATATGAAGGTCAGCGCTCAACATGCGACATCAAGAGCTTTGCCACCGAGGCCGGAGTGCCCACCCCGAATGACGATTTGGATCTGCAGCTGATATGGCTACACGCTGTTGAGTCAATGGGTCCGCTTGCCATAAATGCCGCAACACTCGGTGAGTTTTGGATAAGCCTCATCCCGCCCAACTGGAACGAATACGGCATTGGCAAAAACAATATGAGACGCGGGCTTGTTCCTCCGCTCTCAGGCGATTACCAAAATGTCTGGAAACATTCAAACGGCGCATGGATTCGCACTGAGGTGTGGGCGTGCCTTGCTCCAGGATATCCTCAGCTTGCGGCAAAGTATGCCATAGAGGATGCAAAAGTAGATCACGGTGCAGGAGAAGGAACCGTTGCGGCGGCATTTGTGGCGGCATTACAGTCGTCAGCCTTTGTTATTCACGATCTTCATAAATGCATTGATCTTGCGCTATCCGCTATCCCCGAAAACTCACGAATGGCAGACAGCATACGCTTTATATTGGATTGCTACGAAAAAGGAATGGAGCCGATGGATGCCCGAAACGCTATCCAGCAACGGAATGCGGATATCGGCAACGGTTGGTTTGAAGCACCCTCCAACGTGGCATACGCCTTGATTGGACTGCTGTGGGGCGAGGGTGATTTTAAAAAATCAATGATAACCGCCATCAACTGCGGCGACGATACCGATTGCACGGGTGCTACCGTCGGTGCCACCCTGGGAATTTTAGGCGGCAGCAGTATCGTGCCGAACGATTGGAAAGCGCACATCGGCGATCAGATCGTCACAATCTCCGTTAACCGCGGCGACGGCAAAACGGGCGGTGCCGTACCCAAGACCTGCACAGAGCTTACCGACCGTGTTGTGATCCAGGCGCCATATGTCCTGTTTGCTAACGGCGCATACGCCTCGCTTACGCAAGGCAGTGCCGATATACCGGAGGATACCGAAGAATTTTTACAGGCTCAGTGTGAAAAGTTTGCCGTCGAGAATCCGCTAAAGCCGTATTCTGCACGTTACGAATCTGCGGTGTTATCCGCCGTGCTGTTTTTGGACAGCGCTCCCGACATCGAGCCGTTGGAAGAAAAAACGCTCACGGTGGAGGTGCGCCTAAACCGTGCACTCGGAGACGAGCTTTGCAACCTGAACTGCCGCTGGTGGTTGCCGGACGGGTTTGCCGTAAAATCGGGCAAGCAGACGGCTGTCATCACCAACAAAACCCCGCATTCCCCCGACTTTGCGACCCTGCAGTTTACCTTGACTGCCGGAGAAACGGTAAGCCCCGCAAACCGCTGTGTTTTGGAGATAGATCCCGTTGGCCGCTGTACCCCTCTGTATATACCCATCACATTTTTAGGATAAAAACGCCCCGCAAAACTGTGTGTTTTGCGGGGTATTTTTTAATTATTTTGCAACAATGTTTAAAAGCTTGCCCTTTACATAAATCGTTTTGATTATCTGCTTGCCTTCAAGCATCTGTGACAGACGCTCATCGGCGTTTACGATCGCCATAACAGCGCTCTCGTCGGCTTCTGCGGGAACTGTAATTTTACCGCGCACCTTACCCATGATCTGAACGGCAATTTCAATTTCCGAAAGCACTGTTTTGCTCTCGTCATACTCGGGCCACGGAGCATAGGTCATATCGCCCGTAAAGCCTGCAAGGCTCCACATCTCCTCGCAAAGATGCGGCGCGAAGGGACAGAGCATTGTGATAAATATTTTAAGCTCGTCGCGGGTGACAGAGCCCTTGTCGTAGATATCGTTGATAAGCGACATAAGTGCAGCAAGCGCGGTATTGAATTTAAGCGAGTCGATATCGCCCGTTACCTTTTTAATGGTTACGTGGAAGGCGCGCTCCAGCTCTTTTGAGATGCCCTCGCCCTCACCGATCATATCCGAAAGCTCCATTGTGCGCTCCAAAAAGCGCTTACAGCCCTTGATGCTGGCGGTGTTCCACGGCGCGCTCTTTTCAAAGTCGCCGATAAACATCTCGTAAAGACGCATTGTGTCAGCGCCGTAGTTTTCAACGATATCGTCGGGGTTGACAACGTTACCGCGTGACTTTGACATCTTTTCGCCGTTCTCGCCGAGAATCATACCGTGTGAGGTACGCTTTGCATACGGCTCGCAGGTGGGAACAACACCGATATCGTAAAGGAACTTATGCCAGAAGCGTGAGTAGAGAAGGTGCAGTGTTGTATGCTCCATACCGCCGTTATACCAGTCAACAGGTCCCCAGTACTCGAGCGCCTCTTTTGATGCGAGCGCGTCCTTGTTGTCGGGGTCCATATAGCGTAAAAAGTACCACGATGAGCCCGCCCACTGCGGCATTGTATCGGTCTCGCGCTTTGCAGGACCGTGGCATTTGGGGCAGGTGGTATTTACAAAGCTTTCCATATTTGCAAGGGGGCTTTCGCCGTTGTCGGTCGGCTCGTAGCTGTCAACATCGGGCAGCATAAGCGGAAGCTCTGACTCGGGAAGTGCAACGTAGCCGCACTTGTCACAGCAGACAATCGGGATAGGCTCGCCCCAGTAGCGCTGACGCGAGAACACCCAGTCGCGAAGCTTGTAGTTGGTCTTTTTCTCGCCGCAGCCCTTTTCGGTCAAAAACTCTGTAATCTTTTTCTTTGCCTCGGCAACCGACAGACCGTTTAAAAATCCCGAGTTCACCACTATGCCCTCTTCAACATCGGTGTAGGCTTCGTTTTGTACGTCACCGCCTGCAACGACCTCGATAATGGGCAGGTCAAACACCTTTGCAAACTCCCAGTCGCGTGTGTCGTGTGCGGGAACCGCCATAATGGCGCCCGTGCCGTATGACATAAGCACGTAGTCAGAAATAAATATCGGAATCTGTGTATCGTTTACGGGGTTGATGCCGTCGATGCCCATAAGGCGCACGCCCGTCTTGTCCTTGGCAAGCTCGGTACGCTCAAAGTCGGATTTTGCGGCGGCAGTCTTCTGATAAGCGCGGACATCGTCGATATTTTCGATTTTGTCGGCGTATTTTTCAATCATCGGGTGCTCTGGCGAAATTACCATATATGTAGCACCGAAGAGTGTGTCGGGGCGGGTGGTGAACACCTCGAGCTCATCGCCTGCGGTGGTGCCGAAGCGCACCGTTGCACCGATCGACTTACCTATCCAGTTTTTCTGCTGAATCTTTACGCGCTCGATAAAATCAACGCCGTCGAGGTCGTTGATAAGGCGCTCGGCATACTCGGTGATCTTGAGCATCCACTGACTCTTTACCTTGTGCACAACGTCAGAGCCGCAGCGCTCACAAACGCCGTTTACGACCTCCTCGTTTGCAAGCACGACCTTACAGCCGGTGCACCAGTTAACGTTCATCTCTTTTTTATAGGCAAGACCTTTTTTGAAAAGCTGTAAAAAGATCCACTGCGTCCCTTTATAGTACTCGGGGTCGGTGGTCTTTATCTCGCGCGACCAGTCAACCGAAAGACCGAGTGACTTGAGCTGTCACTTAAAGCCGCCAACGTTGTTTTCGGTAACGATGCGGG
>JAZQDN010000012.1:0-12076 GCA_045546815.1 Eubacteriales bacterium
TCATAGGCGCTTTCCATTCCCTCAAACTCAACTGATATCCAACCGTCGTAGCCCACCTTTTTGAGGGCGAGCAGACACGCTTTTATCGGCACGTTTCCGTGACCGATTATTGTACCGCGAAGGTAGTTGCCGCCGCGTGTCACAAAAAAACTGCTGCCGGGGTCGGTGTCGGCGCCGCTTTTTACAATAAAGTCCTTTGAATGAACATAAAAAGCATACGGTGCGCATCTGCCAAAGGCGTTTGACGGGTTTTCGTCAGCACACAGAAAGTTGCCCATATCGAGCAGCAGTCCGAAGTTGTCGTGAGCCACTGTATTTACAAGCTTTTCTACGCGGTCGCTGTCCTGCGAGAAAAAGCCGTGGTTTTCAGTCATTGTTTTGATGCCCTGCGATTTTGCGTATTCGGTGACGCGTCTGCAAACGTCAGCTGCCTTTTCAACAATATCGTTGTAGCCCTGATAACTGCGCTCTTTTATTCCGCCGCTTATGTCGTGGCGCATTGTTTTGCAGCCGAGCACCTTTGCGGTGTCCACCCATCTGCACAGGGTGTCGTATGCGTTTTCGTCGTTTACAACGTCGGCGGGTACAGCAAGATTTGCGATTTCAATACCGATTTTATCGGCATAACCGCGATATTTTTTTGCATCGTCAACCGATGGCTTTTTGTCGGTGAATGCGCTTTCGATAAACTCAACACCGTCAAAACCAAATTCCTTTGCCTTGTCCATCACCCCGAACCAGTCGAGGTTTCCTTTTTTTACTTCGCGTGACAGGCTGTAAACACTTAATGCATATTTCATTTTATAAGCTCCTTCAAGAATGTAACTGCATCGCGGATGTCTTTTTCGGGGTTGTCGCCAACCTCGCGCTCAATTGTCAAAAATCCGTTGTAGCCGATGTCGGTGAGTGCGTTAAGATAGGCAGGAAAATCCACCTTGCCCTGACCCAGCGGTACCTCTGAAAATGAAGGGGTTGCGAGCATTTTCTTTTCTGTAAGTCCGTAAATTTCCTCGGGTGCACGGTAATAGTTCTGTACACCGTCCTTTGCGTGTGTATGTACGATATAGTCCTTTAAGTTATAAACCGCTTGTACAGGGTCGTCACCCGTTACCATAACAAGATTTGCAGGGTCGAGGTTTACCGCAACGCCCTTTGAATTGAGACTGTCCAAAAAGCCTTTGAGCACCATTGATGTCTCGGGACCTGTTTCGACAGCAAAGTGTGCACCTACAGAGTCTGCAAACTGTGCCAGCTCAAAGCACGCCTCCTGCATAATTTTGTAGCGCTCGTGACCGGGGTCGCTCGGTACAACGCCTATATGTGTTGTAATGATGTTTGTTTCAAGGTCAAGAGCCAGCTCAACAATACGCTTTGAGCGCTCAATAAGCTGTGGGTTGAGCTCGGGGTTGTCAAAACGCTTGCCGAGGTCGCCGCAGATTGCCGACACAACAAGTCCGTTTGATTTAAGCATATCTAAAAACTCGCGGCGCTTTGCAGGTGTCATATTTTCGGGAGCGAGGTCGCCCTGTCTTGCATACGCCTGTATACCCTGCGCACCAACATCGTGCGCTTTTTTAACGGCTTCGGGGATCGATACTTTAAAAGATTCAAGCATTACGCCGATAGAAAAATTATTCATATTGTCATTTTCCTTTCACTTGTTATCTTCATTATATATTTTTTTACCGAGTTGTAAAGCCTTGAATATTGCCTCTATTTAACACAATATTGCTATATATTTATTGTCTGAACGGCATTATCGGTAAAGTCGACGGTTATTTGCTGTGTTTTGCCGTTTTTGCAAAGCACAAATGTGGCAACACCGTTGCCCTGCACGCGTGCGGTACTGCCGTTTGCCGAGATGACCTCGTTACTGTCGCAAAGCGGGTAGAGCGCCAAATGATTGTTTGCAAGCACCTTTACAATACTGCCAAACGGTACGGGTACTGTATATTTCTGCCCGCCTGTAACGAGCGTGCCTTTGCCGTCGCGGCTGTCCGAGTACCAGTCAGTTGTCAAAAAGTAAATGTTTTTACTGCCGTCATCGTTTTCAAACACGCTAAACTGCACGTCTTTGTCGCCGATTGCATAAACACTCTCGCGCATAGCTACCTCTGCGGTTGCCTTTTGCAATACCGTGCGATACGCCTTGTCTACCGCGGGGTTTGATGCGTACTCTTTTGCGGTAATAAAATAGACCTTGCCGCTGCCTATATTTTTTTCAATAACAAGCGGACGTTTATTGTCTGTGTACATAAATACACGCTCACAGTCACAGCTTTTAGATACGTGAACGGTATCACCGTTTAACGTGTCCTTTATAAACTCGGGTGCACCGTCAACTATATAATCGTGCTCGCAGGCGATAACCTTTTGTCTGTCGGTCGTGGTTGATAGCTGCGGGTATCCAAGTATAAGCGTTCCGCCGCTTTCTACAAACTGTAAAAGCTTGTCTGCGTCATCCCTTTGCGCTCTGTTATAGCCGCACGCGACAAGTAACCGATAGTCGTTAAAGCTATCTGCTTCTATCGGTACGATATCGACGTTTCCGTAAGGTGTGCCGCTGTAGTAACCGAGCGGTTCATCCTTACAGTCATAATAGTTGTGAGAGCTCAAACTGCTTTTTGGATAGAAAAATGTAAGCAGGTCCCACGCTTTTTCAGGTGCTTCAAAGCCAAAGCCTTCAACACCAAATGTGTCGCCCTTTCGCGAAAAGCACTGCCAACCGTCATATCTTCCGCTGACAAACGCAATGGGTGTGTAAAATTTTCCCGAGCGGGTGTGCGTCGACACAAATCGGTAAAAATCCTGCTGCTGACGTGTGTGATTTTTGCAGGCAGGCGAAAAGCGGTTAAAGTAACTGTAATACTCTTCCAGTCTCCACAGTCCCTCCTCGGTATTAATCTCGTCAATGCCGAGAATGTAAGAGGTATAAAGTGAAAGCAGATAACGACGCATACGAGCGTCGCTGTCGTGCGGCGCGGTTGACCACTGCACCGCAATATGAGCGCCCGTTCTTTTGCCGCCATAGGCCTTTTTTGCACCGCGCAGTGCCGCAAGCGCAATTTCGGTGGGTGTGTACATAAGCTCCGCACCCAAAAAGTCGTACCCCGACTGATAAAAGTATTTAAACAGCGTAGACGGACCCGTGTGCCGCGGTGTGCCGAGGCGGGTATTTTTAATGCTGTTGACCAGCGCGTCTGCCGCCTCCTTCATATCCTTTTTGATGTCGGGGTTTCTGAAAAGCCACTGCTTTTTATCGGTATAGTATATGTTTTGCGGAATATAGCGCAGATTCATAGTGTCTGCGTGCTTTTTGAACATACGCAAAAACAAATCGTAAAACATCTGCTCGTTTATGTTGCCTGTCACGTCACGGTTACGCCAGTATACGTACATTCCGTCAAATTCGTGCGTTTGTCTGCCGAGAAAATGAGGCGACTTCAGCGCGCTCTCTGTCGGGTTTGCGTTGCAGCCGGGCAGCTCTCTGCCGTCAAGCATATGCGCATAATAAATGCCCATATCATTCAAAAACTCTGCTGTTTTTTTCCAAAGCGCTTCGTTTGATATACGAGTACCGCACCAGCGGTATGTCGGTCTGATTGTCAGCATATTGCCGATATTATTTGACAGATACCACTTCAGATAATTTTTGTGGTCGGTTTCGTTTGCATCAACATACACCATATCGCCCGTGCCCGTTATAACGCCGTCGTTTTGTCGCTCTACACATCGTAATATTTTACATTCAATATTACCAAGCGTAAAAGATATGTTAGATTTTGGTGTGTCGCACACAAAGGGGAGTGCGTTCAGCCCATCAGTTTTTAATGTAAGGTTACCTATTGGTTTAATATATTGTGAGCTAAAGCTTAATACGTCACCGCGATTACCTTCAACACACACGTAAAACGGCTTGCCCGCTGTTATGTTTTCGGGCACCGATACCACGCACGACTTCGCGTTTGTTATAAACCCGATTTCTTTAAGATTGTAGCCTGCTGCATCGCGGTAGCGTGATGTGCAGGTAAAGGTGAGCGTATTGCTGCCGTGCTTTATAATACCGCGAGGCAGTGTTATTTCTGCTTCCGAAAATCGATGGCAACGCTCAAATATCTGTCCGTCAAAAATGCACTCGCCGTTCAGGTCGATTTTAAGCCCTACCCACTCAATCTTTGACAGGTTTTGTCCCATCCAGTTAAAGTATGGGCGATCAGCACTGTGCGGTGCAAACTGCGGCATAATATTACGGTCGCGGCTGTCACACAAAATCGGACTTTCAAAGAAAACTTCGCCGCTGTAGTTTTCGCCTTCAACGTAGTAGCATATGTTTGCGGTGTTTTTGGCATCAAACGTTATATCCTTATAAAACTCTTTGTAGCCGTATGTGCCTTCATCAATGTCTATTGTAAAAATGCAGTCGGGCTCGCCCACCGTTGAATATTTGGAAACACCGTCTTTGATATAGCGCACTTCAAGAGTTACTTTTAAAAAGCCGTTTATTTTAAGGCCCTTTGCGCAGGCACTTATGCCAAAACGCCAGCCGTCTCCAAACCCTTCAAGCTTTCTGTACGACAGCATAAACGGTGTAACAAGCTTTTTAAACGCGATTTTGGGGTAGGGGACGCTTGCCCCCGAAAAATCAAGACAAAAACGGTCTCTGCACGACTTTTCGCTACTCAAAGAATCGTCAATGCGTCTGTAAAGTGCCTGGTAGTCGGGCTCACTTTTCCAAAAGTATGAGGTGTTGCTCTCGCCTGTAAAAAACAGCCTGTCTGCGTCTGTAATATCGTCACCTTCAAAGCAGATGCTCGCGCACCCCTGTGGTTTTATGTATTTATCGGCGTTATCGGTAATCTTTGTGTAATACTCAAAGCTCATTACAACTCTATCTCCATTATGATTTTTGAAGCGGTCTTAATTGCATTTTTAAACGCATCTTTTTCGGGTCTTGGCTTCATGCTCTCAAGCGGTGTGCTGTAAAAATTATTTCTCACATCGCAAAAAGCGGTGTTAAAGTCAATATCATACGGGTTTTTGAACCACTCCGTCACAATATCGCACTCCGGCTTTACAAGGTATTTGAACAGCTCAAAGCAGTGCTGACGGCAGTAGCGGTCTTCAATGTTATTTTTAAGCGTTACCTCAAACGACGGCTTTACGGGATGCACAGCGTTTATGCTTTTCATAGTACTGTTCAGCGAAAAATCATCACTCGTTTCAAGAATATGTATAAGGCAGTCAAACAACGCACCAAACTGCTCTGCGCGCTCGGCACGATTTTCTTTGTCGGTGCACAGCTTATTGAATACTGCGCTCATATACAGGTCAAGCACCGTTCTTGCAATGTCGGTGATGTCACGTTTTATAAATCTGTCGTCTGTGTCGGCAAGCGGTAAAAGCTGCAAAAGCAGGTCCTTTGCAGCCGACTGCATCTGTTTATACTTTTCGTTTTTATATTTAAAGTGCGAAAGAGCAAGCTCGCTTTTGAATATAAGCGGCAGGCGAGCGGGGTTGTACCACGCGGGTCTGTGTGTTGCACTTTCCGATGCATACTCGGGCGAGCCGCTTTTTGAAAAGCCGCCCCAATATGAAAGCTCCAGTACGGGCAGTGCGTTTTGCCAGATGCTGTTCATAGCGTCGCAGTCTTTGTATCTGTCAGTGCAAAAATCCTTTACAAGCTGTGAAAATTCCTTACTCTGCGGTGCCCACGCGTTTTTGCTTAGATATTCAAGAATAAGCGGGTCATTGTGCGAAAGCTCCGGCCAATAAACCATACCTATGCACTTTTCATCATCCTTTGCCTCGGCAAGACGCTCCTCAATGCGTGTGTACGGTCCGCGCAGTGTGTTTTCGCCCTCAAACGCGTGAAAAATACCGAATATCCAAGGAAATTTGTTTTTAACATCCCAGCTTAAAAACGAGCGTTCGGGGTCATCGCCGTCCGAGGTATAGTCAAAAATTATGGTGCGCTCGGGGTCGAGCTCCGATGCAAGCTGTTTTACCTCGTCGCTCTGCCACCAACCGAGAAAATCCCACGCCGCGATAAGCAGCTTTGAATCGGGGTATTTCTGTCGCAGCGTCTGTGTGATCCTGCGGTATGTAAACAGCTTGAGCCGCAGATTTTTGTCGCGCTCATCGTACATATTACGCTCTGCAAGACCGATCGTGTGAAAAAGCCCCGATCCGCCGTTCCACTCGCGCACCTCGGCGTCGGTCAGCTTGAAATATGCGTCCATATTCTTTTGGTCGCGGATGTCCCACACCATTGCGGTGTCGTCAAAGACTCTGCTCTGTGCAAGAAAGCTCGGCTTGTATTTTTCAAGATAGTCCTTTGGCGTCGGGCTGTACCAATGCGTTATTGTGCCGCAGTCAGATGCGGTCATAAGGTCGCGCGACAGCGCATAGTCCATTATCTTTTTGCGAAGAGCCCCGCGGTACTCAAGCGGCCAGAAGGGAGTGCGGTCGTTATAGCCCGTCTTGCTCTCATCGCGGGTGCCGTCGGGGTATGCAACGTCATCGGGAAACGCCTTTTGAAACAAGTCGTCGCCACCGATGCGAAGCATAAAAAAGTTAAGACGTTTTTTGAGTAGCCAGTCAATCTCTTTTGTAAAGTCCTCGTATGACCAGTGCTCCGCCTGAAATCGTTTTAAGCCGCGGTGCGCAAAATAGCGTGTTCCGCGATAGATAAAGCGGGGCTTTTCTGCCTTGTCAAAGCCCGTTATGTCAATATCGGCAAGTGTCGGTATTATGTCGCCGTCCCAGAAATATTTACATCCGAGAGCTTCAAAAAAGTCGTACACCGCATAAATCGTTGACCGCCCGCGTCCGCCTGCGAGCACCAACACATTTCTACCGTTTACAACGCTTGATTTAACGGCAAAATCGTCTGTGCCGTAGCGTATGCCGAGGCTGTCAATGCTTCCGTCAAGCATAAGTGCTGCAAGCAGGTCGCTTACGGCATCAGAGCCAATAAAAATAAGGTCGGATACGCCGTCGTCGGCAGCTGATATCACAATTTCTTTGTTGGTGACCTTTTTATACATATCGGCAAAAATCTGCGCGGCAATCGCATAGGCTTTTTCGCCGCGGTCGGCAGGAATTAAAAGATAAGACATAATATGTACACCTCCGTTAATCAAATTATATTATAAAATAATATCTTTGCAATAAAAAATAACAACAAATTTTAGTAAAAGATAAATAAAAAAAGGGCGATATGCCCCTTTTTTAATAGTCTTTTTTGTTTGAATTCTGGTTAGAATCTTTTTTGTTTGAGTTCTGGTTAGAATCTTTTTTGTTTGAATACTTGTCAGTATTCTGCATTTTGTCTCTGTTCTGGTTGTTCATTGCTTTTCTCCTATCAGTACAGTTTTTCGGAAGCGGGATATCGTACATATCGGTGTATGAGTCCATGCTGTCAATGCTGTCAGGCGTCATCGGTATGAGCCCTGTGCACTCACTTGCCGATGCGACGAGTCCGTTTTCCACGTCATCATAAGGATAATGTTTATACAATAAAACACACTCCTTCTTATTAATAAAGAAAACTTGGGGTTTTCTTTACTAATAATGTGTGCTATAATGAATAAAATATAAGTGGAAAATTTCGGGAGGTGACAAATGCAGCAGCAAATTTTTGAGCTTTACGAACAAAAAAATTTTAAACGTCTAAAAGAAGTGATATCGCAATTTAACGAGGTTGATATTGCAAGTTCTCTTTGTGAGTGTGACAGCAAAATGCAAACGCTTTTGTTCAGGCTTTTGCCAAAGGATATGGCGGCGGGTGTGTTTGTTGAGCTGGACGATGACGTGCAAAAACAGCTTATTGACCAGTTTTCCGATAAAGAGCTGTCGGCAATCGTAAACGAGCTTTATGTTGACGATGCGGCGGATATCGTTGAGGAGATGCCCGCCAACGTTGTGCGCCGTATACTCAAGCAGGCAGAGCCGCAGATGCGCGCAATGATAAACGAGGTGCTCAAATTTCCCGAGGACTCTGCAGGCAGTATTATGAATACCGAGTTTGTAACGCTCAAAGCGGATATGAGTGTTGCCGATGCACTTTCGCACGTGCGAAAAACGGGACGGGATATGGAAACTGTTGCAACGCTGTATGTTGTCAGTGCAAAGCAACGACTTATCGGCATTGTCGATCTTGGACAGCTTATTTTTGCCGAGCCTGACACAAAGGTCGAATCGCTTATGGAAACGGGCGGCATAATTAAGGCGCAAACGACCGACGACCGAGAGAGTGTAGCGCTTTTGTCGCATAAATATTCGCTTGACGTGATCCCCGTTGTTGACGGCGAAAACCGACTTGTCGGCATTGTGACATCTCCTGACCTTATTGCAGTTATTACCGAAGAGGCGGCAGAGG
Organism: Eubacteriales bacterium; assembly: GCA_045546815.1. Lineage (GTDB taxonomy): Bacteria > Bacillota > Clostridia > Oscillospirales > QAKW01 > RGIG9041. Next base: position 8,381 of record JAZQDN010000012.1, read on the forward strand.
ATATCGAGGTTATGGCGGCTATCACGCCGCAGGCGACGCCGTATCTTAAGCAGTCGACCTTTTCGATTTTTAAAAGCCGCGTGCCGTGGCTTCTCATACTTATGCTGTCAGCGACATTTACAAGCATTATTATTTCAAGGTTTGAAAACGCACTCGCGGTGATTCCTGTTTTAAGCGCGTTTATACCAATGCTTATGGGCACTGGCGGTAACGCGGGCGCGCAGGCGTCGGCTACCGTTATCCGCGGTCTGTCGCTTGACGAGATCCGTCTGCGTGATGTGTTCCGCGTAGTTTTAAAGGAGCTTCGCGTGGCGGCACTGTGCGGGCTTTGCCTTGCGGTCGCGATGTTTGTAAAAATGATAACGGTCGACCGACTTATTATGGGTAACGAGGTTTCGGTGCTTGTTGCGCTTGCCGTGAGTGCAACGCTGTTTATGACGGTGGTTTTTGCAAAAATTATCGGCGGATTTTTGCCGCTTGTTGCAAAACGTATCGGCGTTGACCCCGCCGTTATGGCAAGCCCGTTTATAACGACCCTTACCGACACCGTAACCCTGCTTGTTTATTTTGTAATAGCAATAAATGTGCTGAATATATAAACAGAGGGAGGGTACAGAGACCCTCTCCTACAGGTGTTCGCAAATTTTATTGATATTTCGTAGGGAACGACCTATGTGTCGTTCCTTTTTAATTTGTAAAAAACAAAAAGGGACGTCGGGGCGCCGTCCCCTACTCATCGTAGGGCGGGGGCTTGCTCCCGCCGTCTGCAAAACAAGACATCTTCGATTTTAAATATTAATTACAATTTTTCCTTTTTTATGAGCAATATTTTTGAATTTTGCAGCACCGCCGATATTGTGCGTTACATAAGTGATTACAATATTAGATTTATCAATCATCCACTCATTACACTTTGGTATGGCATATTTGGGTGGTACTGACTCAAAACCGTTAAACACAATAGTTTTGTGTAAAAATTCAACGTTGTTCTCAGGTAGATATGCAAGAACAATTCTATAATCAATAGCATAACTGTTGGCCAGCTTTTCAAGTGTGCTTTGAACAAGTTTGTCAAAACCACCTTGATTACCAACCAAAAACATATTTGCATCGTATTTTTCTATAACATCAATTATTGCTTTTTCTAATACTTTGCTGATATCAGACGTGATGTCTCTGTGACCAAAAAAAGTAACAACCATTATTAAACCCTCTTTTTGACATTTTGTGAATGTCATAATATTGTAAATTATAACATATAATCTTCTTATTGACAACCACTAAATGTCACAATAAGGGGAAGTTATGTTTATAAATAAAGCCAAAAACGGTCTTAATAATATTTGCGGTAAAAATATCGCAAAATTGCGTATAGAATTAAAGATTTCTCAACGTGAACTTGCTGACAGAATGCAGCTTGTTGGAATTGATGTTGACAAAAATGCAATTCAGCGTATTGAATGCGGAAAACGTTTTGTCACTGATATTGAAATATGTGCTTTTTCAAAAGTGTTTAACGTTACGTTGGAAAAGTTACTGGAACAATAAAAAGACACCTTCGACTGAAGGTGTCTTTTACATTTAAAACTATTTAATAATTGATTCGCCGGTCATTTCAGCGGGCTTTTCAATATCAAGCATCTTGAGCATTGTCGGTGCGATATCGCAAAGCTTACCGCCCTCACGAAGTGTGCAGGGGTAGCCAACAACGCAGAAGGGAACAAGATTTGTTGTATGCGCTGTAAAGGGCGAGCCGTCAGCCTCATACATCTTGTCGGCGTTGCCGTGGTCAGCAGTAATAATTGCACTGCCGCCCATCTTTTCGATTGATGCCATAACCTTGCCAACGCAGGTGTCAACCGCCTGAACGGCTGCCTTTGCTGCGTCAAATATGCCTGTGTGACCAACCATATCGCAGTTTGCAAAGTTAAGAATTACAACGTCAAACTTGCCGCTTTCAATTTGCTCGCAGCATTTTGAAGCAACCTCAAATGCGCTCATTTCGGGCTTTAAGTCATATGTTGCAACCTTGGGAGAATTTACAAGCACTCTGTCCTCGCCGTCGTAAACCTTTTCAACGCCGCCGTTAAAGAAGAATGTAACGTGTGCGTATTTTTCGGTCTCGGCAATACGAAGCTGTGTTTTGCCAAGGCTTGAAAGGTACTCGCCGAGTGTGTTTGTAAGCTCCTGGGGCTTGAATGCAACGTGAACGTTCGGCATTGACGCATCGTACTGTGTAAAGCAAACGTAATGCGGATTTAAAAACGCACGTCTTTCAAAGCCCGAAAACTCGGGGTCAACAAATGTACGTGTAATCTCTCTTGCGCGGTCGGGGCGGAAGTTAAAGAAGATAACGCTGTCGTCAGCACCGATTGTAGCATTTTCTGCACAAACTGTAGGTACAACAAACTCGTCAGTAATGTTTTTGCCCTCGGCGTCGATCTGCTCGTAGGATGCACGGATAGCGCTCACAGGGTCAGCTGCCTTTATGCCTTCGCCGTAGCACATAGCGGCATAAGCCTTTTCAACGCGGTCCCAGCGGTTGTCACGATCCATTGCGTAGTATCTGCCCATAACCGTTGCAACCTTACCTACGCCGATCTCATTACACTTGTCAACAAGCTCCTGCACGAAGTCAGCGCCCGATGTGGGAGCAACGTCGCGTCCGTCGAGAAAGCAGTGAACGTAAACCTTTGTAAGTCCCGCTTTTTTAGCAAGCTCCAAAAGACCGTAAAGGTGGGTATTGTGCGAGTGCACACCGCCGTCTGACATAAGACCGAAAAGGTGGAGTGCCGAGTTTTTATCCTGAACATTTTTGACAGCGCCGAGAAACGCCTCGTTTTCAAAAAAGTCGCCGGCAGCAATGCTCTTTGTGATTCTTGTCAGTTCCTGATAAACATCGCGTGCTGCGCCGATGTTGGTATGACCTACCTCGGAGTTGCCCATCTGTCCGTCGGGAAGACCAACGTCCATACCCGATGCACCGATATAGGTCAAGGGGTTTTCTGCAAAAAGCCGTGTAAGATTCGGGGTGGCTGCCGCCTTGATAGCGTTGCCGTACTCGCTGTCGTTTTTGCCAAAACCGTCAAGTATACATAAAACTAAAGGTTTTTTCATATTGTTCTCCTATCAAACATAATAGCGTGATATTATGTCACGCTATTGTTGTATTTGATTGATTATTTTGCAGCATTTACAATAACTGCAAAGTCTTCTGCCTTGAGCGAAGCGCCGCCGATAAGACCGCCGTCGATATTCTCTTTTGCAAGAAGTCCTGCTGCGTTTTTAGCGTTCATTGAGCCACCGTACTGAATAACGATTTCGTCTGCAACGTCTGAACCGTAGATGTCACGAACAACCTCTCTGATTGCAGCGTTAACTTCTTCAGCCTGCTCGTCAGTTGCAACCTTGCCTGTGCCGATAGCCCAGACAGGCTCGTAAGCGATGATGCACTTTTTAGCATCCTCTGCGCTGATGTCGCGGAAAGCAACCTTTGTCTGCATAGCAACAGTTTCAACTGTGATGTTCTTTTCTCTCTGCTCGAGTGTTTCACCAACGCAAACGATGGGGATAAGGTTGTGAGCAAGAGCTGCCTTAAGTCTTGCATTTACTGTATCGTCTGTCTCGCCGAAGTACTGACGTCTTTCGCTGTGACCGATGATAACATATTCTGCACCTGCAGCTGTGAGCATATCG
>JAZQDN010000013.1:0-4601 GCA_045546815.1 Eubacteriales bacterium
AATACCCTCGTTTGTATTTTTCACTGCATGTGAATGAACGACATCAAGAAGAACGGCAATACCAAGGCTGTGCGCAGTGTTGATCAAACGTTTTAAATCAGCACTTGTCCCAAACCGCGATGAGGGTGCAAAAAAGTTTGATACCTGATATCCAAAAGAGCCGTAATAGGGGTGCTCCATAACAGCCATTATTTGAATTGTGTTGTATCCAAGCGCCTTTATTCGAGGCAAAATGTTGTCGGTAAACTCGTTATATGTTCCAACATCATATTTTTCCTGCGCCATTCCGATGTGACACTCATAAATAAGCGGGTTTTTAGGCGGTACAAATCCAAAATCACTCCATTTAAATTTTACAGTGCTTTCTATTTCTGCACACCATAAATAAGTTTGAGGGTCTTGTACAACACGAGTTGCATAAAGCGGTATTCTTCTGAAAGTGTGCTCACCGTTGACAACTATAACCTGTACCTTCTGTCCTGCTTTAAGTGCATCTTTTCCTTCAAGGTTAATTTCAAAAACACCGTTTTTAAGTTTTAAAAGCTGATGGGAAAACATATCCCAATTATTGAAGTCACCCGTAAGAAACAGTGCATCCGCTGCAGGTGCCCACTCGCGATAAACCCAGCCGGTTTTAGTTTTGTGAAACCCAAAGTAGTTATGTCCGTTGGCAAAGCTTGATATCTTTCGCATCTTGCCAAGCAGTTGCTTTCTTTTTGATATATAATTTTCCATTCTTAAATTAATATCATTTTCAAAATCTTTAAGATATGGGTCTATTTGCAAAATGCGATACGACATTTATATCCCTCCATACTGATTATAAAATTATTATATTTGTTTTTTTATCAGCTTTCAATATAAATATGCAAATATATTTTTTACCAACAGATTATAACATTATTCTTCTTTAATATTGATTTTTAAACAGAAAAGTGATATTCTTTTTAAAATTCAATTTTTAAAAGGTAACACTATTGAAAACCAAAGCATTTATTTACATAATCCTGGCAGGTGTTCTTTGGGGAACATCGGGAATATTTGTACATTTCTTATCGCCTATCGGACTATCATCAATACAAATGACAGCAATACGCGGCGTAATATCTGCAATATGTATAAGTACTTACACGCTTATATATAACAAAAGTCTTTTTAAAACAAGCTTTAAAAATCTTTGTCTTATGTCATGCAGCGGTATTGCAATGTTTTTAACAGCATTTTGTTACTATTCTTCAATGCAGGCATCCTCTGTATCAACAGCGGGTGTACTCATGTATACATCATCTGTTTTTGTTATGCTGTATTCAGTAATATTTTTAGGCGAAAAGCTTAATGCCATCAAAATAACTGCAATAATATTTATGCTTACCGGGTGCGCTCTTGTTTCGGGTATCGTAGGTGGGTTAAAATTCAGTTTTATCGGAATTGCTCTCGGGCTTTTATCAGGAATTACATATAGCGTTTATAATATAATTTCTAAAATTCAGATGAATAATAATTGTGAGCCGCTTACAATAAGTGTATATTGCTTTATAATAATGGCAATATTTTCACTTATATTTTCAAATCCAAAAGAAATTATTACTATTGCTTCAAACAACCCACCGTATATTTTTTTAATGATAGGTTGCGGCGTTTGCACCTTCGTGCTACCTTATTTTCTATTCACATTAGCATTAAAATATCTTCCTGCAGGAACAGCCTCTTCCCTTTCAATAATTGAGCCGCTTGCCGCCACACTGCTCAGTGTAACAATCCTGAATGAGAAGTTGACTATTTTTTCAGCAATAGGAGTTATACTTATTGTTTCTGCTGTGTTTATGCTAAGTAAAACAAAAGAATAAAAGCACCTAGTCGGTGCTTTTTAATATGTGCTCTAAAAGACATTTACAACCATACTCAATTTGACTGTAAACTTTATCAAAATTACCTGAATACCAAGGATCCTCTATGTTTCCCGGACTGCTTGTAAAATCAAGCAGTCTTTTTACTTTATTACAGGTGTCTGCACTGATAATTGATAAAAGTCGCGGCATATTATAGTTTTCCATAATAATTATATAATCAAAATTGATATAATCATCTCGTGTAAACTGACGAGCACGGTGGTTTCCGAACGGAATATTATTCTTTTTTAAAACTCTTGCTGCAGGCGGATATATTGGGTTTCCGAGTTCTTCGCGCGACACCGCCTTTGACTCACAATAGACATCATACTCTTTTGAAATACTTTTAAAAACATATTCAGCAATCGGTGAACGACAAATATTGCCGTGACACAAAAACATTACTTTAATCATAATCCCTCTTATTTGGCGTATGTATTCATAACCTCATCAAATTCAATAACAGATTTCATATATAAATCTCTATCAAGAATATAGGCAAGCCCGTGACCCGCGTCATCAACAGTAACAAGTTTTTTTGGAGCCGTGCATTTTTGATAATTCTGTTCACTCATATAGCACGGAACAAAATCATCAGATTTACCGTGAATAAAAATAACCGGTACTTTGCATTTTTGCATAGACTCAATTGCCGACGTTTTATCAGGATTAAAATGACCGAAAACTATTGCACCGAGTTTTACAAAAGGATAAGCAATATTCGGCGGAATTTTCATTTGCTTGATAACAATTTTAATAATTTCTTTTGCAGAGGTAAAACCGCAATCAGCAAGAACGCCAATTACATTTTTAGGGAGCGGATTGCCTGCGGCAATCATTACGGTCGAAGCACCCATTGAAATTCCGGTCAGAATTATCTTAACATCATCACCGAAGGTTTTAATTATAAAATCCACCCAATCGAGACAGTCGCGACTTTCATTTATACCAAAAGTAATTACATTACCGTCACTTTTGCCCGCTGTACGTTGGTCAACGATGAAAGCACTTCGACCAAGATCAAAGCATCGTTGAACACCGCCGCAAAGGTCGCGTTCCCCTCTTCCACGATAGCCGTGAAACATAAGCTCTATCGGTGCACCTTTTTTATATTCGTAATACTTTGCATAAAGCGTCAATCCATCAAAGGATTTTATTGTAAACTCTTTGTACGGAAGCTTTCGCACTTCATCGATCCATCCAAGCATTTTTTCACGATATGGCAAATAAATATCGCCTCGCGGAATATCAAGCGCGTTATTTTTAGCTTTTTGCTTTTTTGAAACATAAAAAGCCATTCTAAAACACACATACGATATTACCAAAATTGCTAATAATATAAATAGTAAAACAGAAAGAAAAATATACGGTATCAAAGTGTGAGGCCTCCTTATTTATTTTCATTATAAATCATTAATAACGACAATGCAAATTAAATATATTGATTTTGGTTAACAAATAGTTTACAATTAATTAAAAATATATTAAGCAGGATTTAAATATGGATGTAAATTATAAAAACAAAAAAAGATATAAAACAGCAAAATATCCCATAAGACAGCCAATTATTATTGTTTGGTTAATATGGCTGCTCTCAAAAATTGTACTTATGAACAAAAAATACAAGGTTGAAAAGATTAATATGGAGGGTTTAAAGCCACCGTATATGTTGCTTAGCAACCATATGTATTTTATTGACTTTGAGCTGTGCGCAATGGCAACACTCCCCTACCGCGTCAACAACGTTGTGAGCATTGATGGCTATTACAGAAGACCGTGGCTCTTGGAGCTTATTGGTGCAATCTGTACAAGAAAGTTTACAATGGACTTACACCTTATAAAGTCCATTTCAAAAGTATTAAAACGCGGCGATATTTTAAGTATGTATCCCGAAGCGCGCTACTCGCCCTGCGGAACAACATCATACATTCCCGAGGCACTCGGAAAATTAATTAAAAAGAACAAAGTACCCGTTGTTGTAGCTATCCACCACGGTAATCATCTTCATTCGCCGTTTTGGAATTTTAGAAAGAAAAGAAAAGTACCGTTGCATACAACTCTGACTCAAGTTTTAACAGCAGAACAAGTAAATAAATTGTCAGCAGATGAAATAAATCAAATAATACACAATGCGTTCATTTATGACGATTACAAATATCAAAAAGAAAACAATATTTTAATTACAGAATCTTTTAGAGCAGAGGGCTTGCATAAGGTATTATATCAGTGTCCGCACTGTAAAACCGAATCAAAAATGGCATCAGAAGGCACTGAAATTTATTGTAAAGAATGTGGCAAACGCTGGAATTTAAATGAGGACGGAACACTAAGCGCAAAATCGGGAGAAACCGAGTTTTCACATGTACCGGATTGGTTTGAATGGGAAAGAGCGCAAGTAAAAGAGCAGGTTCAAAACGGAACATATCACTTTGAAGACGAGGTTGAGGTATATTCACTCCCCCGTTGTTGGAGATTTATAAATCTTGGCAAAGCAACACTTACTCATGATTTAGAGAATGGATTTATACTAAAAGGTTATTATAATGGACAAAATTATGACATTCAGCGGTTACCCACTCAAACAAACAGCTTACACATCGAATATGATTACTGTTATATAAAACCATTTGATTGTGTTGATATTTCCACGGAAAACGATTCGTTTTACTGCTATCCCACCAAAGAAAATGTTGTTACGAAGCTTGCTTTTGC
>JAZQDN010000014.1:0-11217 GCA_045546815.1 Eubacteriales bacterium
ATTATAATATAAAATACAAAAAAAACAAGACTTTTTTTGAACTTGTAATATTTTTGGTGAAAATCACATATAGATGTACAAAAAACGGGAGAGACGAATTATGGACAGCGTGATAAACAGTATAAGTGTCTATTCAAGCAAAACCGCGCTTGATGATTTTTTTGAACAAAAGGTGGACTTTGATATAGTCCTGCCCGACTATTGCCCCGCGGCTATGCGTATATTAAAGTGCGATGTGACACCGACGGTAATATCAAAAACAATTGACAGCGATAGGCTGAGCCTTGATATACAGTGTAAAGCGTGTATAGTTTACGTTGATGACAGCGCAGGGTGTATCCATTCGGTGACCAAGACCGAAACCTTTACAAAAACACTCGCGCCCAAGGCGGAACTCTCTGTTGCCAAAATCCGTACGGGTACGAGGGCGACTTCTGTCAATTGCCGCCTTCAGAACTCAAGACGTATCAGCGTAAAAACCGTGATTGGCACCGCGGTAAAGGTGATGGGCAACTGCGAGTGTGAAATTATCGGTAAAGCCGAGGGCGGCGGCATTGAGGCTGTGTTTGATTCTGCCTTTGCCAACGTGCTTTGCGGTGCATCCGACAGCGAAACTCATATAAACGGTCAGCTCACACTCGAGCCGGGTGTCAGCGAGATAATAAATTCCGTTGCATCCGTGACGCTTACCGACAAAAAGGTAATTGCCGATAAAGTTATTTTAAAGGGCGAAGCAAACATCTCTGTTGTTTATATGACAGGTGAGGGGACAGCTGACTTTAAGTTTTTTGAGGGTACCGTTCCCTTCAGCGAGGTGGTCGATGTTTACGGTGCTGAAGAAAATGCAATGTGCGATGTGCAGTGGTATGTTCAGAACGTACACTGTGAGCTTGCTGATGATAACGGCACCGTCACCTGCGACGTTGATGCATCAGCCTGCGTTTCGGTTTATAATCCCTGTGAAATAAAAATGCTTAAGGATGTTTATTCAATGACTGACAGCCTTGATATAACCGATACAAAGCTGACGGTTGAATCCTTTTGCAATTCTGATGCATTTTCCGAAACAATCAGCGGCACCCTTGCCTGTGATATGCCCGATGCGCGTATTATCGGTGTGTGCGCCGATGCTTTTGTCAAAAATGTGTCCCTTCGCGATGAAAGCCTTGCGATAGACGGTGAAATGGCAGTAACCGTCTATATGTGCAATGAGGACGATTATGCTGTTAGCGAAAAATCAGTTCCGTTTTCAATCCTTCGCCCTGCAGAGAGCTTTGGTGATAATATGCGATGCGAGGCGGCGCTTACTGTTAAAAATCTCAATTATTCAATGCCGGATGACAGCACGGTTGCGATAACTGCTGAGGCCGATGCGGTAATCAACTGCTTTGCGCGCACCACCTATAGCGCAATCGACAGCGTTGCTGTAGGCGATTGTGAACAAAATGTATGTAAAGGCGTTGTACTTTACTATGCCGAGCGCGGCGAGGGACTGTGGGATATTGCTAAAAAATACCGCTCCTCCGTTGATATTATAAAGCGTGATAACAGTCTCGACTGTGACAGACTTGAAAAAGATACTATGCTGCTCATATCTTTTAACTAACTAAAAAACCGAAAGGAAAATCCTTTCGGTTTTAATATTAATAAAAGGTTGCGAGCTCCTGCTCGGGCGGCAGAGACATCTCAACGCTTGATGCGTAAAGAACAGGTCCCTTGCTTTGATAAACCTCACTGTATTCGATGACGATTTTTGCTTCTACTGTCACCCAATCGCGTGATTCATAGCTCTGCGCGTCGTACCATTTTGCAATAAGCCCGCCAAATGCAATGTCGTCGGCACAGCAGGTCATAATGTGACGACCGATGGCAAATGAGCTTTGCGGCAGTTTGCCGTCGTTTGCGACGATGCCCTTGAATTTAACGACCTTACCGTTATATTTGTCCATTTCTTCCATAAGGTCGCGGTACCATATCGCATAGTCCCTGTCTTCGATCTCGATAACCTTTGCTTCAATGTCAAAGGGGAGCGGGTCTTCAATATCGTCATACTCAACATCGCCGTTTTCGTATTCGTATGCAATGCTTGCCCGTCTTGACATACCACGCACAAGCTTGTGATACGGCATAACGTCCTCGCCTTTTTTAACGCGGTTAAAAACAACCATTTCGGCAGAGCTCAGCTTGTCTCCCACAAGATTGCGCATATTTGCGTTGTACGCCATAATCGTTGACGCGTCTGCAAACATCATTTCCTGATATACCATCCAGCTTTCGGGCAGCGCGGCATACAGGTCGGACAACAGCCACATACCGTTGTACTCGATAAGCACACGGTTCATTCTGTATTTTTTCTGCATCGCAAGAAAGTTTTTTGCGTTTATCTCGGAAATATCCTCTACCGTATGAAAAAATACGTTTTCGTTTGGATAGTTGTCGGGGATATACTCCTCCTCGCCCTCTTCACACAAAATGACAAGCGTGCGCTCGCCTTCGTGAAATCTCGGGTCTTCCAGCGTTTCCTGTATAAATTTAGTTTTTCCTGCGTCTAAAAACCCTGTAAATAAATAAACGGGTATCTCCATCTGTTTTACCTCTTATTTGAATAATTGCTCAAGATTTTGCTCGTTGAGCTCTGCACCGATAACGCAGATTCTGCCCGTAACATCAGCACTTCCTTTGCGGACGTCGGCATCTCCCGGAATGTAGTCAAAGTGAATCCACTCGTTTTCACCTGCGACAATTCCCTTTGCGCGAAGAACGGTGCCGTATTTGTCAGAGTTTTCAAGCTCACCTAATATGCTTTCGATCTTTTCTTTTGAAAACTTGCTTGCTGTCTGTATGCCCCAGCTGATAAACACGTCATCAGCGTGATGGTGATGATGGTGCTCGTGATCGTGACAGCCGCAGTCACAGTGCTCATCGTGTTCGTGATGATGGTGGTGATGCTCATGCTCGTGGTCGTGACAGCCGCAGTCACAGTGCTCATCGTGTTCGTGATGATGGTGATGATGCTCATGCTCGTGGTCGTGACAGCCGCAGTCGCAATGCTCATCGTGATGGTGGTGATGATGCTCAGGCTCAATTTCAAGCATTTTGTTGCCGTTTTCAATAGCATCGAGCAGCATTTTGCCCGAAATTTCGTCCCAATCGGTTGTAACAACAAGTGCTTTATCGTTAAGCTCTTTAATAATTTCAAGCGCTTTATCCAGCTTGTCCTGTGCAAGCCCGCCCGTGTGCGACAGCACAACAGTTGATGCACTTTCAATCTGATTATTGAAAAATTCGCCAAAATTTTTGTGGTAAATCTTGCATTTTTTTGCGTCAACAACAGCGGTGTAGCTGTTAAGCACCGCACCGTGACAGTCGGCGTTTTTAACAGCGGCAATAACGTCTGATAACTTGCCGACGCCCGACGGCTCAATAATAACTCTGTCAGGAGAATATTTTTCAATAACCTCTGTCAGCGCACGGCCAAAATCGCCTACAAGCGAGCAGCAGATGCAGCCGCTGTTCATTTCGGTGATGTTAATGCCCGATTCTTTTAAAAATCCGCCGTCAATACCAATCTCGCCAAACTCGTTTTCGATTATAACGAGCTGCTCGTTTTGGTAGCCTTCTTTAATCAGTTTTTTAATAAGTGTGGTTTTGCCCGCACCCAGAAAACCCGAAATTATATCAATCTTTGTCATACGTATCACTGTCCTTTTGTAATTTTCTAAAATTATATTATATATATTGTAAAAATTCAAGATGTTTATACTTGAATTGACTTATATAAAAGTATATAATGTATTAGTAAAAATATTTTTATAAAGGAGACATAAAAATGGCAAACAGATTTGTACTTAATGAAACATCTTACCACGGCGCCGGCGCAATCAATTCGATTCCCGACGAAATTAACGCAAGAGGCTTTAAAAAGGTTCTTGTTGTATCAGACCCCGATCTTATCAAGTTCGGCGTATCAAAAAAGGTTACCGATATTCTTGACGGTGCAGGCATCGCTTATGAAATGTTTTCTGATGTAAAGGCAAACCCCACCATTGAAAACGTGCAGGCAGGCGTTGCTGCTTTCAAAGCGGCAGGTGCTGACAGCCTTGTTGCAATCGGCGGCGGTTCGTCTATGGATACTGCAAAAGCAATCGGTATCATCATCAAAAACCCCGAGTTTGCTGATGTAAGAAGCCTTGAGGGTGTTGCTCCCACCAAAAACCCCTGCGTTCCGATCATCGCTGTTCCCACAACAGCAGGCACTGCGGCAGAGGTTACAATCAACTATGTTATAACAGACGTTCAGAACAATCGTAAAATGGTTTGCGTTGACGTTCACGATATCCCCGTTGTTGCAGTTGTTGACCCCGATATGATGTCAACAATGCCAAAGGGACTTACTGCTGCTACAGGTATGGATGCGCTCACTCACGCAATCGAGGGTTATATCACCAAGGGTGCTTGGGAGCTTTCCGATATGTTCCATCTTAAAGCAATCGAGATTATTGCCCGCTCACTTCGCGGTGCGGTTGATAATACAGCAGAGGGCAGAGAGGGAATGGCTCTCGGTCAGTATGTTGCAGGTATGGGCTTTTCAAACGTAGGCCTCGGTATCGTTCACTCGATGGCACATCCGCTCGGCGCACTTTATGACACACCCCACGGTGTTGCAAACGCAATCATCCTTCCTACAGTTATGGAATATAACGCTCCCGCAACAGGCGATAAATATAAATATATTGCACAGGCAATGGGAGTTGAGGGCACAGAAGCAATGTCGGTTGACGAGTACAGAAAAGCAGCAATCGACGCTGTAAAGAAGCTCTCCGCTGACGTTGGTATCCCCGCAGACCTTAAGGAAATCGTAAAACCCGAGGATATCGCGTTCCTTGCACAGTCAGCATATGATGATGCTTGCCGTCCCGGCAACCCGCGCGACACCAGTGTTGAGGAAATTACCGAACTTTACAACTCACTTATGTAATTTTACCAAAACCGCCCGAACAGAATCGGGCGGTATTTTTTTTGCAATTGACAGTTGACTTAATTTTAATAATGTGTTATTATATCTAAAGTTTAATGCGGATGTGGCGGAATCGGGGACGTTTGTGAGCGCCGCCTGTGGCGGATACAGCGAACAATAAGGAGCTGCTGCGGTCGAAAGTTGTCGAGCAGTTTAACTGCGAAGAAAATTTCGGTAACCGCAAAGGGGACGACGCGCGTAGCGCGGCTGCCTTAAATTACAACTAAATATGCGGATGTGGCGGAATCGGCAGACGCGCTAGATTCAGGTTCTAGTGGTAGCAATACCGTGTGGGTTCAAGTCCCTTCATCCGCACCACCAAAAAAAGCACCCTTTGGGGTGCTTTTTTATTGTCTGAGTAGGTTAGGGGAGATGCCGTAGTGTTTTTTAAACGCCGTAAAAAACGCGACATACGTTTTGTAGCCGACCGACTCTGCAATATCGCAAAGCTGCCTGTCCGTTTTTGTGATGAGTGCTTTTGCAATATGCATTCGTTGCTCTGTCACCAGCTCCGAAATATTTTTGCCAAGCAGATTTTTCACGATCCGTGAACAGTTTCTGTTGCTCATATTAAGCGTCTTTGCGATCTGTTCTGATGTGTTATCGCTTGCAAAATACAGCAGTATGCAGTTTTCGATAATAAACTTCATCTGTTCGCTTTCGGTTGAAGGCTTTGCACCGTTTGCGGCGGGCTCCCACTTTTTGCAGATGTGGTTGTTCTTTTCTATGCTCTGTAAAATGTTTATAAGCAAAACAGACAGATTCAGCTTCAATATATGTATTTGCATCGGTGAGGTGTCAATTCCCGTTTCAATAAGTGTTCTGAAAGCATCGGTCACCTTGTCGTCGTGAAGGACAGTTATTGCTTTTACCGACTCGAGTATTCTGCTGTAGTGACAGTATTCCGAAACACCGTTTTCGTTCTTGCCGTTTTGCATAATTGAAAACATCAGCGTAAATCTCGAAAATTTGTCGTCTGCTCCGTTTGTGTGAAAGCTCCCCGGCGGAATCAGTATAAACTCGTCCTGGTTTGCAGGAAACGACTGACTGTCACCCTCGAGTACCATTGCGCCGCTTTTGATGTACTGAAACTCAAAGTGGGTGTGAAAGTGCGGGTCGCATTGGTCGTTTTCGTGTATCTGCCCGAATGCCGCGCTTTTCAAAACCGACACCGTCATATCTCCGATGTCCAGACTGATTATAGCCATATCAAAGCCTTTGCTTTTATCCATTTTACCCCTTATTAAAAATTAAGACAAATAATTTTACAAATTGTCATAACCTTTTATTTATTTCATTCATTATATGTGTTATTATAAGGTCAAATAACAGATATGTCAATTGTTTTTGTACATTAAAAATCAAGCAGGCTGAAACAATGAAAACAAACGAAAACAAATTTATAATTCAATCAATAACCTACAGTGCCGCTTTGCTTTTGATATCCGGCTCGGTAATTCAGTCGTTTTTACTCGAAAACGGGCTTTCAGAAACGATGGTCACTATATATCTGTCGATCGTGCAGATGGTTCAGGTCGGCGCAATGCTTGTGGTGTCGCTCCTCATTGACCGTGTAAAAAATATTCTGCGCCTGTGTGCCTTTTCCACTCTGTTTCAGATCGGACTGTATCTTGCACTGATACTTTTGTGCGTGTTTAATGATATAACCCTCACCTTCAAGTATACGCTTGTCTTTTCTGCGGGTATATTTACAAATATAATTCAGGCGATCTATAATACCGTTTCCTATAAAGTACCTTATCATGTTATCGATATGCGCCGCTTTGGCTATCTTACGGCGGTTCTCGGCGTTGTAACGGGAATCATATGCAGTGCGATCACCGCCCTTATGTCATTCTTTACTAAAAACTATGATTATAATACTGTAATGCTGATATCCTTTGCAGTCGGTGCAATTACTATGCTGGTAACATATATAATTATACTCAGCTTTAAGGATATAAAAGGTCAGTCGGCAGCCCCGCAAAAGCCCAAAAAACCTGTAAACCTTTTAAAATACAAGCCGTTTACCGTGCTTATCCTGCCCAATCTTTTCCGTGGCTTTTGTACAGGGCTTTTGAGTGTTTGTATGACTGTCGGCTTTTCACTTGGAATAACAGACAAGTCATCAGGTGCAACACTGTCAATGCTTTTGCAGATTTCGGTAATAGTCAGCTGCCTTATTTATGCTTTTTTGTCCAAAAAGAATATTGACGGCTTGGTTGTTATGATTTCATCTGCGCTCTTGCTTGCGGTAATGCCGTTTATGTTTTCGGGCGGTATGCTCATATTTTATATTGTCTACTTTGCCGCGAATTTCTTTATAAATTTTGTAAACTATGCAGTTCCCGTTGCAATAACAAAGTTTGTCGATTATGACCATATCGGAGCCTATTCGTCGTGGCGGATGCTTATACATACTCTCGGCATCGCCCTTTCAAATATGCTGCTCACGCCAATGCTCAGGCTTATCGGTCCCGTGTGGATTTTTGTAATAGCGGGTGTGCTGCAGCTGATATCGGGAATATCCTACTACGTCTTTTCAAAGAAAAACCGAATAGAAATGTAAAAAAGGAAGCTTTAGTGCTTCCTTTTTTTGAGTGTTTTCAAATATTCCTTTTGCACAGGTGTGATTCTATAGCTTTCAACCGCCTTTTGTATCGCCTTATTGTGCACCCAATCGTCAGGCAACCCCTTTTCAAAAAAGCCGATAAACTCATCGTAGCGTTTTGCAAGGGCTGTTGCAAAATACCACGCAATCATCATTTTAATATAGTACTCGTCGCGGTTTGCCTTAAAAATCAGCGCTGGTATTTCGCTCTTAAAGTCTTTATCAAGATAGTGCTTCATAAGCATACCTATGGCATATCGCACGGTGTATGTATCGCCCGAGCCCAGCCACCGTACAATAACAGGGTACAGCCTGTCGGTGTTATTCTTAAAAGCAATCGGCGAAAACGAGTCGCACGTCGCCCAGTTGTCGATATACGGTAAAAAGTGCTCTGTCAGAGCAAGCGCGCGGTCAAAATCTGTTTCGCGCTCAATTAAAAACGCGTGTAAATTATTCTGCTCATAGTACCTGTGCGGCAGCTCGCTTAAAAACTGCTCTGCAAGCTCACTTCCCGAAATTTCCTTTGCCAGCTTTCTTAAAATCGGTGTTCGTATGCCGATAATTCTGTCGCTGTCAAGTGTCGGTATAAGCTTTGCAGTAAACTCTTTGTATTGTACGTCCCGCATTGAAAGCAGTGTCCTTGTAAGTTCATTCAATTAAATCACCCAAGGGCAATTATATCATCTGTTTAAATAATCGTCAATCACATCGTCAAAATGCTCCGGCATCAGCATACATTTGTTGCAAAGCTCCGTAAACTCATTTGCCTCGTTTTCATTTTCAAAAACATCCTGCACCCGCTTTACCATTTCGATGCCATAGCATATCCGCCCGTTTTGGTCAGTCGTCTGTACTGTCTTGTAATAATACTCCATACTTTTCCCTCCGCGGTAGTATTCTACAGTATTACCTTACAGTTTTTGGTCGAAAAAACAGATATGCCATTAACAATTTGTGATAATTGCAAAAAAATATGGTTAGCATACGCTAACCATATTGTACTATCTGCCGAAAATATAAAAAAGAGTTGATATTTTTAAAATAATCATCTATAATAAAAATACAGTTAGCCGACACTAACTTTACATACTCCTTGAATTATAAAAAAGTAACTCCCGCTTATATGGTGTAAGCAGGAGTTATTTTTTTATCTGTTTTAGCCGCCGTAGGCGAGCATATTATCAATACACTTTTTTGCACCGCTCATAACGCTGTCGTTAAGAACGATTTCTGTGCCGCCTGTACCCTTTACACAGTTGTAAACATCGCAAATAGTGGTGAGTCTCATATCTGTGCAAATGCAAGCCTGTGACAGCGGATAAAACCGCTTGTCTGGAAACTCAAACTGCATATGCGAAACAATGCTGTTTTCGGTACCGATTATAAACTCGTCCGCATCGCTTTTGCGGATATAGTCCATAATTCCTGTGGTACTGCCCGCGTAGTCTGCGTGCTTTGTAACCTCGTTTAAGCACTCGGGATGAACAAGCAGCTTTGCGTTCGGATGAGCAAGCTTTGCGCATATTGTGTCAGTTTCTGTAATCTGCTTGTGAACAGGACAGCCGCCGTCGATGAAAATAAACTCTTTTTCAGGCACCTGCTCTGCTACCCATGCACCAAGGTTGCAGTCGGGAATAAAAATGATTTTTTCGGCATCAAGCGCCTTTACGATCTTGAGCGCAGAGGCAGATGTCACGCATACGTCACATTCGGTTTTGAGTTCTGCAGTTGTATTTATGTATGCAACAACGGGGTAACCGGGATATTTTGCCTTAAGCTCCCTTATCTGCTCCACAGTCATCTGTTCTGCCATAGGGCAGCCTGCGTATTCGTTTGAAAGTAAAACCTTTTTGTCGGGCGATAAAATTTTTGCAGTTTCCGCCATAAAGCGCACACCACACATAAGTATTGTTTTTTGCGGTGCAGACTGTGCCTGTACACTGAGCCCGAATGAGTCACCGACAAAATCCGCGACCTCAAGTATGTCGTGAGTCTGATACGCGTGTGCGAGTATACATATATCATTTTCCTTTTTTAAACGCAGTATTTCCTGCTGCATTGACGATGTGGTAAGCATTTCGCCCTCCGAGTACATTATTTTTAACTATTATATTGCAAATACCTGCCACTGTCAATATAAAAAAGAATTGTCACATAATTTTACATATGTCTTGTCATATTGAAAAGTATGTGTTATAATCTGTTTTAATAAGGGGGAATACTTATGCAGACAGATGTGCTTATTGTCGGCAGCGGTTGCGCAGGCTTGTACTGTGCAATGAACCTGCCGTATGATAAAAAAATCACTGTTATAACAAAATCGGCAGTGGAAGACAGTGACTCATATCTTGCGCAGGGTGGTATCTGTACTCTTCGCGAGCAGAGCGATTATGACAGCTTTTTTGAGGATACGCTTAAGGCGGGACACTATGAAAATGACCGCGAAAGCGTGTCAATTATGATAAACTCTTCGCAGGACGTAATATCAGACCTTGTCGGCGTCGGTGTTGACTTTAACAAAAATCCCGACGGTAGCTTTGACTATACCCGCGAGGGTGCGCATTCAAAAAAGCGTATTTTATATCATAAGGATATAACAGGTAAGGAAATCACGTCAAAGCTTTATGCGCATGTAAAAACGCTTCCCAACGTTACAATAATCGAGCATACTATGCTTGTTGATATCATAGTAAAGAACGGTGTCTGCCGCGGCGGCATCGTGCAGAACAAAGACGGCGGGATAGAGCCCGTCTTTGCAATGTGTACCGTTTTTGCAAGTGGCGGTATCGGCGGTCTTTACCGTCATTCTACCAACTTCCGTCATCTGACGGGCGATGCGCTTGCAATTTCGCTTAAGCACGGCGTTAAGCTTAAAAATGTAAACTATGTTCAGATTCATCCCACCACTCTTTATACAAAAAAACACGAGGACAGACGCTTTTTGATTTCCGAGTCGGTTCGCGGAGAGGGTGCACGTCTTTATAATAAGAATATGGAGCGTTTTGTCGATGAGCTTTTGCCGCGTGATCTGCTTACAAAAGAGATTCGTAAGCAAATGGAGCGTGACGGCACCGACTTTGTGTGGGAGGACCTTCGTCCCATAGGCGAAACGGTATTAAAGCAGCATTTTCCCAATATCGTTGAGCACTGTCAGCAGATGGGCTATGACGTCTTTTCAGAGCCGATCCCCGTTGTTCCCGCACAGCACTATTTTATGGGCGGAATTAAGGTTAACTATGAGTCAAGGACAACAATGCCAAATCTTTGGGCAGTTGGTGAGACCGCTTGCAACGGAGTACACGGTAAAAACCGCTTGGCATCAAACTCGCTTCTTGAAAGCTTGGTGTTTGCAAAGCGCGCGGCAAAGGACATTATAGCAACGCCCACGGATAGAAAAGACCTACCCTGTGTCGATTTTTCTAAGTATGACGATATAGCAACGCTTAAGGCAGGCCGCAAGGCAAGAGTTATAGAGGAAATAAAAAAGGACGGATTTGAAAATGTTTGATAATGCAACGTTAAAGCTAAGAGTTGACCCACTTATCTTGGGCGCACTTGAGGAGGATATCACAAGTGAGGACGTTTCGAC
>JAZQDN010000015.1:0-3555 GCA_045546815.1 Eubacteriales bacterium
ACCTTTAGGTACACCAGTTGAGCCCGATGTAAAAATTACATACAAAATATCGGTATCCTTACACTCCTTATAACGCGGAGCAAGAGTATCGTTTTTTTTACTTAAATCGTCATTTGATAAAACAGGAATATGTGTATCGTAAATAAAATTATCAGAAATAATTGCCGCAGGCGAAAGTGTGTTTAACATATCAAATATTCTATCCTGTGGCAAAGACATATCAATAGGAACATAAAAATTGCCGCTGTAAACAATGCTCAAAAAATTTACAATATCATTAACATTATGATTTATACAGACAGCGACAGGCACATTTTTTTCATTTAACCGGCAGGAAATAGCAGAACCATGATTACAAACACGCTGCCAAAGCTCACTATAGGTTATTGATTCCGTTTTATCGGCAAAAGCCGTTTTTTCCGGATATAAAGCAACTGCGTTTTCAAGATATGTTAAAATATTATATATCATCAAATGCTCCATTAAGAAAATTATATATTTATAAAATATTATATAACATATACATATAATTTGCAAGAAAAAGCAATGCCCCGAACAAAAAAGTTCGGGGCATATATTAATACTATAAATATTAAAGTTTACCAAAGGGGTTGCGAGCTACATATGTTGTATGGAAAGCTTCGTGAGCCTTGTGGCTGCCGGGCTTTTCAAAGTAGTCAGCATAAACCTCTTTAAGAACAGGGTTGTCGTGTGACTTTCTGAGCGGCATATTCTTATCAATATTGTAAAGAACAGATGCACGTTTTGCTCTGATATCATCAAAGTTATGAACGCTTGCGGGCTGAATGGGCTGACCGCCACCGTTTACACAACCGCCGGGGCAAGCCATAACTTCGATAAAGTGATAATCAGCTTCACCTGCACGAACTTTGTTAAGAAGTGCTTTTGCATTTGCAAGACCTGATACAACAGCAACTTTAACTTCAAGATCACCAACTTTATATGAAGCTTCTTTGATACCCTCTGTACCGCGAACTTCGTTAAATTCAAGGCTACCAAGTTCTTCACCTGTGAGGGTTTCAACGGCAGTTCTGAGAGCAGCTTCCATAACACCGCCGGTAGCACCAAAGATAACACCGGCACCTGTTGATGCACCAAGAGGCATATCGAACTTCTCTTCGGGAAGTGCATTAAAGTTGATACCTGTGCGCTTGATCATTCTTGCAAGCTCACGGGTTGTGATAACAACGTCAACGTCAGGAACACCTGCAGCTGCTTCGTTGTCACGGCCGATCTCAAACTTTTTAGCTGTACACGGCATAACCGAAACAACAAAAATATCTTTGGGATCGAGATTCATCTTCTTTGCATACCAGGTTTTTGCAAGAGCACCAAACATCTGCTGAGGGGACTTACATGTTGAAAGGTTATCAAGCATATCCGGGAAGTTAAATTCGCAGAACTTGATCCAACCGGGTGAGCAAGATGTAATCATCGGGAGCTTACCACCGTTCTGTACTCTCTCAATAAACTCGTGTGCTTCCTCAAGGATAGTGAGGTCAGCAGCGATGTCTGTGTCATAGACTCCGTCAAAGCCAAGACGTCTGAGTGCTGCAACCATTTTGCCTTCGCCGTCTGTGCCGAGCGGATTATCAAATTCTTCAGCAATAGCTGCACGAACAGCAGGAGCTGTCTGTACAATTACGTGTTTTGTTTCGTCAGCAAGAGCTGCGAACACTTTATCTGTATCGTCTTTTTCAGCAAGTGCACCCGTCGGGCAGTTTACAATACACTGACCGCAAGAAACACATGATGTTTCGTCAAGAAGTGCTTCAAAAGCAGAACCGATACTTGTAGCAAAGCCGCGGTTGTTTGCGCCAAGAACCGAAACAGCCTGATTTTTATCACAAACTGCAACGCAGCGACGGCAAAGAATACATTTTGAATTGTCACGGATCATATGAGGAGCTGAATCATCAAGCTCTGAAGGTGTCTTATCACCATCATATTTACCGTCATTTTCAATACCGTATTCCAAACAGAGCTTCTGAAGCTCGCAACTACCGCTTCTTACGCAAGAAAGGCAGCTTCTGTTATGGTTTGAAAGAATGAGCTCAAGTGTCATTCTTCTTGATTTAAGAACCTTCGGTGTTGATGTGAATACTTCCATACCCTCGTTTACAGGATATACACAGGCTGCAACGAGTGAACGGGCACCCTTTACTTCTACAACGCAGATACGGCAAGCACCGATAGCGTTGATATCCTTCATATAGCAAAGAGTAGGGATTTCTATATGAGCAGCTTTTGCTGCTTCGAGAATGGTAGAGCCTGCAGGAACAGTAACATCTACATTATTGATTTTAAGATTTACCATATTCATTATCGTTTTTCCTCCTTACTCTTTAATAATAGCGTTAAATTTACAGTTAGAAATACATACACCACACTTGATACATTTTGTTGTGTCAATTGTGTGTTTCTCTTTAACTGTACCTGAAATTGCGTTAACGGGACATTTTCTTGCACAAAGTGTACAGCCCTTACAAGCGTCAGTGATCTTGAACTCAAGAAGGTCTTTACATACGCCTGCGGGACATTTCTTGTCAACGATATGTGCAATATACTCATCCTTGAAGTATTTGAGAGTTGAAAGAATGGGGTTAGGAGCTGTCTGACCAAGACCGCAAAGTGAGTTTTCTTTGATAAAGTAGCAAAGCTCTTCGAGATCTTCAAGATCCTGCATAGTTGCCTGTCCTTTTGTAATTTTATCAAGATACTCAAGAAGTCTCTTTGTACCGATACGGCAAGGTGTACATTTACCGCATGATTCATCAACTGTAAACTCAAGGAAGAACTTAGCGATATCTACCATACAGTTATCATTATCCATAATGATAAGACCGCCTGAACCTACCATTGCACCAATCTTTGCAAGTGAATCGTAATCGATAGGTGTATCGATAAGGCTTGCAGGAATACAACCGCCTGAAGGACCACCGATCTGAGCTGCCTTGAACTGTTTTCCGTTAGGAATACCGCCACCGATTTCATCAACAATTTCACGCAGAGTTGTACCCATAGGAATTTCAACAAGACCTGTGTTTACAATTTTACCGCCGAGAGCAAATACTTTTGTACCCTTTGCGTTTTCTGTGCCCATACTTGCAAACCAATCAGCACCCTTAAGGATGATCTGAGCAACGTTGGCGTAGGTCTCAACGTTGTTGAGGATGGAGGGACGTCCGTAAAGACCCTTAACTGCAGGGAAGGGAGGACGGGGACGGGGCTCGCCGCGCTTACCCTCGATAGAGGTCATAAGAGCGGTCTCCTCGCCGCATACGAATGCGCCGGCACCGAGACGGAGCTCGATATCGAAGTTGAAGCCGGTGCCGAAGATGTCCTTACCAAGCAGACCGTACTCGCGAGCCTGATTGAGGGCGATCTGGAGACGCTGAACTGCAATGGGGTACTCTGCACGAACGTAAACGTAACCCTGATCGGAGCCGATAGCGTATCCTGCGATAGCCATAGCCTCGATAAGAGCGTGGGGGTCGCCCTCGAGGATGGAGCGGTCCATGAATGCACCGGGGT
>JAZQDN010000016.1:0-16849 GCA_045546815.1 Eubacteriales bacterium
ACATCAAGGTAATGCTGAGCTGGTGAGTCATTTTCCTTATCAGCAGCCTGGATACCACCCTCTGCCATCATTGTATTAGCATCACCTATACGAAGCTTTGTTGCAATCATTACGTTTGCGCCGGCCTCGTGTGCTTCGATAGCAGCCGATGAGCCTGCGCCGCCGCCACCGATAACAAGTACGTCAACATCGTAATCAACGTGGTTTAAGTCGATGTTATAATCAAGAACACGGCTGTGACCTTCAAGCATATCAACAAGCTCAACGGGGGCTTTTTCGCCCTTGTTGGGACCAACCTTGATTTTCAAAAAGCCGTTTTCTTTATAGTCGGGATGGTATTCTTTTAAGAGAGCCTCTTTTTCCTCGGCTGTCATTCTGCGCGGCTCAAACTTGATGTTTGCTTCACGTGCAGCTTCAACCTTTTTCATTGACTCTAACATTTCATTTGTAAAAATCATTGTACTTTCCCTCCTTACTTCTCAATATCGCGGTTGTTGTAGAGCTCTTTGATCTCTGAAACCGGCTTTGCCATAATTGCTTCAATTGCATCGGTGCAAAGACCGTCTTCAATTTCTTTTACGCGCTCTGTAAGATGCACAGCCTCGGGTGATAAGTATTTACCGTTAAGACGACGTGCAAGCATTGCAACCTGCGGATGTGAGATGCCTGCAGGACAGCGTGATGAGCAGATACCGCACATTACGCAGTCAAACGAAAGCTCTGCACACTTGTCGTACTCGCCACGCTGTGCGTGCGCGATATACTGCATAACGCTGAGCTCCTGCGAACAGCTCTTTGTACAAGCGTTACAGCCGACACAGGCATAAATTTCGGGATAGAGCTGCATCATAATCTGCTCGTCGGGTCTTACCTCTTCGATGTCATACGCTTCTTTTACAAGCGGGAAGAAAGGAAGAGTTGCGATATACATATTATCTTCGATTGTTGTTGAGCAAGCAAGGCAAGCCTTGAGTTCGCGGTCACCTTTTATACGGTAAACCGTAGCACATGCGCCGCAAAAACCGTTTCTGCAACCGATACCGCGTACTAACTGATAGCCGGCATATTCCATTGCTTCCATAATGGTAAGGCCTGCGGGCACTTCATATTTTTTTCCGTAAATAAATACAGTTAATTTATCATTCATAGTCGTTTCTCCGTTAATACTCTGAAGGTAGTTCGTCCAGCTCGTCAAATCTGAAAACAGGACCGTCTTTGCATACATATTTGTCGCCGATGTTACATCTGCCGCACTTGCCTATACCGCACTTCATACGCAGCTCCATTGTGGTATAAACCTGAGTTTTTTCAAAGCCAAGCTCTGTAAGTGCTTGAAGAACAAACTTGATCATAATAGGCGGGCCGCAGACAAGAACTGTTCTGTCGGGTTTGAAGTCAAGCTCTTTAACATAGGTGGGAACAAAGCCGACGTGACCGTCCCAGCCGTCTTGCTCACGGTCGATCGTGAGATGTACGTTAAAGTTGTTTTTGGGGTCCATCCAGCTTGACTCGATTTCGGGCAAATCAAGCAAATCGTCCTTTGAACGTGAGCCGTAAACAATGTCTACTTTTCCGTATTTTTCACGGTTATCAAGAACATAATTTATAACCGAGTGGAGCGGTGCAAGACCAACGCCGCCTGCGATAAACAAAAGGTCTTTGCCTGCAAGCTCATCGTCAACGGGGAAAGGCTTGCCGTAGGGACCGCGGATTGTAATTTGCTGACCGATGTCCATATGGTGAAGCCATTCGGTAACACAGCCGCATTTTTTGATTGAAAACTCCTGATACTCTTTGAGTGTCGGTGATGAAGTGATTGAAAACATCGCCTCTCCTACGCCGGGAACAGAGAGCATTGCGCACTGACCGGGCTTGTGATCAAAGCATTTGCCGCCGCCAACCGCTTCGACACGGAAGGTTTTTATGTCGGGGGTATCGGTACGGATATCGGTTACAACACCGACAGTCGGTATAAGGTTATCGTACATTATTTGTCCCCTCCTAACGCTTTTATTACTTTTACGATATTTATTCCCTGCGGGCACTTTGTAAGGCAACGTCCGCACCCTACACAAGAGTAGATGCCGTCATTTTTGGACGGGAAATAAACAAGCTTATGCATAAATCTTTGTCTGAAACGCTCTACCTGTGTGGGACGGTTAGTACCGTGCGCCATCAGGGTAAAGTCGGAGTACATACAGCTGTCCCAGCAGCGATAACGCTGAATACCGTCTGCCGTTTTGAAGTCACGCACGTCATAGCACTGACAGGTGGGGCAGACAAATGTACAGGTGCCGCAGCCAAGGCAGCCTGCCGATAGGTCTTTCCACTGCGGGTCATCAAATTTTTCCATAAGGTGCTCACCGTCAAAGCCTGTAAGGTCAAGGTTTGAAAGCGGCAGTCTTTTGATGATCTCTCTTATGCTGTTCTGTAAATCGTCAACGCTGTCCTCTGTGTCATCAAGCTTTGAAACAAGCTTTTCACCCTTTTCGGTGTTTGCACGAAGGATTATTTCGTCGCCCTTGATCCAGGCGGTAACATCGCCTGCGGGCTCTGCTGCGTCAATACCGAAGTTTGAGCAGAAGCAGCTTTCCTCAGGCTCGTTGCACGCAAGCGTTACAACTGTGCCGTGCTCACGGCGAGCGGCATAGAACGGGTCAACGGGGTCTGCAAGGAACACGCGGTCAAGAATTTCAAAGCTCTTTGCGTCGCACGCTCTCACACCGAAAACGACAAAGTTTTCGTCCATAACGTCTTGGGGCTTTATATCGATATTTTTGCCTTCCATATGAAAGCGCATCATATCCTCAACCTGCGGGAAGAAAACTCCCTTTGCACTCTTTACTGTTTTTAAGGTATCAAGACGGAGCACCGAATCCTCGGTCCACACACCAAAGTCAACCTGACCTGCGTTTTCAACGGGAGCGATGACTGTATAGTCGTCGGTCAAGGTCTTGAAAAACTCGGGAAGTGATGTAAGTGTTATTTTTTTCATTACTTGTCACCTCCGCGCTCGTGCACAACGCTTGCTTCTGCGTCGTCAAAGGTGAAATCAACAAGCGGATGGCGCTGACCGATCTCCTGACCTGCCTGATAGTCGCCGTAAAGCTCGTTTACATCTTTTATAATCTTGCGGTTCAAAAGGTGGAGCGGAATGCCCTGCGGGCAAACACGGCTGCACTCGCCACAGTCGGTACAGCGTCCTGCAACGTGGTATGCACGGATTATGTGGAACATATTTTCCTCAAAATCGTCAGCCGCCGCTTTGTTTGCAATGTTTGTGTTCGGATTGTCAAACACGCACTTGATACAGCTGCAAGCGGGGCACACGTTACGGCAAGCGTTACATCTGATACACTTTGAAAGCTCGCTTCTCCAGAAATCAAAACGCTCGTCGGGAGTCATCGCTTCAAGCTTTGCTACCATTTCGAATTTGTCGCCGACATTGGTGTCAGTGCTGTCGCCGATCGTCTCGTCTGCAATTTTGTGCTCCTTGCCCTTACAGCAAAGGCATTTGTCGAGCAGTACGTCTGCACGCTTTACCTCTTTGTCGCCGTAAAGGGTCTTAACAGTGAGCGTGTCACCGCCGTCAATTATCTCAAGGATGCCCTTGATGCCCTGTTTTCTTATTTTTTCAACATCGATCTTGCCGCTGCATCCGACACCGATAACATAAATGTTGTCACGGTTAATGCGATGCTCTGTGCAAAGCTGATTCAAGCTGTAGCTGTCACAGGGTTTTGTAAGTACTACAGATTTTTTGCCGTTTTGCGACTGTGCAATCGCATATTTTGCAACGTTTGCACCGCAAAACGAATCGTATACTAAATTATCTATATTGTCTTTACTGAAAATTGCGGGTGTGCGGTCAAACGCGGCGTCGGCAACTTCCCAACCGATTACGTTGTCGTAGCCGTTATCGAGTAACTCGCGCACACGGTTTTTTATTACTTCTTGCATCGTAAATCCCCCAACTTTTTGTTTTCACCAAGCTCGGTGATCGTTTTAACAAAATCGTTCATTGTTGCGGCAAACTTTGCACCCTCTGCGGCAGATACCCACTCAACACGGGTACGACCGCGCTCAATACCCAAATAGTCGAGCATTGAAAAGAGCATGGTCATTCGTCTTCTCGCGTAGTAGTTACCTGTTGAATAGTGGCAATCACCCGGATGGCAACCACAGAGAATTACACCGTCAGCACCGCGTTGGAACGCTCTTAACACAAAAATCGGATTTAAGCGGCAAGAGCACGGGATACGGATGATTTTAACGTTAGCGGGGTAGTTCATACGGCCCGAACCTGCAAGGTCAGCACCTGCGTAACTACACCAGTTGCAACAGAATGCAACTATGTTCGGAGTCCATTCTTTGTTCATCGACATATTGCATCCACCTCCGAAATAATTTGAGTATTTGTAAAGCCCTTAAGGTCCATAGCAGTTGAAGGACAGGTAACGGTACAAGCACCGCAGCCCTGACACACCGCCTCGTTAACAACGGCAACACGTTTTGTGCCGCGAAATTCCGGACCTCTTACTTCTTTATCCTGATAAGTAATAGCACCGTAAGGACATACGCGCTCACACTGCGAGCAGCCGTTACACATAAGCTCGTCTGCGTGGGCGACGCACGGGTTACACGTAAGCTCGTCTTTTGCAAGAAGACCGATAACCTTTGCCGCCGCAGCACCTGCCTGCGCTACTGTTTCGGGGATATCCTTGGGTCCTTGTGCAACACCAGAAAGGAAAACGCCTGCTGTTGGGCTTTCTACAGGACGAAGCTTGGGATGCGCTTCTGTAAAGAAGTCGTTCGTATCCATACTTGCAGTAAGCATTGTACCAAGAGCTCTTGCAGTGGGGTCGGGTTCGATTGCGGTAGCAAGCACTACCATATCGGCATTAATGTGAACCTGTTCATTATTTAAAAGGTCACTGCCCTGAACGTGAAGCTTTTTACCCTCAACCGAAACCTTGCCGACCATACCCTTGATATAGTCAACGTCGTACTGTTCAACAGCACGGCGGTAAAACTCGTCAAAGTTTTTACCGGGGGTACGCGCATCGATATAGAACACGTGAACGTTTACGTCGGGGTATTTTTCACGAACAAGCATTGCGTGTTTTGCAGTGTACATACAGCAGATTTTTGAGCAGTAGGGCTTGCCCTTGCTTGCGTCCTCTGTGCAACGTGAGCCGACACACTGGATAAACACGATATCGTGAGGGTGCTCGCCGTCCGACATTCTTACAAGCTGACCCTTTGTGGGGCCTGCCGCGTTCATTATACGTTCAAACTCGAGCGATGTAACAACATCAGGCGAGTCGTTATATGCATATTCGTTAAATATCTTAGCATCAATCGGTTTAAAGCCGGTTGCAACAATAATCGCACCGTATTTTCTTTCGATGATTTCGTCCTGCTGTTCAAAGTTGATTGCGTTTGCCGAGCAGTTTTTAACACAAAGACCACACTTACCTGTGCGGAAGTGTATACACTGCTCTTTGTCGATAACGGCAACGTTAGGAATTGCCTGCGCAAACGGAATGTACACCGCACCACGTGTGTTAAGACCCATATTAAAGTCGTTTTTACCCTTGCGTGAAGGACACTTCTCGGTACAGATACCGCAGCCTGTACATTTCACTTCGTCAATGTATCTTGCTTTTTTGCGGATGTTTGCCGTAAAGTTACCAACAAAGCCCGAAAGCGAATCAAGTTCCGCATATGAGATTATATTAATCTTTTCGTGCTGTGCCGCCTCAACCATTTTAGGTGTTAAGATACAAGCCGAGCAGTCAAGTGTCGGGAAGGTTTTGTCAAGCTGAGCCATACGGCCGCCGATTGTAGGTGCCTTTTCAACTATGTCAACCTCAAACCCAGCATCTGCAACATCAAGTGCTGTCTGAATACCTGCGATACCGCCGCCGATAACAAGTGCACGCTTTGTAACAGGGCTTGTGCCTGCAACGAGCGGTGCGTTATGGTGCAGCTTTGCAACAGCGGCACGTGCAAGGATGATTGCCTTCTCGGTACCCTCGGGGATATCCTTATGAATCCACGAGCACTGCTCACGAATGTTTGCAATTTCCACCATATAGGGATTAAGACCTGCAGTTACCGCGGTTTTTCTAAAGGTTGCTTCGTGCATACGCGGTGAGCAGGAACAAACAACTATACCTGTAAGTTTGTGTTCCTTAATAGCGTCACGAATCATTGCCTGACCGTTTTCGGAACACATATATTGATAATCGGTGCTAAATACAACACCCGGCTCGCTCGAAAGAGCCTCTGCCACAGCTTTTACATCAACTGTTGCCGCGATGTTACTTCCGCACCAGCATACAAATACGCCGATTTTTTGCATTGTCCTATCTCCTATTTACTATACTTACGCAATGCGCTGACAATTGCCTGTTGGGGCATTTTTTCGTCGAGCTTTTGCGGGATACTGTCCGATGTCATATAGTTTTTGCCTTGCTTACGGATAACAGCAAGGCGAACCGCCTCAATAAGCTTTGCAGGCGCTACGTTTCGCGGACAGCGCTCAACGCACGCAAAGCAGGAAAGGCATTTATACGATGCCGATGAGGCCATAAGCTTTTCGATCTGACCTTTTTTAACCATTGCTGCAAACTGATGGGGATGATACTCCATTTCGTTATAGCTGGGGCACGCGCCCGAGCACTTGCCGCACTGCATACATTTTCTGGGGTCAACACCGCTTATTCTGATTATGTCCTGTGTGGTTACGGTTTCTGTAAGGCTCATTGTTCGTCCTCCTTTACACCGAGTGCCTGTGCCAACAGCTCTGTAAAGTACTTAATGGGAAGCACGTTTTTGGTAGCGTTTGCTTCGAGGTTGTACATACAAAGCGGGCAGGCTGTAATGATCATTTCCGCGCCGGCGTTTTTTGCAGACTCAATAATTGCATCAACGCGATTTTGCGCAGCCTTTTTATCGTCAAGCGCAATATAGCCGCCACAGCATTCGTTACGCTGTGAATAGATAACGGGGGTAGCGCCGATTGCCTTTATAAACTCTTCAATTACAGTGGGGCTTTCAGGGTCGTCAAATGCCATCTCACTGCTGGGGCGAAGGAGCAAACAGCCGTAATATGCGGCAATCTTAACATTTTTAAGCGGATTTACAACCGCCTTTTTAATGTTGTCAAAGCCAACACTGTCGCGCAGCATTTCAAGATAGTGAATAACGTTTGTTTCGCCCGCATAGTCACGTTCAAGCTTTAAGTAGTTGTTTGCGCGGGTACGGATATATTCGTTATTTTTCATATCGTTATTAACGCGCTTTAACACGTGATGGCAAGCCGAGCAAAGAGTAACAAGGTCCTGACCCTTTTGCTTTGCCGCATCAAGTGTGCGAACAGCCGAAAGCTTGGTTGCTATCTCATCCTCTGCCTGAGGGTACACAGCACCGCAACACTGCCAATTTTCGATTTCTTCAAGCTCTACACCCAGTTTTTCAGCCGAGAGTCTGCCGTAACGGTCAAGCTCTTTTGCCTTTGTTTTGAGTGTACAGCCGGGATAGTAACTGTACTTCATATTTTTCACCTGCATAAAAAAGTATTTTGCAAATTTCATTATAAGCCAATTTATATTTTATCAATAACACAAGCAAAAAGCAAGCAATATTAAAGCAAAACGACAATTTTTCGACACAAAAAATATGTAAAAAACAGTTCTTTTTTTGTATAGTTTGATATATTGAATTAAAACGGGTACTTTTAACACAAAAAAGACAGCCCCATTATGTTGGGTCTGTCTTTTTTATTAATCAAAATTGTACGAGCAAAGACTCTTATGGTCCTGTGCCTCACCAGTTGCTTTTTCTAAAAGCTTATCATAGCCATCAAGCTCATACCAGAATTCATCTGTCAGTTTATTCATTATGCTTTTTTCATTAGCGATGTTATTATTTAGCTTTATCAACGAGCCTTCACAAGCCTTCACCCAGATAAATCTCAACACTGCTGAAGCACAGAAAGATAACACACCTAAGCAAATCAGCAGTATTATACCGTCGCTACTGTTTTCAGCAAAGCCTATCAAAGACATTATTATTGTGATTGCAACCAGCGTAATATTTATGGGAATAGACGGATATTTTTTCTTTCTGATTTTTAAATGCGTTTCGTTGATGGTATTTATATGCTCTTTTATTTTTGAATCGTATGCTTCCTTTGCCAGTTTTATGTTCATTTCTGTTTGCTGTGCAAGCAGATCCAAATCGCATTTTACTTTTTCAATGTACTGTTTGCAGGTATTGCCGATATTTTCATTTGAATCAGCAACCTTTTGAGCATTGGAGTGAAGATTTTCAATGAGGCTTAGCTGTTGTCTGTCTATATCAAAATCAGTATAATTTTTTGAAAGAACCTTTGTCATACCAAGCCAACTACGATGGTCATAAGGGCACTCCTTTATTAATGAATCAAAGACAGATTTTGCGGACTCATAATCTTCAAGTTTTATAAAGGTATCGCCCGATCTTACACGGTTATCAATCGAATGCTCATCAGAAATTTTCACTACATCCGCATGCAGATTTCCGATATTGGTAACATTTGTAGTGTTATAATTGTTTATTGCCTTTTCTGTTATAAACGGCGTGTTGCAAAAAGGACACACGGCTGCTTCCTGTGTCGATTCAATTTCCAACAGTCCCCCGCATTGTGTACATAGCGCCGGTACTAATGGCATAATATTTTCCCCCTGATAATTTTAATATTTTTATTATACCAATCGGCATATTAAAAAGCAAGCAAAACTGCGTCAAATGTCGAAGCTTGTCTGAATTTTGCTTTTATATTCGCGGGCAGTCATACCCGTTTCGCGCTTAAAAAAATACGACAGGTAATACGGCGATGAAAAGTCCATTGCCGCCGCGATATCCTTAACACTTTTGCCCTCGCCGAGCAAAAGCATTATTTGTTCACATCGCAGATGGTTAAAATACTGCATAACGCCGCCGCCCGTAAAGCTGTGGAACACATCCTTTATTTTGGATGGCGACTCGTAAAGCGCACAGCTTATCTGCTGTATTGTAAGATTTTTATTTACATTATCCCTTAAATAGTCAACTATGCGTGCATAGGTTTTTGCACGCGCATCTGTCGAAGGCTGAAAGCGCGCCGCGTTGCCGCGACAGATAACAGACAAACAAAAAAGCTCAAGCTGATTTTTTATAATCTGAAGGCCGATATCATCTCTCCTGCCCGCTTGTTGAATTATGCCGTCAATATAATTTTTTTCGTTATCTGTCAGTCTGTATTGAGCCGCCTTTAAATGCTGACAAAGTCCCGCCCCATCAAACGAAATCGTAAAAACCCTGCAAGGTGTGCCTCCGACACGCATACTGTGAAACATATTCGGAGCGTGCAAAATGGCGTCACCTGCCCCGCAGTTATATACATTATTTTCCGAAACCAATGCCGCATTACCGCTCAAAATAACGCTGAGCTCCCAAAAATCATGGCTTTCG
The DNA here is from genome assembly GCA_045546815.1 of Eubacteriales bacterium. Lineage (GTDB taxonomy): Bacteria > Bacillota > Clostridia > Oscillospirales > QAKW01 > RGIG9041. The sequence goes on from JAZQDN010000016.1 coordinate 9,502, forward strand.
CCAAGATATATAAATCCCGCATCGTATGTCTTTAAAATAAGTGTATACAGATTGCGCACAGAAAGTAGCGAATACAATTGTGTCGACTGATAGTGTTCTTGCATAATCTCACCCTATTGATTTGTCTGATTTCATATTTTTATCATCATTTTTACTATTTAATTATATAAAAATACGATTATAATGTGATTATAACCACGAATAAATTAAATGTCAATACACGGAGGTATAATTATGAAAAAAGTACGCCTCGGCTTTTTGGGTGTGGGTCCTCGCGCGCAAAGTCTTATAAATTGCTATCAGATGCACCCGCAGGTTGAGTTTATCGCGTTTGCAGATATTGCAGACAATCTTGCAAGCAAGGTCTGCGACGAGTATAATAGAAAGTATGAAAAGAATGCCAAAGCATACACCTGTTATGAAGATATGATGAAGGATGCAAAAATGGACGCACTTCTTATCGGCATCGACCCCGACCGACAGGTTGACTATGCCGTTAACGCTATGCACAAAGGTCTTCACGTTATGACAGAGGTTCCCGCCGCTTATACTATTGAGCAGTGCTGGGCGCTTGTTGACGCCGTAAAAAAAACAGGCTGTAAATACACAATTGCGGAGCAGACTCGCTATTGGAACTTTATAAAAGAATGGTGCAAAATGAATGCCGCAGGCGAGTTTGGCAAGATATACTATGCCGAGGGCGAGTATCTGCACTACGAAAGATACTGGGATAATCTACGCCACAAGGTAACAAACCTTCCCAAGTGCGCAAACGACCCCTCCGAGATGAACGACCCCGACTATATCCCGTCATGGCGTCACACCACCTTCCTTGAGCCGATTCTTTATCTGCCGCACGAGCTTTCGCCCCTACTTTCGATCACAGGCGGACGCATTGAAAAGGTAAGCTGTTTCGGCACTCGGCCGATAAGCTACGCTGAGCCGCACTTTGACTATACCGATATTCAGACCGCGCTTATGTACAACTCAAACGACGTTATTTTTTCGTTGCGCGCGGGATTTTCGGCACCTTACGGCAAAAAGAGTAAAACGTCGGCACATTGGTATCAATTAAAAGGCTCAAAGGCAACGGTGGAATCCTGCCGCAGTACTCTTGACACAATGAAGCTTTACCGTGCAGGTGGCGAGTGGGAGGCAATGGACTGGGGCACACGCGACCCCGAGCAACCCGAGCACATACGTAATTCCGCACACGGCGGCGCCGATTTTTTCCCAATAATGCATTTTATCGACTCGATCGTAAACGACAAAACACCGCCGATAGACGTGTTTACCGCAGTCGAAACTGCAGCCCCCGCAATCAAGGCGGCAGAATCCGCAAGAAAAGGCGGAATATTGTTAGAGGTGCCCGATTTCAGAATTTAGGAGTTAAAATGACACTTTATTATTATAACGACACAGAAAAGCACAGGGAGCTGAACAGGTCAGGGGCTGACTACACACCTGCATACATACCGATATTTTTAAAAAATCTCGGTTTTTTTGCAAAAGAGCTTTTGCCGAATAAGCTTCAAAACCTCAAAAAAGACGATACGGTTATAATAGGTGCTGATACTCTCGACAGCAAAAAATCGGTGCTTTTAGCAAACAGCGGTTGTAATATATTGGCATTCGGAACAAAGGCGGACAATATTTTCCCAAAAACAGAGCGTGTTGTCACGAGTGACAGATACGACATTGCAGGGTATTTTAAGTTTTGTGATAGTGACGAGCCGCTACCGATTTTATCGGCTTTTGACAGAATAATAGAAAATAGCGCTACGCTCGGGAAAATTGACAATACACACACCGCTTTTACAGCAATAAATAATATTTATTATTTTAGTTTTGACCTGCCCGCAACAATGCTGTATTCAGCCGACGGCAAGCCTACCCTTAAGGGTGAAAACGGATTTTCGGTGGGCAGAGTTCCCGACGGGTGTGTTTTGGAGCAAAGCTATGATTACAGTATTGCATACAACGACAGTTACCTTCGGAAAATCGAAGATATACTGCACGGCTTTGGGTTTGCAAGCGTTTTTGCCCTGCCCGTGACAGACGGCAAGGTGTGCGATATGGCACTTTATTTTGCAGGTGATGACGATGCACACTCAAAAGAAAACGATATGGCGTCAGCAGAAAATATGTTCAAAAGAGGGCTTCCCTATCACCTGAATCTTATGCCAAAAGATGACGAGTGCAATTTTGTTGTGTCAAAAGACGACGTTGACAAGCTGCACGCTATGGGATGCGAAACTGCAATACATTATGATTTTACCAAGTTTCCGTTCACACTCGAAGGACACAAAAAGCAGATTCTCGCCTATGAAAAAGAATTCGGGAAATCAGGCGGACCTGTCAATCACTGTTTAATACAAACAGGGACGGCACCTGAAAGATATATGATGCAGATCGAGTGCGGCGCAAAATACGACAACAACCGATTTCAGAATAAGGTCGACCCCGACGACATAAATGCGTTCAATCTCACCGGCTTCGGTTTTGGGCACGCTTTTCCGAGGTTTTGTATGGCGGATGCAAAAAGCGGTAATATACCGCTTGAGTTTTGCGAGTTATATATGTCGTATTACGAGCCACGAATTATAAAGGGCACGCGAGAAGAGTATGAAAAGATAGAAAAATATCTTGACGACAGCTATAAATACGCAAGAACATCACAGCTTTTTACACATCCGCACTATATCTCGGGCAAGACAAGACATAATCCCGAGTATGCGCTGTGTGCACTTGAGTATGCAAAGGATTACGTTATAAAAAACGGCTGGAACGTATGGTTCTGTGCTCCCGACGCTCTCGGTGAATGGTGGCACAGGCGGGCAAAATGCGATATATCTGATAGCGACAAAAGCGGGTTTACCGTAAATAACAAAGTGGGACAACAGATTTCAGTTATTTTACCCTATGACAAAAATAATGTAGCCATAGACGGAGAACTCGTCACCACTACACAAAAAAACATTGGCGGGCGCAGATTAATATTGATTTCTGTCGATGACGGCATACATAGAGTTACATATAATTAAAAAAAGTAGATACATTTTTGTATCTACTTTTTTATTATCAGTCTCTTGATTTTACCGAGAAGTTTTCTCAAAGGTCGGCTGGAGTGCCAAAAATAACAGTAGGCACGGTACGTAAGCGATTTTACACTCACCGTTTTTTTATCGCGGATAACAGCGCTTACGACAGCAAAGATCCGTTCGGGTCGAAGCCCCGTTTCGTACTCGTATTGGTTATCACCGATGCAGGTGATTGTACTGCCCAATTTCACGATTCTGTGAAGAACATAATGACCGTTATCACGCTGATAAAACACAATATCAAAGCGCTTTAGCGGGCGGTCGACTGCTTTTAGGGTTACCGAGTCACGACCTTGTCGGATAAGCGGCAGCATGCTGACGCCCTTCGGCGAAAATGTAACTGTTTTTCCCGAAGCTATCTGTTCTTTTATAATCGGGGCAAGGTCTTTTGCCGAAATATCCAATGTTCTTTTGCAAGGCGGGTTATTCATCTGCCTTTATCTCGCCGCCGTCAATGATATCTTTGCTCGGGTTGAGGATTTCATCCTGCGCTTTTGCCGCATTAAGCCACTCGAAAAATTTTTCTACTGATTCAAAGTTATCAAAAAACGCTTCCTGCTCCTCACCTGTCATATCCTGATAATCTCTATAGGTATAGCCACTCGGGTCAAAGGTGGGGTCGGGATTTGCAGGAGAATTGACACCGGGCTGTTGTTCGGGCTCGGTCTTGTGAGGATCATCAGAAATTATACCGTCAGAAGGTGTGCCGATAGAACCGGGAGTTGTTGTAGTGCCTTCGTTTTCTTTTTCATCGGAAACTGAGTTATTATCATCCACCGGTGTTTCTGTCACAGTATTGCCGTTTGTGTCGGGACGTGTCTGGTCTACAACAGTGTCGGTTGCATTGTTATCTTTTGACGGCTGTGACTCGGGATTATTGTCGTTCGGGGTCTCGGTTGTTTCGTTATTCACAACATTATCATCGCCCGCAATTTCACCTGTTTCGGTATCATTAGCAGAGCACGCGCAAAAAGAAAGCAGCATAACCGCAAGCATTAAGATAGCCAAAATTTTTTTATACATAAAATTAAGCTCCTGTCTGATTAAAATATTAAATGGTGAAAGGCTGTCAAAAACAATTGCAGCAGCCTTTCATCAAATAATTTTTTCACTGCAAATCCAGGCAACCGATATCGGTAAGCTTTTGTATAAACACATCGATATCTTCAGCTGCCGTTTTTTCATCAACGCGGTATTCTTCACAAAGGCTGTGCACAAGACCGTCCTTGTCCGCACCAACGGTCAGCTTTTCCCATAAAAAAGCACCCGTTTCATTAAGCGTAAGCATACCATTAAAATCTACAGCCTTTTCACCCACGGGAAAAACCACAAAGCTGCCCGCAATATTTTTTAATTCAAAATCTTTTTTCAGTTTCATAAATTGGTCTCCTTAACCGCATCAACCATGGTAGTGTAGCTAAGCTGTGCCGCCGCGGCTTCAGGTCGGTTTTCCAGTTCAAACACAGGCGTTGTACGTACAACGTCTTCAACTAGTCGCACCATCTTTTCAAGGCGCTCGGGGTTGTTGAACTTATAAAATGTTTGTGTAAAAATCTTCTGTACCGCTTCAGCAGGTGTAAGTCTTCGGATACTGTTATGGTCTGCCTGCTTTAAAAAACAGATTGCTCCAAGCGGTACCTTTATATTGATATTAATATCGTCCTTGCCGCAAAACGGTGTGCCGTAAGCATACCATCTGCCGTCAAGCCTTCTGAGTGCCGGCTTATCGTCGTTAAAAACACGGGCTTTTTGCCCGAATTCCTTTTGCCACAGCCTTGTATGCGTTGATTTGCCTGTACCGCAAGGACCTGAAAACAGATACGCATATCCGTCAAGTTCAACCGCCGACGAATGCAAATAAAAACCGTTGTAATCGAGAAGATTACGGTAAAACAGCCATCCCGCCTGAAGATAATATGCCTCTTCACGAGAAAGCTCGACATATTTGCCGCTGTAATTAAAGCTCTCACGGGCAATCACAATATCAACCTTATCCGGTTTTTCACACATATAATCCTTACAGCGAGGGGCAAGACCCCTCGCTGCAGGAATTTCTGTTATAAGCTCTGCGATTTCGCAAAAAAACGTTTTGTTATTTATATCTGCTATTTCCAATTCGTTTTTTGTTCTCCTATAACAAGAATGTATTCTTTAGCCAACGTTAATAGCTGAACTAATCATTTCAACACCAGTGTCTGACCTTGCGATACTATATATTTTAGTATTTTCGCCTTGTTCAAGAAGCGGCTGCGAGAAAACAACATAAAGCTTACCGTAAACTTCTTTACCATTTTGCGCGATATATTGTTCATCAGATGTTGTTACGTACTGTGTAGCATATTCTGTTACAAACATATAATCCTGATGTGCAGTATAGTTGTTAGCTGCATCATATGTAAGTCTTACACCAAGATTTACACCTGAATTTGCATACTGCTCTTTAAGTATTCCGTGAACTAGTTCTCTTTCAGCAAGATTACCCTGTTCGTACAAGAAGGGATAGTATCTGTATCTGCGAGCTACGTTGTTAGCTTCATAGTCATAACGTGTACCGATTGTGTCGCCTACCATCTGGATTGTTGTAAATGCATAGCAACCATTTACAGCGTCGTATACAGGTAACTGATCGTTATCCTGACCAAGTGATACTGTACCGCTTGCTGCAACAAGTCTACCTGTTTTAGTTTCGCTGTTATCAACAACGTCGCTGCCCTTGAAGCCGTTTACAAGATCTGCTGTGAGCTTGAAGCCGTTAAGATCAAGTGTTCTGCCGGGGCGAACAACAAGCATATCTGTGTATGAATCTGATTCAAGAGTGATGGTATCGCCTGATTTTGCAGCAGCAACTGCATCATCAATTGATTTGTAGTATGTGTCGCCGATTCTTGCATCAGCATAAGTAATTGATGAAGCCTTGAATGTGCCAAGGTTACCTGTGCCGAGCTGATCAACAGTAATGGTATCGTTTTCGCAGGTGATAAGAAGAGCTGCGTTACCGATAGTAGCCTGTGCATATGAGTTACCGTTGCTTGTGAACGAAGGTGCACTGCCTGCAGTTACTGAAAGCTGAACCTTGTGTTTGGGGAAGCTTGCAGCCATTGCACTGTTTTCGGAGTTACCGAAAACAAGATTATACTTACCTGCAAAGTTAGGTGTAAGAGTGTTTGCAAGCCAGTTTACCTGCTCTGCACGAATATTGTCGAATGCAGCACCGGAACCTGCAGTATCAAGACCGATTACCGAAAGGGCACCTGTCTTGGTTGTTGTATACATCTTGTTGATTGTCTGTGCGCTTGAGAAGTTGTGGAGTATACCGGGAACCTCTGCAGCATATGTACCTGACAACTCGCCTGCACCGCGAAGGAGCATAACGGGACATCTACCGCCTGTCATAGCATATGCATAATCAAGAAGTGTCTTAAACGCTGCCTGATTTGAGAAGCTTGTAACCATATCACCTGCCATTACAACAAGGTTAGGTGTTTCGGTATAGTTGTTTGTAACTGTTGCAAGTGCTGTTTTGTTAGCGACAGCAACAACTGTGTATTTGTCGTTCTCATCTGAAGGCTGATCAACAAAATCAATAAGGTTGCTATAGGTGTAACCACCGAAGGTGAGCGGGTTAGAACTGTCTTTCCAAGCACCCTCAGAATCGTATCCGCCGTAGCCGTGACCGCCATAATTGTTTATAACACGGTATTTTACCATATACGACTTACCGTCAAGGCTTGATTTTGTAATACGAACCGAGTGCATGGTGGTGTTGTTTCTGAGTGTACCGCCAAAGTGGTCCATATATGTTTTTGACGAGTCAGAAACCTCAACGTAGCCTGCACAAGACGCGGTTGTCTGCCATACAACGTTGTAGTAATTACCTGCGTCGAAAACAACAGGCTTTTCTGTTACGGTTGTAGCAGTACTTGCATTTTTGAGTTCGCTTGTCGAAACACCTGCTGTTGTGGGTACGGTTGTTGTAGTTGTAACGGTCGTACCTGCCTCCTGCTCTGAAGGGAGAACTTCCTCAACCTCTTCTTTAACAGCAGGAGCGCCGTTAGCGTTAGCATCAACGGTCTTTGTCCACAATGTAGCTCCCGATGTGTCCTTAGCAGTAAAGGTATATTTACCGCCCGACATTGACATAAGAACACCGCGTTCATTGTTGTTATATTTACCTACAGAAGCAATGTTTACGCCGGGATAGTAGGGGAAGTTATAAGAACCAACTGAAGCTGATGAATCTTTATTAA
>JAZQDN010000017.1:0-3646 GCA_045546815.1 Eubacteriales bacterium
GCCCTTTTTTACGCGATGCGTTGCGATCCGTGCACACAGGTACAATTTCCGATTTATCGGGCTGCTATTTCGATGCGCAAAGCCTTCCCCTTGAGGGGAAGGTGGCACGGCATAAGCCGTGACGGATGAGGTGTTACCGCAGTACGAATTCGCCAAAACGCTATTGATTTTGCAGCGTTTTCCGCACACCTCATCAGTCACCTGTCGGTGACAGCTTCTCCTCAAGGAGAAGCCTTTGGTGGCAATCCTTTTTTTAAATTATAATGTTGCAGCCATAACTGCTTTGATTGTATGCATTCTGTTTTCGGCTTCGTCGAAAACGATTGAAGCCTCGCTCTCGAACACCTCGTCAGTCACTTCCATACAGTCGATGCCGAACTTTTCAAAAATCTCTTTACCGATTGTTGTCTTTACGTCGTGGAACGCGGGCAGACAGTGCATAAACTTGCAGTTTGGCTTTGCCCCTGCCATAACCTTACTTGTAACCCTGTATGCGCTAAGGTCGGCAATTCTTTGCTGCCAAACCTCGTCAGGCTCGCCCATTGACACCCACACGTCAGTGCAGATGATATCTGCGTCCTTTACAGCGTAGGGAACAACCTCAGTAAACTCAATTTTCGCACCCGTCTGGCTCGCGATTGCAAGACACTGGTCGACAAGCTCTTTGTCGGGGAAATACTTTCTGTTAGAGCACGCAACAAAGTGCATACCCATTTTTGCACAACCCACCATATATGAGTTGCCCATATTGTATCTCGCGTCGCCCATATATACAAGCTTTTTACCCTTCAGTTCACCCAGATGCTCCTTTATCGTCATAAAATCGGCAAGTATCTGTGTGGGGTGGAACTCGTTTGTAAGACCGTTCCAGACAGGCACTCCTGCATATTTTGCAAGCTCTTCAACGATCTCCTGACCAAATCCGCGGTACTCTATGCCGTCATACATACGTCCGAGTACGCGTGCTGTGTCGGCAATGCTCTCCTTTTTGCCTATCTGTGAGCCTGATGGGTCAAGATAGGTCGGATGCATACCAAGGTCAGATGCCGCCACCTCAAAGGCACAGCGTGTGCGTGTGCTTGTCTTTTCAAAGATGAGCGCAATGTTTTTGCCCTCGCACATTTTATGCGGTGTACCCGCTTTTTTCTTTGCTTTAAGATCTATTGCAAGGTCAATGAGATAGTTTATTTCTTCCGGTGTGTAATCAAGTAATTTTAAAAAGCTTTTTCCTTTAAGATTCATAGTATTACTCCTCACAGGTCTGTTTAATTATATCAACTGCTTTTTTGAGCACATCCATCGGGATGTTGAGTGCAGGCAGCAGGCGTACCTTGTCCTTGGCGGTAAGACATAAAACGCCCTTTTCCATACACGCTTTTACAACGTCTTTTGCATCTTTTTTGGTCTTGATGCCAACCATAAGACCCATTCCGCTGACAGTCTCAATACCGTCAGCATCACTCAAGGTATCAAAAATATACTTTGATTTTTCGCAAACTTCGTTTAAAAACGCATCGTCAAGTCTCTCGATTACCGAAAGCGCACCCGCACAGCATACGGGGTTACCGCCGTATGTCGAACCGTGGTCACCAAAGGCAAAGACGTTTTCTACCTTGCTTCCCAGCATACACGCGCCAATCGGCAGTCCGCCGCCAAGACCCTTTGCGGTCGAGACGATATCGGGTGTTATTCCGTAGTTCATATACGCGTACAGCTTGCCTGTTCTACCGTTACCGGTTTGTACTTCATCAACGATAAGCAAAATATCGTTGTCGGCACAAAGCTTTGCGGTGTTTTTTACAAAATCAGCATCAAGTGCGATTACGCCGCCCTCACCCTGAATGCACTCAATCATAACAGCCGCAACCTTGTTGGCTTCAACTGTCTTTTTGAGTGTTTCAAAATCGTTTGCGGGTGTGTGAACAAATCCTGGGGTAAGCGGTGTGAACAGCTCGTGATAATGCTCTTGACCCGTTGCCGCAAGCGTTGTAAGCGTGCGTCCGTGAAAGCTGTTTTCGAGCGTTACGATAGTCGAGTACTCCGCGCCCTTTTTAGTCTGCGCGTACTTTCTTGCCGCCTTTATTGCGCACTCGTTTGCTTCTGCGCCCGAGTTTGCAAAAAATACCTTTTTAAAGCCTGTCTTTTGACATAAAATTTGCGCAAGCCTTGCGCACGGCTCGGTATAGTAAAGGTTAGACATGTGCTGAACAGCGTTTATCTGCGCTGTTACAGCGTCCTTCCACACGTCGTCACCGATGCCGAAAGCGGTAACGCCGATGCCCGAGCCCATATCAATATATTCTTTTCCGTTTTCGTCGTATACCACTGAGCCCTTGCCGCTGACGATCTGTAGATCAAAGCGGTTGTAGGTGGGTGCCACGTATTGCTTATCAATAGTTTTTATATCACTCATTTTGTCACCATCGTACCCGCACCCTCGTTTGTAAGTATCTCCATAAGGATAGAGTGGGGAATACGTCCGTCCATAATAATAACGTTTTTAACGCCCTTGTCGATTGCCTCGATGCAGCAGTCGACCTTGGGTATCATACCGCCCGAGATAATGCCCTCGTCATAGAGCTTGTGCGCCTGCTCTATTGTGAGCTCGGGGATAAGTGTTTTGGGGTCGTCCTTATCGCGAAGGATGCCCGCAATATCTGTCATCATAATAAGGCGTTCAGCGCCGAGCGCTCCTGCAATGTATGCCGCCGCGGTGTCGCCGTTTATGTTGTAGGCGTTGCCCTTGCGGTCACAGCCGATTGTTGAAATTACGGGGATGTAGCCCTTTTCCAAAAGGTCGTTTACAGGTCTTATGTGCACCTTTGTGACCTCACCCACATAGCCTAAGCGCTCGTCCTTGATTTTAGCTTCTATCAGACGTCCGTCCATACCCGAAATGCCCATTGCACGACCGCCCTTCATTTCAAGCAGGTTTACAAGCGTTTTGTTCACCTTGCCCGCAAGCACCATCTGCACAATGTCAACAGTTTCTTTGTCGGTGACGCGCAGACCGTCAACAAACTCCGGCTTTTTGCCAAGCCGCGCCATAAGCTCGGATATCTCAGGGCCGCCGCCGTGAACGAGCACGACCTTAACGCCTATAAGCCATAAAAGCACGATGTCTTCCATAACCTGCTGCTTTAGTTGTTCATTTATCATAGCATTTCCGCCGTATTTGACAACAACAATCTTGCCTGTGTACTTTTTTATGTAGGGGAGAGCCTGAGTTAAAACCTCAGCACGCTCCGAATTTGAAAATGAATTGTCTATCATGTGCGGTAATCTACGTTTATTTTAACGTAGTCGTATGTAAGGTCACAGCCCCACGCGCAAGCGTTCGCGTCGCCGTCGTTTGCATTTACAAGTATTTCGATTTTGTCTTGAAGTAAAATTTCTTTTGCCTTTTCTTCGGAAAACTCAACGCCTGCACCGTTTTTGCAAACAGCAATCTCGCCTTTGGCCGATTTGAACGCAACGTCTATCTTATGTACGTCAACGTCTGCACCGCTGTAGCCGATTGCACAGAGAACTCGACCCCAGTTGGCATCTGCACCGAACATCGCCGATTTCAAAAGACTTGAGCAAATAACGCTCTTTGCAACAAGCTTTGCATTTTTGTCGTCCTTTGCGTTTGTAACCTTGCATT
>JAZQDN010000018.1:0-11434 GCA_045546815.1 Eubacteriales bacterium
ATATCGTGTTGTAAAGGCGTTTGCGAGAGAAGACTACGAAAACGGGCGTTTGACAAAAGAGAGTGAAGAATATCGCGATATGGCGGTAAGCAACACTAAAAAGCGTCTTAATTTTGCAACACCTATACATATAACTGCAGAACTTATGAGAATTACGGCGCTCTGTGCTTGCGGTATTATAATTCTTAAAATCCCGAGCGCCGGTCTCACAATCGGTAGCCTTTATGTTGCTACGACCTATGTGTATACCGTTGTAGCGCGTGTGCGTGAATTATCAACAATTATTTCACAGTTCCAGCACTTCAATGTGTCTGTCGGTAAGGTTACCTCGCTTTATGAAACCGAACCCGATATCGACAATACCGAACATATCGAAAGCAAGGACGGCAGAATACATAAAATTGAATTCAGGGATGTAACGCTCATTCTTGACGGTCATATGATTCTTGACCATGTGAGCTTTACTGTCCGTGAGGGACAAACAGTTGCGATAATGGGTCCCACCGGAGCGGGTAAGACGATTCTCATATCAATGCTCCTTCGTCTTTACGATCCGTCCTGCGGACAGATACTTATAAATAACGTTGATATCAAGCGTATGGACCTTAATCGCTTGAGAAAAATGATTGCTCTCAGTACACAGGATGTGTTCCTGTTTTCTGATACAATCGACGGAAATATTGCTTATTCTAATCCTGACCTTCCGCTTGAGGAGGTAAAATATTTTGCCGAGTGTGCACAGGCGGCGGACTTTATTGAAAAGCTGTCTGAAGGCTACGATACAATAATCGGTGAGCGCGGCGTTGGTCTTTCGGGCGGGCAGCGTCAGCGTATTGCTCTTGCGCGTGCTGTTGCAAAGAAATCTTCACTTATTATTCTTGACGATACCACTTCTGCTGTTGATATGGAAACCGAGTCACTTATATTAAAAGAACTTGCAAAAATCAAAAACAAAATCAAAATCATTGTTGCGCAGCGTATAACATCGGTTGTTGATGCGGACAAAATCCTTGTTATTGAAAACGGTAAGATAACTGAAGAGGGCACACATGCCGAGCTTGTTCAAAACGGCGGTTATTACACGTCCATATATAATATAAGCCAGCAGGGCAGTACGGAGGTGGAAAAATAATGGCAAGAAATAAATATGATATTGATGAAACCCTTGAAACTCCGTTTAATATAAACAACTTCAAGCGCTGCGGAAAATATGTGAAACACAGTGCAAAGGGATTGATTTTAGGCGGTATACTCAGCCTTTTTGCAACGCTTTTTGCACTTTGCGGTCCTTACTTCATAAAAGCCGTTATTGACATCCTTACCGAACAGCAGGCGGCAGGCACATCTGAAATAAAAGGCATAATTATTATCGGTGTCCTCTACCTTTGCTGTATTTTGCTTTCAGAGCTTTGCTCGTATTTCAGAACAATAGTTGTTTCAAAAGCGGGTCAGCAAATAATTCACGAAATCCGTGTTGACATCTTTTCGCATATACAAAAGCTGTCGTTTAACTACTTTGACAGCCGTCCCCGCGGTAAGATTCTTGTGCGTGTTGTTCACTATGTAAATAACGTTGCCGACTTTTTGTCAAACGGTCTTATAAATATTGTTGTGCAGTTTCTGACAATATTTATGATAATCTTCTTTATGCTGTCGCTTGACGGCTACCTTACGCTTTTTGTCCTTGCGGGCATACCTGTATTTATACTTTATATGCTGCTTATCAAAAATCGCCAGCGCCGTGCATGGACTGACCATTCTGCCAAAAACTCTAACGTTACGGCGTATGTCAGTGAGTCGATAAACGGTATGCAGATAACACAGGCATTTAACCGTGAAAAAGTAAATCAGGGCATCTATGAAAAGCTTTTGGGTGAGATGCGAAAAGCGCATATGCGAGCAGTAACTATCAACCTGAGCGTTCCGTTCATCATCGAAAATCTTGTTTCCTTTGTACGTGGCTTTCTGTATGTCGGCGCGATTGTCTTGCTTGCCGATAAAAACTATGATGCTAGCGTTGTTATCGCAATGGCATCGTATGCAACTCGCTTCTGGGGTCCGATTCAGAGCATCGGTGATATTTATAATCAGCTTGTAAATACCGGTTCATATCTTGAACGTATCTTTGATACTATCGACGAAAAGGTTGAGATAGACGATGTCCCCGGCGCATATGATATTCCTGAAGTACAGGGTAAGGTTGAGTATAAAAACGTAACCTTCGGTTATGAAGAAGGTAAAACCGTTCTTGAAAACGTAAGCTTTACGGCAACTCCCGGACAGAGTATTGCACTTGTTGGTCCTACCGGAGCGGGAAAGAGCACGGTTGTAAACCTGCTTTGCCGCTTTTACGATATCCAGAAAGGCGAAATCCTTATTGACGGTCACAATGTTCACGATGTTACACTTCATTCTCTGCGTGAGAGTATGGGTATAATGCTGCAGGACAGCTTTATCTTTTCGGGTACTGTAAAGGATAACATCCGCTACGGAAAGCTTGATGCCACCGACGAAGAGATAATTAACGCCGCAAAAACTGTTTGCGCTCACGAATTTATTTCAAATCTCGAGAATGGCTACGATACTGAAGTTAATGAAAAAGGTTCGATGCTCTCGCAGGGTCAGCGTCAGCTGATATGCTTTGCAAGAACAGTGCTTTCTGACCCGAAAATTCTTATTCTTGACGAGGCGACTTCATCTATTGATACAGAAACCGAGCAGCTTGTTCAGCAGGGTATTGAAAAAATGATGAAGGGCAGAACTTCATTCGTTATCGCTCACCGTCTTTCGACGATCATCAACTGCGATACCATTATGTATATCGATAAAAAGGGTATTCTCGAATCCGGCTCTCACAATGAGCTTCTTGAAAAGGGTGGCGCCTACCACGATCTGTATACGCCACAGCTTATGGAAAACGAATAAAACCAAAATCGGCAATGAAAATTGCCGATTTTTTTGTTGACTAAAATATAAATTCAAATTATACTTGTTATATAATAGAGAGGGGTGCTTTTGTGACAAAACGATTACTTTCAGCAATTTTGATAATTGTGCTTACCATATCTCTTGCGGTTTTTTGTTTGCCTGCAAATGCGGCAACGATAGGCTTTACGGTTTCTCCTGTCGTTTTGATCGGCGGCGGAGACGAATATAACATTGTTTGGGAAAATGATACCAAAGGTATAGGCTACGTAACCTATGAGTGTGACGGCAAAAAATACACCGTCTATGATGAAGAGTGCGGAGTTGTGCGTTCAGATGACAAAATGCATACGGTTCGTGTACCGAAAGAGCATCTTGATAAAGCGGGCAGCTATACGGTACACGCAGCAGGCGTTGTATCTCGCGACGGTTATTCGATAACAAGGGTAAATACTGCCTCAAAAACCAACGAGTTCCATGGCTATACTGCGCAATCAAAAATCAGTATGGGATTTATTTCCGACTCACACCTTATTAGTCCGTCAAAGGATAAAAAGAAATACGAAGCAATGCTTGAGTCGTATACCAAGGTTGTAAACGATTATATGAAACGCCCCGATATAATTGTTTTAAACGGTGACGTTGTAAACGAGCTTATCAGTGAAGAAGATTTTTATGCTCTTTTTAAGGTTTTCAGTATCGCGGGCTCGGGCGGTACCTATCCCGTTCTTTTTGTAGTCGGCGAACGTGAAAAGCGCGGCTTTTATTCAAAAGAAATTGAAAAATACCTCTGCTATGACACAGGAGAGTTTTATACGTATTTCGAGTATGGACCTATTGCATCCTATGTCACTGATATCGGTGAAGACAAAAAGGATGAGCATGAGGAATATGGCGGACTTGTTGATATGGAGCGCTATCTTAATGAGCAGCTGAACTTTATTGACAGTCACGCGGGATATTCTGAAGAATCGGTTTATAAGCTCACGATCGGTCACGGCACCAATTATGTCGGTCATAACTCTTATGATGCGGATCATGACGCTTATCGTTCTCTGTTTTTCAATTACGGAACAGACGTTCACATAAGCGGTCATGACCATCAGCTCAAATTCCGTCAGGGCAATTCAAGCGTTTTGTTCCACGTGGTTTCAGACGGAGGTCATAATAAAAATCAGACACTCCGCAGCACTCTTGTTACTTTTGAAAATGACGTTATGACCTTTAAGGGTATCAATGACGACGGTTCTCAGGCATACGCTAAAACAGTCAAGGCTTCTGATAACGGCTCGTCTGCACCGAAGCCGAAAGCGGAGGAAAAAGAAGATGTGACCGAACAGACTGTTGAAGCACCTGCCAAAACACCTGCTTTTGTGCCGACAATGGCGGGAATGTCAACTTCGACAATCAAGGGCGCGGCTGATACGACGGCAAATATAACAAAACCCGTTGTGTTTGATGCCGGCCAATATTACTCTGTGGTGTGGCAGACGACCTCGGGCGTTAAGAGCGCAGGCTATGTTGATGTGCAGGGTATCTCCAAAAGCTTTATGGATCAGCACGGCGGAAAGCTCAGAACCGAAACCACACATTCCGTGCGCATTCCCAAGGAGGTCTTTGCATCGAGCAAGACCTATACAATAAAATCTCGCGTGGTAATCAATTATAACGGCTATGGAATGGTTGAAAACGGCGGTAATAACCCTACACAGTATGGTCCTTATGCAACAGGTAAGACGGTACAGTTTAACGGCAATCCCGACAATAAATCGATGGAATATACAATTCTTGCAGTTGCCAATAAAACGGGCGGCTCGGGGGATGCGCAAAAACTGCTTGCAAAATATAAAGAACAACCCGACCTTGTTGTTATGACGGGTAATATGACAAAATCTCTCAATACCGAAAAGGATTTTACCAAAGTTTTAGAGTACGCAAACACTCTGACGGGTGGCTCTGTGCCCGTAATGCTTCTTCGCGGCGAAAACGAAACCAAAGGCGCCTTTGCTGCCTATCTCCCGAGAATTATACATAATTTTTTGAGTGCGCATAATGCAAACAAGCTTTATACGACATACAGTACCTCAAATCTTTCAATTATCGGACTTGACACCGCAACTACTAAAAAAGATAATCATGCCTCTTATTACGGCTATGCGGGCTTTGATAAAATCAGAAAAGAGCAGAAGGATTGGCTGGAAAACGATCTCGGCAGATCCTTCTCGGGCGTATACAATATTGTTTTTGCAAACGCATCTGACCTTACAAACTGCGCAGGTGTCGACTTCAGCGCCGCTCTTGAAAAGCATAAAATTCAGCTTGTTGTATCGGCAGGTAACTCAACACAGTTTGCAGACGGCGGCAAGTATTATTCGCAGGCAACTGTCGGCGATGCGAGTGCACTGCTTATCACCTGTAAGGATAAAGAAATTGCTGTTCAGTCGATCGATGACGATATAACTGATCTCGGCACGGTGAAAACAGCCGATGTAACCTATAAAGGCAACCAGACGACCCCGCCTATAAAGGACGAACCCGAAACTCCCGGAAACAATAACAGCAGCACTA
The DNA here is from genome assembly GCA_045546815.1 of Eubacteriales bacterium. Classification (GTDB taxonomy): domain Bacteria; phylum Bacillota; class Clostridia; order Oscillospirales; family QAKW01; genus RGIG9041. The sequence continues at coordinate 5,494 of JAZQDN010000018.1, forward strand.
AAGATGACCCTGACGACGAAAAAGAAGATACCAACGATCAACAAGATGTGAATACCGATAACAAAACCGAAGACGAAAAAGACGACGGTAAAAAAGAGAACGGAACAAATGCTCCGGGAGCTTCCGATGACACCGCCGACTCGCCGTCTGCTGATGGTGTTGAGGACGATTGGTATAACGACTATCTTAAATTCAACGTTACAATTTCTGATTCGGATATCACCCTTTCGACTGATGTGACGGCAGGTAAATTCCTTTATGCTGTTGCCCGCTTTGCAGGCGTAAGTGCGGCAAGCGAAAGTGAAGCGGTCAAGTGGGCAGGTGAGCTTGGATTTTATGACGGCACATCGGTTGATGATAAAGTCTCACAGGACACCGCAAATTCGATTGTAAAATCAATTTTTACGGCATAATTTTTTAAAAAGATGCGTAGATCTGTTGCGCATCTTTTTTATTTTACAAAGATATTGACTGCTTGAATTATTTATTATATTATATTATTATCAAGAATTATATTTAAGAGGTGTACTATGAAAAAGAGAGTATTATCTTTATGTCTCACAGTACTTATGCTTGTATCGGTAGTAACGGTGTTTTCTGTTCCTGCCGCAGCAGCGCCTATTGCGTTTACCGTAAGCCCTGTTGTTTTAATCGGTGGCGGTGGTGAATACAATATCGTCTGGCAAAATAACAATGTCGGTATCGGCTACGTCACCTATAAGTATGACGGAAAAACATATACCGTTTACGATGAGGAAAACGGCGTTGTCCGCTCTGACGATAAAATGCATACCGTTCGCGTGCCGCAGGAGCATCTTGATAAGGCGGGCTCTTACACGGTAAATGCTGCAACAGTAACATCACGTGACGGTTATACCATTAAAACAAGTGACCTTGTTACAAAAACAAACCTTTTTAATGGCTATACGGGTCAAAAGAAAATAACAATGGGCTTTATTTCTGACTCGCATCTTATCTATCGTTCAAAGAATAGTACAAAGTATTCTATGATGATGCAGTCGTATCCCAATGTTGTTGAGAGATTTATGCAGCGCCCTGATATTATGGTGCTCAACGGCGATATCACAAACGAGCTCATTCATGAGGAAGAGTACTATGCACTTTTCGAACTTATCCGTCTTGCCGGCTCTGACGGTACATATCCCGTTCTTTATGTAGTGGGTAACCATGAAAAGCGCGGCTTTTACTCAAAGGAAATAGAAAAGTATCTTTGCTATGACACCGGCGAATTTTACTGCCATTTCGATTACGGTCCTATTTCTGCTTTTGTTACAGATATCGGTGAGGATAAGCAGGATGAGCAGGAAGAATACGGCGGTCTTATCGATATGGGACGTTACTATGACGAGCAGCTTCTCTATTTCGATAACCACCCGGGTTATACCGACGGCTCGATTTATAATATGACGATCAGCCATGCCCCTGCATATGTAGGTAATAACCATCACGCTGCAAATCAGTCGGAATTTGCAAGCCTTTTTAAAAACTACGGCACCGACCTTCATGTGTGCGGTCATGACCATCAGCTCGTTTTCCGCAAAAGCACAAGTAAAGTTCAGCACCCTGTAATTTCAGATGGCGCACATGTTAATAATCAGACACTCAAAACAATGCTTATGACCTTTGAAAACGGTGTTTACACTCTTAAGGGTATTGATGATAGTGGCGGCGAAGTATGGACAAACACGGTTGAGGCGTCCGCTAACGGCGCTTCCGCTCCCAAAGAAGAAAAAGTTGAAAAGACAGAGCCTGTTGAAGAGACGGAAGCAGAGACTGTTACCGATATTGCGGATACCGTTCCTACAAAAGCCGGCATTTCAACAGTTACACTTAAGGGCGCGGGCGACACAACCGCAAACATAACAAAGCCTGTTGTATTCGATGCAGGCGAGTACTATTCGATCGTATGGCAGACAACCTCGGGCATTAAATGTGCAGGCTACGTTGACGTTGCAGGCGTAACAAAAACTTTTATGGACCAGCACGGTGGTAAGCTTCGTACAGAAACTACACACTCGGTCCGTGTTCCAAAGGATACGTTATCATCGGGTAGGGGTTATACTATCAAAAGCCGTGTTGTAACAAACTATAACGGCTACGGTCTGGTTGAAAAATCCGGTCCTACCACCTACGGTCCTTACGCAAACGGTTCACAGATTAAGTTTGCGGCACAGCCGACAAGCAAAACATCAAAATATACAATTTTGGCAGTTGCCAATAAAACAGGCGGCGCAGCTGACGCGCAAAAGGTGCTTTCAAAATATAAAACCACACCTAACCTTGTTGTTCTTGCGGGTGATATGGTTGCAAACCTTAATACCGAAAATGACTTCGGAAAGCTTCTTGAGTATGCCAATACTCTTTCAAAAGGCGCGTGTCCCGTTATGCTCCTTCGCGGTGAAAACGAAACAAAGGGTGCGTTTGCCGCATACCTTCCCAGAATTTTGCATTATTTTACAAGCACAAGCAATATCAACAGACTTTACACAACCTATACAACAAATAAACTCTCTGTAATCGGTCTTGACACTGCTACAACCAAAAAAGACTCTGATAGCTCATACAACGGCTTTGCTAATTTTGAAGGTCTCAGAGCCGAGCAGGCAAACTGGATCGAAAACGAGCTTCCCAAGTCGTTTGCAGGTGAATATAACATCGTGTTCGCTAACGCAACAGACCTTACAAACTGTGTAGGCACTGACCTTACAAAAGGCTTTGAAAAACATAAGGTTCAGCTTGTTGTATCAGCAGGCAGCTCAACACAGTTTGCCGACGGCGGCAAATACTATTCACAGGCAACTATCGGTGATGCGGGTGCGCTTCTCATTACCTGTAAGGACGATGAAATTGCCGTTCAGTCAATCGGTGATGATATAGCAGATCTCGGTACGGTAAAAACAACCGAAGTGACCTATACAGGCGCTCAGACAACTCCGTCTATAAAGGATGACCCCGAAACTTCCGGAAACAATAACAGCGGCAGTAACGACGATCCTGACGACGAAAAAGAAAACGGCAATGAGCATGAGGATGTAAATACCGACAATAAAACCGAAGACGAAAAGGATGACGACGGTAAAAAAGAAGACGGAACATATGTTCCGGGCGAGTCGGACGGTCCCGACGGCTCGATCTTTACTGATGATGTTGAAGACGGCTGGTATAACGACTATCTTAAATTCAACGTTACAGTTTCCGATTCGGATATCACTCTTTCGTCTGACGTGACAGCGGGTAAATTCATTTTTGCTGTTGCCCGTTTTGCAGGCGTAAGCGCGGCAAATGAAAGTGATGCATTTGATTGGGCTGACGAGCTTGGCTTCTATGACGGCGCGTCGGTTGAGGATAAAATCACTTCGGATACTGCAAACTCAATTGTAAAATCAATTTTTGCGGCATAATTTTAAAAAAAAGATGCGTAGATTTGTTGCGCATCTTTTTTTATTTTATAAAAATATTGACTGTTTGGTTTTTTTATTATATTATATTATTGTCAAATATTATATCTATGAGGTGTACTATGAAAAAAAGAATTTTATCTTTGTGTCTCACAGTACTTATGCTTGTATCGGTAGTTACAGTTTTTTCTGTTCCTGCCGCAGCAGCGAGCATCGCTTTCACCATAAATCCTGTTGTAATGATTGGCGGCGGCGGTGAGTACAACATCGTGTGGGAAAACAATAACGCGGGTATCGGCTACGTTACCTATAAGTATGACGGAAAAACATACACCGTTTACGATGAGGAAAACGGCGTTGTGCGGTCTGACGACAAAACACATACGGTTCGTGTTCCGCAGGAGCATCTTGATTCTGCAGGTTCATATACTGTTTATGCATCTACCGTATCGACACGTGACGGATACAAGATCACTACAACCGACACTGTTTCAAAGTCAAACGTTTTCAATGGCTATACAGGTCAGAAGAAAATCACAATGGGCTGTATTTCGGACACCCATCTTATTTATCGCAGCAAAAACTCCAGCAAATATGCTAAAATGCTTCCGGCACTTAAAACAACTGTAGAAACATTTCTCGGTCGTCCCGATATCGTCCTTCTCAACGGTGATATCACAAACGAGCTCATTCACGAGGAAGAGTACTATGCACTTTTTGAGCTTATCCGTATTGCAGGCTCTGACGGTACATACCCTGTTCTTTATACAGTGGGTAACCACGAAAAGCGCGGCTTTTACTCAAAGGAAATTGAAAAATACCTTTGCTATGACACAGGCGAGTTTTACAGCCATTTCGATTATGGTCCCATGTCTGCTTTTATCGTAGATATCGGTGAGGATAAAGAAGATACCAATAAGTCATATACAGACGGTACTGATCCTATCGGTGTTATCGATATGGAGCGTTACTTTGAAGAGCAGTTAAACTATTTCGAAAGTCATCCCGGCTATACCGACGGTGCTACATACACCTTCACTATCGGTCACGGTCCCGGTTATGTCGGCCATAGCCACTACGCCGCAAGCCAGGGTGAGTTCGCAAGTGTATTCAAAAACTATGGTACTGACCTTCACCTTGCAGGTCATATCCATAGAATGCAGTTTAACGAAAAAACATCTGTTGTTCCTTATCCCGTAATTTACCACGCATCAGAAGCGAACGGCGAAAGCGCAAGAGCAATGCTTCTTACTATGGAAAACGGCACCTATACCTTAAAGGGTATGGACAGCACAGGCGCTGAGGTCTTCAACCACACCGTTAAGGCTGGCGATAAGGCATCGGCTGCACCTAAGGTTGAAAAAGAAGAAACCGTTATCGAAAAGCCTGTTGTACAGGATACAGTTACGGATACTTCAATAAACATACCTACAAAAGCTGGCATGTCAACCGCAAGCTTAAAGGGTGCAAGTGAATCAACAGCAAACGTTACAAAACCTGTTGTGTTTGATGCAGGCGAATACTATTCAATCGTATGGCAGACAACATCGGGTATTAAGTGTGCAGGCTACGTTGACATTGCAGGTGTTTCAAAATCATATATGGATCAGCACGGCGGTAAGCTCCGTACAGAAACCACCCACTCGGTACGTATCCCGAAAGAAGCTATCTCATCGGGTAAAGGCTACACCATCAAGAGCCGTGTTGTAACAAACTACAACGGCTACGGTGCAAACAGCAGCAGTGATAAATTGACCTTTGGTCCTTATGCACTTGGTACACAGGTTAAATTCCAGGCACAGCCCACAAGTAAAACATCAAAATATACTGTTTTGGCTGTAGCTAATAAAACGGCAAGCGCAGCAGAGGCACAGAAGGTGCTTGCACAGTACAAGACAACTCCCAACCTTTTGGTTCTTACTGGTGATATGGTTGCAAACCTCAACACCGAGCAGGATTTCGGTAAGCTTCTTGAGTATGCAAATACGCTTACAGGCGGTAAAACACCCGTAATGCTCCTTCGTGGTGAAAATGAAACAAAGGGTGCGTTCGCGGCATACCTTCCCAGAATTTTGCATCACTTCACAAGCACAACCAATATCAACAGACTTTATACAACCTATACAACAAACAAGCTTTCTGTAATCGGTCTTGATACCGCAACAACAAAGCCCGACTCTGACAGCTCATATAACGGCTTTGCAAACTTTGACGGTCTCAGAGCAGAGCAGGCGAACTGGGTTGAAAACGAAATTCCCAAGTCATTTGCAGGCGAATATAATATCGTGTTTGCCAACGCATCCGATCTTAAAAACTGTGTGGGCACCGACCTTACAAAAGGCTTTGAAAAGCACAAGATCCACCTGGTTGTTTCAGCAGGCACAGAGACCAGGTTCGCAGATGGCGGTAAGTACTATTCACAGGCTACTATCGGTAATGCGGGTGCACTTCTCATTACCTGTAAAGATGATGAGATCGCTGTTCAGTCAATCGGCGACGATATAGCAGACCTTGGTACGATC
>JAZQDN010000019.1:0-21855 GCA_045546815.1 Eubacteriales bacterium
ATCCCACTTGCAAAAACTTTAAGGAAAAATATGACACCGTGGGAACGAAAACTTTGGTATGAGTTTTTAAGATATTATCCTGTAAGGTTTCAAAGACAAAAAGCTATCGGTAATTACATAGCAGATTTCTATTGTGCAAAAGCAAGACTTGTTGTTGAGCTTGACGGTGATGGGCATTATACCGCAGAGCAAACAGAAAAAGATAAAGTCCGCACAAAAGAGTTAGAAGAGATGAATTTAACAGTATTAAGAATTTGCAATTTAGATATTGACTGTAATTTTAGCGGAGTATGTGAGTATATAGATTTAGCTGTTAAAAAATCTCTCCCTCAGTCAGCTTCGCTGACAGCTCCCTCGTCAGAGGGAGCCAAGGGTTAATTTGTCCCTAATTTAACACAAGCATATAATACACTTAAGGCGGTGAGATCATGGAACATAAGGAATATAAAAGAATAAACCAAAATTCGAATATTGCCGTATTGTTTATTCACGGTATCGTCGGTACACCAAACCATTTTACTGAGTTTGTTCCTTTGGTTCCGGAGTCTTTTTCTGTGTATAGCTTGCTTTTGGACGGACACGGTAAGGGTGTTAAGGACTTTTCAAAAACATCAATGCAAAAGTGGGAAAATCAGGTCACTTCCGCTGTTGAGGAGCTGTCGCTTACACATGAAAGAATACATATTGTGGCTCACTCGCTCGGTACTCTTCTCGCGATTGACCAGGCGCTCCGAAACAAAAAGGTTTGCAGCTTATTTTTGCTGGCAGTGCCCCTGAGCTTGTTGTTAAAACCCAAACTGCCGATAAATTCTTTGAAGGTATATCTTGACAGCATCAGCCCTGACGATAGTGAGGCGATGGCTGCAAAAAAGAGCTATGGCATCGGAAAAGACAAAAACCCGTTCAATTATATCGGCTGGATACCGAGGTTTCTTGAACTGTTTGCAAAAATACCCAAAGCGCGAAAGCTTGTTAAGCAAATTGATATCAGCTGTGCTGCGTACCAGTCAAAAAAAGACGAAATGGTTTCGAGACGCAGCATAAAATATTTGAAAAACAACCCGTGTATTTCGGTAAACGAGCTGAAAAACTCGGGTCATTATTATTACGATAAGGACGATTTTGCATATTTGATGTCCGAATTTAAAAAAGCACTTGATAAGGAGATATTTGCCAAATGAGTATCGCCGGCAAAAAAGATAAAAAATGCTATACCTGCAGATATTGGACGGGTGAGATTACCGTAAGAAGCATTAACTTTATTGAATATAAAGACGGACAGAATGCAAAATGTAACCTGACAGGACATAACCGCCCTGCCTGGACCAGCTGTAAAAACCACGAAAAACGGTTGGACTTTTAAATTGATTTGTTTTGAAAGGAAAATAAAATGACAACCACCACAGCAGAAGTTTTTGAAAAATATCAGGTGCGAAAAACCAAAAAGCAAAAGATAGCTTTTGCAAAGTATGTTGAATCTGTAGCTTATGAGCACGGCTACTCTTTCAAGGTGGAAAAGGGATTTTTCGGCGACCGCAACCTTGTTGTCGGTGACCCCGACAGCGCAAAGGTGGTGTATACCGCGCATTATGACACCTGCCCGCGCCTTCCGTTTCCTAACTTTATAACCCCAAAAAACTTTTTTATCTATCTTTTATACCAGATACTGATCTGCGTGGGGTTTCTTATCGTTGCGTTTGCGCTTGGTTTTTTGGCTGGGATAGCTTGTGCTTTTATAAATGTCAGCGAGGAGGCTGTAAGATGGGTTGCACTCCTTGTCTATTGGGTGTTTTTGTTTTTGATAGTGGCAGGACCTGCCAATAAGCATACAGCCAATGACAACACCTCGGGTGTGACAACACTTCTTGATATTATGTCGGCACTTCCGAATGAGGATAAACAAAAAGTGGCGTTTGTCTTTTTTGACCTTGAAGAATCGGGGCTTTTGGGCTCATCGGTTTTTGCCGTAAAGCACAGAAAGCCTATGAAAAATACATTACTTATCAACTTTGACTGTGTGTCAGACGGAGAGTATATGCTCTTTACACTCAGAAAAAAAGCGAGAGTATATAAAGAGCTTTTGGAAAAAGCGTTTGAAAAGGACGAGAATGTTCAGGTTGAGGTTGCAACAAAGGGTATATTCTATCCGTCAGACCAGATGAACTTTCCTGTCGGTGTCGGCGTTGCGGCACTGAAAAAATCAAAGCGGTTCAATCTGCTGTATATGGATCGTATACATACAAATAAAGATACAGTTTACAGAGAAGAAAACATCAACTTTTTAAAGAACGGCGCACTAAAACTGCTCCAACTGATGTGATCTGTTTTTAGAATAAATAGTTTAATATATTGACTTTTATCTGCGATATAGCTATAATAATTTTGTAATATTTATGTTATTGACGTCGAATATTGCATTATTTTGTTGAGAGGGGGGGAAATCTCGTGAAAGATAACAACAATTTAATCCGCTTTTTATTAACTTTCTTCCTTGGATGGATCGGTAGCCTTATCATCAACCATTCATCACTTAAGCCTGAAGGTTATACATCAAGAACTGCTGCTTATATTTTCTTGCCCATAATTACTTTCGGTATTTATGGTTTAGTTGCTTCTATCTGCAACCTTTCTTTCGATCCTTCAAAGGAAAAGAATATCGGATACGCTAAAGACTAATATATAATTAATTAGATCATTATGTGATCAGCAGATGTAAAAACCCAAGCTTTTGCTTGGGTTTTTTACTGTTAAATATACTAAAAATCAATGTAACTTTTTGTGCTTCTGAATGCATATATACATTAAAGGCGGTGAGCCGACCTGGCTTAAAGAGCTTTATTTTGCCTATGAGGGCTGCCCTGTCGCAACCGTGTATATAAAACGGCACCTGGGTTATGACGACAGACCTGAAAGCAATGACTTATTATTCAATTCCGAAAGAATATCATCAGATTTTAGAAAAGTATTTTTAAAAGGGGAAAGTAAATGGAAATATTGTTTGAAAACAGCTATACCCGCGATAAAGAATGGGTGCAGGACGCAACCAGATGGGCTTTTTTTCGCAGGCCTGTTTTGATTGTGTCAGATCTGATTTTGCTACTGTACTTTATAATGGGTATTTATGAAATGGCTGTCAACCGCGTTGTGTATGTATATTGGTTTTTGATTCCGTTGGCTTTGATTGGTGTAACACTGTTCCGATATAAAAGAACCGTTACTCTGTCGCTCAAACGCGATATTGAAATGCACGGAAAAGAGATTGATGTTACCTCTGTTGTCACAGATGAGCATATATGCTATAAGCATTCAAGCGGAACAGAGTATACGCTGCATTACAGCGATATTAAAAAAGTGGTTCAGGCCAAAAAATACATATATCTTATCTCCAAATCAAAGACGGTCTATTCCTTTAAAAAAGAAGGCTTTTCTGTCGGTACTGCACAGCAGTTTATTTGTTTTATAAAAAGCAAGGGCATACGCTGAAGGGAAGTAGCTGCAAATGAAGGCTGGTTTAATTTTAATTGGCATTACGCTTATTTTAACGGTATTGTTTTGTATTATTTTCAAAAAAACGGTTAAAAATAACTGCACTGTTAAAACGACCGCAATATCGCTTGGGCTGTCGTTGTCTGGTGCTTTGGGACTTGTCTGCTTTTTTGTGTGGCTGCCGATTGCGTATTTTGGTGAAGTCTCACTCTATCCGATTTCTTATCCCGTAAGTATTATCGGCGCTTATCTGTGCCTTGTGGTCTTTTTGTCACTTTGTGCGTGGTACATTTTTTGCAGAATAAAAAACAAATCCTTCAAGGGTGTCGTGATTGATGTGCTGACAAGTGCTTTGTACCTGCCCGTATTCTTTTTTGCGGCATCTCTTTTATATGACTTTATAAAATAAAAGGAGATGTAAAAACGTAAGTTTTTTACATCTCTCCTTTTTTTAGTCGATTTTAAGTATCATTTCGAGTAGTCGTTTTGCGCTCGCTTCGAGATATCCTCTTGCTTTTCTGTCGTTTTTGATAACGGCAAGCAGTACTTCGGGGTCGCCTGTAGGCATACGAACATCGCATCCTGCTTTTACGTTGTCGAACTGGTCACAGGGTGTTACCCAGTCAGTTTCAACAAGACCTTCATAGCCCCATTCATCGCGTAAAATACCCTGCATTAGCTCGTAGCTTTCACAGCATCTTTGCGAGTTTACTATGTTGTATGAGCTCATAAGCGTGTACGGGTCAGACTCTTTTACGGTAATTTCAAAGCCGCGCAGATAGATTTCGCGCAGCGCACGTTCAGAGACGCGGCTGTCAGAAAACTTGCGGTTGGTTTCCTTGTTGTTACAGCAAAAATGCTTGATAGATGCACCGATGCGCTCGCTCTGAATACCGCGTACCTTTGCAGCGGCAAACTTACCTGCAACTAGCGGGTCTTCGCTGAAATATTCAAAGTTACGTCCGCAGAGCGGGTTTCTGTGAATGTTAAGTGCGGGTGTCAGCCAGATGCCGAGCCCGTTTTCCTTTGCTTCAATTGCGCCTGCAACACCGATCTCATAAATGATGTCGGGGTCCCACGTGCACGCAAGCAGGGTTGCGCACGGAAACGCCGTTGTTTCAATGCCGATGTACGGTCTTATACGAATGCCGGCAGGACCGTCTGCTGTCATAATAATCGGAATGCCAAGGCGTGTGATTCCGCCCATACCCGATGTGCTTGTGACGCCTCTGCCCATTGCACAGCCGCTGAGCAGTGTAACAAGCTCCTCGTCAGTGAGCTGCGTCATAAACTCCTCGAGCGTCACCTTTCCGTCCGCAACATCAAGAAATGAAACGGGTGTTTCGCTTTCTATCGGTGTTGCTGTGTTGATGTATGGCTTTGGGTCATGCTTTATAAGCGGACTTGACGGTAACTGCTCAAAGCTTCCGTCAGCGAGCATTCTCTTTTCGAGTGTTGTCGGTGCGCATCTTTGTGTCAGCTGCTTTGTTACAATAAACTTGTCTGCTATCGTGTAAACATAATCCGCCTGCTTTAAATTACGGCAGTTGTTGCCTGCAAAAAATCTGTAGTCGCCGCCTTCGAGCAGATATGCTGATTTTTGCAGCTTGCCAAGGTCATCGTAGCTTGCCATGTCTTCAATCGCAAACGTAAGAGTAATATCCTGCTTTTCGCCCGGAGCAAGCTCTCGTGTTTTCTTGAACGCGCCGAGCTCAATTGCGCTTTTGCCAAGTACGCCCTGAGGTGCCGAGAAGTATACCTGAACGACCTCTTTACCTGCGCGCTTGCCTGTGTTTGTAACTGTTACATCAACCTCAATGCAGTCGCCGTTTTTACGTGCAACAGGCTTTGAAATATCAAATGTCGTGTACGAAAGTCCGTAGCCAAAGGGATAGTTTACCTTGTCCTTTGCGCCGGGAACGGTTTCAAAGTATCTGTAGCCGACATAAATATCTTCAAAATACTCAACATAGTCGTCGCTTTTATTGAATGTATCAGCCGACGGATAATCGTCAAAGGTCTTTGCAAAGGTATCTGTCAGTCTGCCCGAGGGGTTGATGTCACCGCAGATAATGTCGGCAACTGCCTTTGCACCCTCCTGACCCGGTTGCCACGCAAGGAGGGCTGCGCCGATTTTGCTGTTTTCCTTGATCCACGAAACATCAACCATACCGCCGACGTTTAAGATAACAATGCATTTGTCAAAAACCGATGTTACGGCATCGACTGTTCTTTGCTCTTCATCAGTCAAGTAAAAATCGCCTTTTTCAGACTTTCGGTCAACGCCCTCGCACGACGTTCTGCTTATGGTTATGATAGCAATATCGCATTCTTTTTTTGCCGCGTCCAAAAGCTCTTTGGGTAAATCAATATCGGGAATGAGCGTATCGTTGTTTCTGTAGCCCTGATAATCGTCAATTACACTCATAGCATAGTCATAATAAAACTTTGTAACAGGCTCATATACGCTTATGTACGGTTCTTTAAGCTTAAAGCCCTCATATATATTATATGAGTATTTACAGTAAACGGCGCCGCTACCGCCACCGCCCTTTGTAAAATCGAGCGTACCCATGCCGAAAAGCGCAACCTTTGTGCCCTCGGAAAGCGGTAAAACGCCGTTGTTTTCAAGCAGTACCATACCTTCGCCTGCCGCTCTTTTTGAAAGCGCCAGGTGTTCGTCACTGCTTGTCATACGTTTTCCGTCAGGACCGAGTGCAGTTATAAGATTGTGCTGATATCTTGACCATCTTTGCATTCTGACCTTGACTCTCGATCTTGTAATATTCATTATTTGCTCCTCCTGGTTAATGTATATATTTTCATTTTACTACATTTTATATATTATTACAAGTTATTTGTTTGCAAGTTGTGCTTTGCTGTGTTATACTCAAATTAAAGGAAGGTGAGCTTATGTCAAAAAAATACTATCTCGGACTTGACCAGGGAACGACGGGTACAACCGCACTGCTTTTTGATGAGAAATTCAATAACCTTGCTTTTGGATATAAAGAGGTAACTCAGCACTATCCTGCGCCTGGACTTGTTGAGCACGACGGCAACGAGCTTTATCAGACGCTTTTACAGTCGACAAAGACTGCCCTTGACAGTATAGGCGCCACTGCAAGCGAAATTAAATGCATTGGTATTGCAAATCAAGGTGAAACAATAATTGTGTGGGACAAAAAAACAGGCGAGCCTGTTTACCCCGCGATTGTCTGGCAGGACAGACGCACATCTTCAGATGTTGACAGAATAAACAAGGTTTACAGTCATCTTTTTTATGAGCGCACCGGTCTTAAACTTGATTCCTACTTTGGTGCAACCAAAATACGCTGGATTTTGAAAAATGTGCCCGAAGCACAAGGGCTTTTAAAAGAGCACCGTCTTGCTGCGGGTCCGCTTGACAGTTGGTTTATCTGGAAGCTTACGGGCGGCAGGTCGTTTGTAACTGACTGTGTTACCGCATCGAGAACCTGCCTTTTGAATATACATACTCTCACCTGGGATAAGACCCTTCTTGACCTGCTTGAAATCCCGCTTGAAATATTGCCCGAAATCTGCGAAAATGCTTGCTGTTTCGGCAATACAGACCTTGACTCATTTTTTGGTGTAAGCGTGCCGATAACCTGTAGTATTGTTGATCAGCAGGCGGCACTTATCGGTCAGGGCTGCTATGACAAAGGCAGTATAAAAACCACCTTCGGTACGGGCTGCTTTATGCTTATGAATACGGGAAACGAGCTAAAGCGCAACGACAAAGGGCTTTTGTCAACTCTCGCGCTTTATCACGGCGGTAAGCCATCCTTTGCACTTGACGGTGGTGTGTATATTGCGGGCGCTGCTGTAAAATGGCTGAAAAACGGTCTTAAAATTATAAACAGCTCTGCCGAATCGGACGTCCTTGCGGCGTCGGTTGCCGACAACGGCGGAGTGTACTTCGTGCCTGCGTTTACAGGGCTTGCGGCACCCTACTGGGACTCTTATGCAAGAGGTATGATTATCGGTATTACGGGCGGTACAACCGACGCGCATATCGCCCGAGCAACGCTCGAAGCAATGGCGTATCAGGTGAAGGATATTTTTGATATTATGCAAAAAATATCGTCTGCCGATATCACTTCGATGCGCGTTGACGGCGGCAGTACAAAGAGTGATTTTCTTATGCAGTTTCAGGCGGATATGCTCGGTATTCCCATTGAAATACCTGCAATTGCCGAATCTACGGGTTTTGGTACAGCCTTTCTGGCGGCAGTAGGCTTTGGCGATATTTCGCATATAAGTGATGTGTCAAAAATTTGGAAAAGCGATAAGGTTTTTGAACCGAAAATGAGCGTTGATCAGCGCGACATGCTTTTGCATCAATGGCACAGAGCGGTCGAGCGCGCAAGAGAATGGGCGGTAGAAAATGAAAAATAACAGGCGTCAATTTTTGATTATATTATTAATTGTTTTATTACTTTTTTTGACATTTTTGTTATCAGTTGCATTGTTGTCTGATTCGTTTTTAGGAATATTAAGTGTTGCGGCTCCCGCTATCGCAATACTCGGTTCCTTTTACTATATCATTCTCGGAATTTATAGAGTCCGTAAGGGACAAAACACAAAAAAGAGTATTCTTTTGATTGTAGTCGGAATTGCTTTTTTGCTATCTTTCGTGTTCTGTGTACTAGCCGCCTTTGCTGTTTTTCGTGTTCTGTGTACTAGCTACCTTTGATATCTTAAAAGCGGTGCTCTCACAGTATAAATTTTAAAATTCAGTATTTTGTTTGCCATTTTGTTTATACTAACCTAAAAAGGAGAGTGTTTTTATGGTAGAACAAGATACAATAAGACTGCTTCGTGAGTGTGACGCGGGTGTTAAAATGGGCATCTCGTCAATTGACGACGTGCTCAAAAGCGTTAAAAACGAGAAATTCAAGCAGGAGCTTAACGCTTGCAAGGATGAGCACCGAAAGCTTGACCGTGAAATCCAGGATTTGCTTGATAAGTACAAGGATGACGGCAAAGAGCCAAACCCTATGGCAAAGGGAATGTCGTGGATCAAAACAAATGTCAAGCTTGCAATCGACGAATCTGACGCGACAATTGCAAATCTTATGACAGACGGCTGTAATATGGGTGTCAAATCACTCAATAAGTACCTTAATGAATATGAGGCGGCAGACGAGGTATCCAAAGATATCTGTAAACGCCTTATAAATCTTGAGCAAAAACTGACAGAGCAAATACGTTGCTATTTGTAAATGAAAAAACCATCGGAATTAGCATTTTTAACAATGAAAGCTCCGATGGTTTTTATATATTCAATATTAATAAACAAAAATATTATTTTTATAAAACAAAAGGGTAAAAGGTATTGATTTTTTTAGTGGTATACATTATAATGATACCATATGTTGTATTGTCTATAGCTATAACTATGTCCGTTTTAGAAGAGGATGTAGTGTTCGCTTACAGTATTTGGAAAGAGAGTAAAAAAATGGCACAGGCGGCTAATGTCGGTATAAGACAGCGACTTATTGACAGCACTATAGCGGTAGTTGCAAAGGACGGTCTTAACAAGGCAACAACAAAAGCAATTTCGCTTCATTCGGGCGTAAACGAGGTCTATATCTACCGTAATTTCGACGATAAGGACCATTTGCTCGAGTGCGCCTTCGGCGTGCTTGACGATGAAATGGTCGGCTGCATAACAAAGTACATACCGATTATGCATATGGCTGAAATATCTATAGAGGAGCGGAGCTGGATGTTCTTTTCAAAGTTCTGGCAGTTTCTTCTCGGCAATAAACAAAAGTGTTCGTTTTTTATCAAATATTACTATTCTAATTTTTACGATTCTTACCCGTGGGACCTTCGTGCCCAGAAGTACGAACCGATAAAGGCGGCAATTGCACCGGCGTTTAAAGAGGGCGTTGATGTTGACCGTATGTTCAATCACATTTTTGACGTCATCTTTGCAACGGTAATGAAAGTTCTCCGCGGCGAGCTTCCGGAAAATGACAAGACAGCGCAGGATTTGTACGAGCTTTTGTTCTCGTCTCTTGAAAACTATCTGTCCTTTACCGTACCGGGAAGACATGCTTGATGTGATGTTTAAATTTGAAGGAGCAAAAATCATTAATGGTAAATCTTGAAAATAACAAAGACTATTATGTCGTTGATATAATGCACATAGTCAAAACCGTGTGGTATAAAATCTGGGTAGTGGTTGTGGCGAGTATCGTTACTGCCGCGATCGGATTTTCGGCGGCAGCGTTTATGATCACACCTACATACTCGTCGTCTATAATGCTGTACGTTAATAACAGCTCGTTCAGCGCGGGCGACCTCGGCTTCAGTATTACGGCGTCGCAGATTACCGCCGCGCAAAGCCTTGCAAAGACCTATACGGTAATGCTCAAAAACCGCACAACACTTCAGCGTCTTATCACTGAGATCGGTGTTGATTACGACTGGAAAACAGTCTATAATATGATAGATGCAAGCTCTGTGGACGATACGGAAATCATCCGTGTCACAGTTACTTGCGAAAACCCTTATGAAGCTGAAAAAATTGCAAACGGCATTGCAAAGGTGCTTCCACAGCGTATCTCTGAGATTATTGAGGGCGCGTCGATGGAGGTTGTTGACTCTGCTGTTGCGGTTACCGAAAAGGTTGCACCCAGTATCACAAAATATACTATAGTCGGCTTTTTGATCGGCGCGGTGCTTTCTGTGCTTGTAATTGTTGTTATGGCTCTTATGGATAAAACCATCCATGATGAAGAGTACGTTATCAACACATATAACTATCCGATTCTTGCAAAGATCCCTAACCTTTTAGAGATAAATACAAAAAAACGCGGCTACTACAAAAAATATTACAAGAGTAGCAGTGACAATAAGTAGGGAGAGATGAATCAATATGGCAAAGAATAAAAAGAACGGTCCCTTCTCTACAGGTGCCAACCCCAAAACACTGCACAAAAATCTCGAGTTTACCGCTACAGAACAGTATAAGCTTTTGAGAACGAACCTGTCGTTTACGCTTTCTGACGACAAAAAGTGTCACATAATCGGCGTTACAAGCTCAATGCGCGGCGAGGGTAAATCGACAACCTCGATCAATCTGTCGTACGTTCTTGCAGAAAGCGGAAAACGTGTAATGCTGATCGACGGCGACCTTCGTATCCCGTCTATTGCTAAAAAAATGCATATTGACGGTTCATTCGGTCTCACTGATCTTCTTCGTGGCGGCGAAACTATCGAACTCAATATGTTCAAATCAACAATTCTTAACAATTGGTATATAATGCCGGCGGGCTCACTTCCGCCCAACCCGTCAGAGCTTCTCGGTTCAAAGCGAATGGAGTCAACGCTCAATCAGTTGAGTGAGTATTACGATTATATCGTGGTTGACCTTCCGCCCGTTAATCTTGTGTCGGACGCTCTTGCAATCTCAAAGTTTATTTCGGGTATGATCGTTGTTGTCCGCGAAGACTACACTGAAAAGCGCGAGCTTGAAACCTGTATGCGTCAGCTTAAGCTTTCTAACGTAAACGTTCTTGGTTGCGTTATGAATGAAGCCGGCGGCAATGCCGGCAGATCTTACTATAAGTAAGCCTCTTTTGTAAACGTATAGGAGATATGTTAAGTGATTGATTTTCATTCACACATTCTGCCGGGCATCGATGACGGAAGTAAAACTCTTGATCAGACGCTGACTATGCTTAAAATAATGCGCTCGCACGGTGTTTTGACCGTTGCTGCAACTCCGCATTTCTATGCAAACGAGCAGTCGGTTGATGAGTTCATTGAAAAAAGAAATAAGGCATATACTCTTGTTGAGCAAAACGCTCCTGATGGCATCCCGCGTATATTACTTGGCGCAGAAGTGCTGTTTTACAACGGAATTTCACGGCTAAAGGGAATAGAAAAGCTCACCCTGCAGGGCAGTAGGTTTTTACTTCTCGAAATGCCGTTCAGACGCTGGACCGATTATGAAATAAACGAAATATATGATATTTCAAATCGCGCAGGAATTGTGGTTGTCCTTGCTCATATAGAGAGATATCTTAAATATCAAAAGCCTGCTGTTTTGCAAGCGCTTATAAACAGCGGTGTTCTTATACAGTGTAATGCAAGCTTTTTTACAGCGGGTATTACTTCTTTCAAAGCATTTAAAATGCTTAAAAATAATCAGATACATTTTATCGGCAGTGATTGTCATAACCTGACGACGAGACCTCCCGATATGAATGCAGCGCTTGGCGCTATTGCAAAAAAACTCGGTGACGGGTTTTTAAAAGACTTTGTTTATTATGGGAATGAACTGTTCCTTGATAATACTATTTCATAAAACACTTAATAATGAAAGGAAAAGAAGAAAATGAAAAAAGTATTAGTTTTATGTTTGACAGCAATAATGATTGCTTCAATGTGCGTTTGCGCATTTGCTGACAGCGGTTTGTTTGTAAAGAGCCCTTCAACAAACGCAAAACCCACTATCGAAAAATTTGAGCCTGTAACAGAAGATTGTACTTCAGACCTTAAGATCACAGCTTATGCTGACCGTGCAACACTTTCACAGGACAAAAAAGACGCTCTTGAAGATATCTATGATGCAGTTGCATCAGGCGATAAAGAAGCCTTCAAGGATGTTTTCGCTAAAGTTGCAGCAGATAAAAAGGCTGACAGCAAAAACTTTGCAATCAGCGACCTTTTTGATATCAGCCAGACAGGTTGTGACGACCACGGCGATCACAAGGGCTTTTCAATCGAGCTCAGTGCTGAAACACTCAAAAACTTCGTTGCTCTTTTACATTGCAAAGACGGCAAATGGGAAGTAGTAGCAGATGCAAAGGTATCAGAGGACGGTAAAACACTTACCTTCACCGTTGATTCACTTTCACCCTTCGCAGTTGTAGTTGATTCAAGCAAGCTTCCTTCAGACACAAGCGACAACTCAAATATTGCACTTTGGGTTATGATTCTTTCAGCTTCAGCTCTTGCTGTAGTACTTGTTGCCCTTAACAAGAAAAGAGCATGATAAACGGGGAACATCCGAGCGATCGCCGCAGACGCTATCTTAGCTATGCGGCAATCGTTCTGACGGTTGTTCTTTTAATATCAGCAG
Source organism: Eubacteriales bacterium (assembly GCA_045546815.1). Classification (GTDB taxonomy): domain Bacteria; phylum Bacillota; class Clostridia; order Oscillospirales; family QAKW01; genus RGIG9041. Next base: position 12,608 of record JAZQDN010000019.1, read on the forward strand.
GCTTTGTGTTTATGGAAAAGTGGGAACAGCGCACAGGCGTCTATAACGACGAAAATGTGTCGCTTGATAACACTGTTTCTCATAACGGTAAAGAATATACCGTCAAAGATAATTTGGAAACAATACTGGTTCTCGGTCTTGACGATGCAACCGATGTAGACGAATCCTCTTACAATAACAGTAAGCAGGCTGATTTTCTTATGCTCTTCGTGTTGGATAACACTGCCAATACCTGCAAGGCGATCCACATTAACCGTGACACAATGGCGCAGATAAATGTGCTTGGTGTTGCCGGAGACAGAATCGATACTGTTACAAAGCAGATCTCAACGTCTCACACATACGGAAACGGAAAAGAAGTGAGCTGCAGAAACACAGCCGATGCCGTTTCAAAGCTTCTTATGAATGTTGAGATTGACCACTATGTTTCAGTAGCCTTTGATGCTGTTCCTGTTTTTAATGACCTTGTCGGTGGCGTTAGCGTTGAAATCACTGATGATTTCAGTAGTGTAGATCCCACACTCGTAATGGGACAGAAAATGACTTTGAACGGCGAGCAGGCTCTCACATATATCCGTAGCCGTCAGGGTGTTGCTGACCAGTCAAACAGTAACCGTATGAAGCGTCAGCGTCAATACCTGCAGGCATTGTATGAACAGTTTTGCAATAAATCAAAGCAGGATGAGTCGTTTGTTGCAAACGCCGCTCTCAAAACCGTTGACCACGTTATCTCTGATTGCTCCGCAAACAAGCTTGAGGGATATCTCGGTAAGATTCCGTCTTTTAGTGCGCTTGAAATCGTAGAACTTGAGGGCGAACTCAAAAAAGGCGAAGAATATATGGAGTTTTATCCTGATGAAGAGTCGATCAAACAAACTGTTATTGATACTTTTTATCAAGCAAAATAATAGATTATTCGGAAATGCATTTCCGTTTTTCCTCTTGTCTGCGATTGTGAGTAGACGCGCATTTTGTTGCGTTTTTTAGCAGGCAAATATGTAAACAGTATAGAAGCGGCGGTATCGCAAATGGTTGGCACCAATTATTCTGTTGCCCTATTCTGTGATACCGTCTTTTAACATTTTTTCGGTAAAATTTACCTGTAATTCCACACTTGTTCAATTTAATTATTAGATTTTGTATACTTTAAGTATACAAAATCTAATAACTTGATTGAAATACTATTATACAGAAAGATCATTAAATGTTGCAAACAAACAGGAACAAACAGAATACTGCTGAACGCAGCGACTCATTCTGCGACAAAAAGTCAAAGCGCTTTTCATTTGAGCATTGGCATTTTGTGGCTGTTTTTTTGGTGCTTTTTGATTTGGCAGCAAGCGTCCTTTCTTACTTTATGGCGCTTTGGCTACGCTTCGATTGTCGTTTTTCAGAAATCCCGCAGGAATATTTGACAGCATGGCTTAAGTTTATGCCGATTTATGCCGTTATGAGCGTAGTAGTTCTTTGGGTTTTGCATCTTTATCAGAGCATCTGGCGTTTTGCAAGCTTTTCAGAACTCAAACGAATATCTATTTCTGCACTTATTCTCGGCATACTACACACGACGCTTATAACGCTGATTTTTAAACGTATGCCGATATCGTACTATATCGTAGGTATTGCGATTCAGTTTATGTTGATTCTGTGTGTGCGCTTTGCCTATCGCTTTGTTCTTCTTGAACGCAGTAAAAACGCAAAGCTCCATCAGCGAGCCGTGGCAAGCCGTGTTATGCTAATCGGCGCGGGGGCTGCAGGTCAGCTTATCCTGCGCGATCTTCACAGTGCAAAGGAGACTAACGATATTGTCGCTTGTATCATAGACGATAACAGTAACAAATGGGGTCGGTTCATCGACGGTGTTCCCATTGTCGGCGGCAGAGATGACATTCTTCTTAATGTCGAAAAGTACAAAATCGAAAAAATATTTGTAGCCATCCCCAGCGCATCCCCTGAGCAGCGCCGTGACATTCTTGATATCTGTAAAGAAACAAACTGTGAGCTCAAAAACCTGCCCGGAGTGTATGAGTTTGTATCGGATAATATCACAGCAAATTCGATGAAGGATGTTGCTGTAGAGGACCTTCTCGGTCGTGATACCGTTAAGGTGAATATGGACGAGATATACGACTTTATAACCGGCAAGGTCATAATGGTTACAGGCGGCGGTGGCTCTATAGGCAGTGAGCTTTGCAGACAGATTGCAAATCATCAGCCAAAACAGCTCATTGTTTTTGATATCTACGAAAACAACGCACACGCAATCGGTCTTGAGCTGAAGGATAAATTTCCTTCTCTCAACCTTGAAGTGCTCATCGGCTCTGTCCGTGACAGCAAGCGTCTTGATCAGGTCTTTTCAAAGTATAAACCTGATGTCGTTTACCATGCCGCTGCGCATAAGCATGTTCCGCTTATGGAATACAGCCCGTGTGAAGCGCTCAAAAATAACGCTGTCGGCACATATAAAACCGCTTATGCCGCCATGATGAACGGCTGTAAAAGATTTGTTCTTATCTCTACCGACAAAGCGGTAAACCCCACCAATATTATGGGTGCGTCAAAGCGCCTTTGTGAAATGATTATTCAGTCTTTTGACAGAAAAATCAGAGACGGTAGGGCAGGGGATCTGCTTCCGCTTGCGGCACATCTTGATAATTACTGCGAAGCGGCGCATACAGACATATCTTTTAAAACCGAGTTTGTCGCTGTCCGTTTCGGAAACGTCCTCGGCAGTAACGGCTCTGTTGTTCCCAGATTCAAAGAGCAGATTGCAAACGGCGGCCCCGTAACTGTCACTCACCCCGATATAATCCGATACTTTATGACAATTCCCGAAGCCGCATCACTTGTTCTTCAGGCAGGTACATATGCAGACGGCGGTGAAATATTTGTACTTGATATGGGTTCGCCTGTAAAAATTGACACCCTTGCACGAAATCTAATCCGTCTTTCAGGACTCAAGCCCGATGTCGATATCAAAATATCATATACCGGACTTCGTGCGGGCGAAAAGCTTTATGAAGAAAAGCTTATGTCAGAAGAAGGTCTTAAAACAACCCCGAATAAGCTCATTCATATCGGAAGCCCTATTCCCTTTGATACCGATGAGTTTTTGTGTGAGCTTAAAACGCTTATGAACGCGGCAATCGACGGTCGTGACGAAGATATACGTCAGCTTGTTGCAGGGCTTGTTCCGACCTATCATCCTGCGGGAGAGCACGGCTCTGAATATAAGGACGAGATATATGAAAAGCAGCTGGCAACCGCCGAAAAGTGAAAAAAGAAGGTGAACTACCGTTATGGCAGAAAATAAAAAAACAATTCCGTTCAGTCCACCCGATATCAGTGACCTCGAAATTGCAGAGGTGGTCGCCGCTCTTAAATCGGGCTGGATTACGACAGGACCCAGAACCAAACAACTCGAAAAAAATATTGCAGAGTGGATAGGCACAGAAAAATGTGTCTGCCTCAACTCGCAGACTGCCTGTGCAGAGATGGCTTTGCACGTTATGGGCATCGGTGCAGGCGATGAGGTTATTACATCAGCCTACACCTATACCGCTTCTGCGTCAGTTATTGCCCACGTCGGTGCAAAGGTCGTTTTGGTTGATACGCAAATTGACAGTCTTGAAATGGACTATGACGCACTTGAGGCGGCAATAACAGAAAAAACCAAGGCAATAATCCCCGTTGACCTTGCGGGTGTGCCTTGTAACTATGACAGAATTTTTGAAATAGCGGAGCGAAAAAAGCATCTGTTTTGTCCTGGTAACGACATTCAGCGTGCGCTTGGCAGGGTGGCGGTTATGGCAGATACCGCTCACGCCTTTGGCGCAAGGCTTAACGGACAGATGATAGGCTCTGTTGCTGATTTTTCAAGCTTCAGCTTTCACGCGGTAAAAAATTTCACCACCGCAGAGGGCGGCGCACTTACCTGGAAATCGATACCTGGCATCAGTAATGAGGATATTTATAAAAAGCTTCAGCTTTTAAGCCTTCACGGACAGTCGAAGGATGCCCTTGCAAAGACAAAGCTCGGCGCTTGGGAATACGATATTGTCGGAACGTATTATAAGTGTAATATGACCGATGTTGCGGCGGCTATCGGACTTAAACAGTTTGAGCGCTACCCCGATATGCTTGCCCGCAGAAAAGAAATTATAAAAAAATATGATGCACTTTTAAGACCCTGCGGTATCAAAACTCTTGAACACTATACTGATAAATATGAGTCATCGGGACATTTGTACCTCACCCGTGTTCCGAATATAAATGAGGGTCAGCGTAACGAAATTATCACAAAAATGGCAGAGTGCGGTGTTGCGTGTAATGTACATTATAAACCTCTGCCAATGCATACGGCATATAAAAATCTCGGCTTTGATATTGCGGCTTACCCGAATGCCTATGCACATTTTGCAAACGAAATCACATTGCCGCTTCACACCTGCCTTACCGACAGTGATGTGGAGTATGTTGCACAGCAATATTTAAAGGTTGTCAAGGAGTACATATAAGTGAAATTAATCAAGTGGGAACAGCTTCCGGTCGAAATGCAGACCGACAGCGTAAGACATTATTATGACATTCTCAAAAAACGTAGCGTTGCTTTGTTTTTTAAAAGAGTGTTTGATTTTCTGGTGTCTTTGATACTGCTTGTACTCCTGTCTCCCGTCTTTTTGATTCTTGCAATTGCGATAAAGCTTGACTCACCGGGTCCTGTCTTTTACCGTCAGGTACGTGTTACGCAGTACGGAAAGCATTTTCGTATTCATAAATTTCGCACGATGGTTCAGAACGCCGATAAGGGCACGCAGGTCACTGTCAACAACGACAGCCGTATCACCCGCGTCGGTAAGCTGATACGTGATTGCCGACTGGATGAGCTTGCACAGCTTATCGATGTTATCGCAGGTACGCTTACGCTTGTCGGTGTGCGCCCCGAGGCGCTGCGGTATGTCGAAGAGTACACCGATGAAATGATGGCAACGCTCCTTCTTCCAGCGGGTGTTACAAGCCTTGCGAGTATTTACTATAAGGATGAGGCGAAGCTGCTTGACGGTGTTGATGACGCCGATAGAGTATATATTGAAAAGATCCTTCCCGAAAAGATGTACTATAACCTTAAAGGTCTTGAAAACTTCAGCTTTTTTGGTGATATCAAGATATTGTTTATGACCGTTTTTGCAGTACTCGGCAAGGATTATGCAGCCCGACCTCAACAGACTAAAGAGGAAACTAAATTATGACAGATGCATTTGTATCAGTAATAATACCGCTTTACAACGAAGAAAAATATATCAGAAGCTGTATTGATTCGCTTGTCGGACAAACATACCCTAAAGAAAAAATGGAGTGGATGCTTGTCGATGGTAATTCGACCGATAAAACAGTCAGCATTATTGAAGAATATATGGCTTTGCAGTCTTATCCGATTGTTTTATTGCGTAACGAAAAGAAAAAAACACCGTATGCGCTCAATATGGCTATTGAAAAAGCGCGCGGTAACTATATAATCCGACTTGATGCACATTCGTATTTTTATCCCGATTATATCGAAAAATGTGTTCACTATCTTGATACTACAGATGCCGATAATGTCGGCGGTGTGGCTGAAACCGAGGCGACCGGGTTTGTCGGACGCTCAATTGCCAAAATGCTTTCTACAAAATTTGGTGTCGGCGGTTCGGACTTCAGAATAGGTGAGGGTAACCGCTATGTTGATACCGTTCCGTTTGGTGCCTTCAGACGTGAGGTCTTTGACAGAGTAGGTCTGTTTAATCCAAAGCTGCTTCGCAGTGAGGACAACGATATGAACTCAAGAATACGCAACAGCGGCGGAAAGATATGGCTTGCTGATGATATCCGTTTTAAATACTATTGCCGTGACACTGTTAAAGGTATTTTGAAAATGGCAATACAGAACGGCAACGCATTGTTTTTTACTCTGCGTGAAAATCCAAAGGCAATGAGTATCCGCCATTTTATCCCCTTTTTGTTTTTAATGTCTTTGGTTGTTTTGCCGCCGCTTGCATTTTTATCAAACTTTTTTGCATATGCCCTGCTTGCAGAAGCGGCAATGTATCTGCTTGTTGATTTGTATTTTTCGTTTTTTGGCAAAGATGCAAAATACGGACTTATAACAGTCTGGCTGTATCCTGTTTTCCATATAGTTTACGGTATCGGCTCGCTTTTAAGTCTTTTCGGAATAGCGCTATATTAAAATAAATATTTGGTGAGAGTTATGTCAGAGAAAAAATATAAAATAGGTTATACAACGGGTGTTTTCGATATGTTCCATATCGGACATCTCAATATTTTGAGACGCGCTAAAGAACAGTGCGACTATCTTATTGTCGGTGTTTCTACAGACGAGACTGTACAGAGCTATAAGCATAAAACACCTATTATAAAGTTTGAGGAAAGATACGCCATTGTCGAAGCTATAAAGTATGTTGACAAGGTTGTGCCCCAGACATCAATGAATAAGATGGACGCTTACAACGAGCTCAAATTTGATGTATTGTTTCATGGCAGTGACTGGAAGGGCAGTGCTATGTATGATGAGATCATCAATGAGTTTTCAAAAGTAGGGGTGGACGTTGTCTTTTTGCCTCATACAGAGGGTATAAGCTCTACGCTCATCCGCGAAAAATCAAATAGATTATGAATAGAATAGATTACATTTCAAATCTCAAACAAAAGTGTACAGGCTGTATGGCGTGTGTTGACGCTTGCCCTGCTGATTGTATCCGGCAGACTGTAGGTGCTGATGGATTTATATATTCCGCTCTTGACAGCTCAAAATGTATTTCCTGCGGCAAGTGCTATGCTGTGTGTCCTATAGAAAACCACCATAAATCCGAAGAGATTCAGCACTTGTTTGCGGCATATTCTACCGATTCGGACGGTCGTAACAACGGCTCCTCGGGCGGTGTGTTTGAACTTATTGCAAACAGCCTTATGGAGCAGGGCTACTATGTCTGCGGCGCGGCGTTTGACGGTATGCGGCTTAAGCACCGTGTGGTCAACTCACGTGATGAGATAAAACCGCTTTTGAAGTCAAAGTATATCCAGTCTGATATGAAGGGTATATATAAACAAATCATTGACCTTTTGAAAAAAGGCGAAAGGGTATTTTTTTGCGGTACGCCCTGTCAGGTGTCAGCGCTTGTTAATTCGGTGCCGAATGCGTCAAAGGACAGGCTGTTTACTGCTGATATTATCTGTCACGGCGTTCCGTCGCAAAAGGTGTTTGACGACTATATTGCAACGCTTGAAAAAAAGCACGGCGGCAAGGTTTCGGATTTTACCTTCAGAGTGAAAAATAACAGATATAAGCACGCTCACGGCTATTCATATAACGTGACCGGAAACGGAAAAACCGCTGTTGTAAACGGTATATATACAAACTCGTCTTTTTATAACGCATTTAAAAATTATCTCATCTTCAGAGACAGCTGCTACGATTGTCAGTATGCAACACTTGACAGGGTGTCGGATATCACTCTTGCTGATTTTTGGGGCATAGAAAAGTATGACTTTGAGGGGAATATTGATGCGGGTGTTTCTATGATAATAACAAACACCAAAAAGGGTAGCGATGTATTCTTTGCAATAAACGACAGACTTGTGGTAAAGGAGTTTCCCGTTCAGTACGGTGTCGACTCCAACCATTGTCTGACACATACCACTAAAAGACCGAAAAACAGGGATATGATTATAAACGAGCTTGCCAAAAACGGCTATGAGTCGACTGCTCAAAAATACTTTGGCTGTAGCTTTGTTTATAAGCTGTATTGGCTTATCCCGCCAAAAATAAGAACTCTTATCAGAAAGATACGGTGAAATTAAAAAATGTACACGTATATGCGCAACGATACTCCGGATGACTGGAAAATAAAAAAGCTTCAGGAAAAAATACTTGAAATAGCTGTTTATGTTGATGAGTTTTGTCAGCAAAATGACATTCAATATTGTCTTATGGGCGGTTCGGCACTCGGTGCTATACGCCATGGCGGGTTTATTCCGTGGGATGATGACCTTGACTTTTTTATGACCCCTGACAATTATGAAAAGTTCGTCACCCTTTTTGAGCAAAAAGGCGATAAGGAAAGATTCTTTTTGGAGCCCTTCGGACATTTTGATAATATGGTAACACTCGGTAAGGTTCGCGCCAAAAATACAACCTACATAGAGGAAAGCCTGCTCGATTATCAGATATCGCATAACGTCTATCTGGATATTTTTATACTCCACACCTGCCCTGATAATACCATTAGCCGTAAGCTTCAATATATTTGGGCAAAATATGTTGTTGCAAAAGCGCAGTCGGTGCGCGACCTGTCGCGCTATGGCTTTGCTTTACGCACAGCTTTAAAAATTCTTAAGTGTTTTCCGCGGCTGTTTTGTGTAAAGTTTGCGTTAAAGCAGGTGTATAAGCACAGAAATAAAAAAACATCGCTTTACTGTAATTATCTCGGTAAAGCAAAATATAAACGCGGAACATACAAACGCGAGTGGTTTGAAGATACAAAGCGTGTTCCGTTTGAAAATGTAATGTTGAATGTCCCTGCAGGCGTTGAGGAATTTTTGAGTGAACGCTTTGGCGATTATATGAAAATCCCCAATATTGAGCAAATCCGACGTGAACAGCACGCGGGCGTATGGGACACCGAGAAGGATTATAAAGAATATATTACAAACGAGCCGACGCTGCCGGCAAAATACGTTTTATAAGGATAAATTTATGAGTAATGTTCAGGTTCTGGTTGCCTGTATGCATCAGTCGGATGATTCGCTGTATAAAGAGATGAATCTGCAAACCGATGCGATACTTGCCAATCAATGTGATGAGTATTCATACAAACTTTATACACAGCCGGACGGAAACAAGGTTGAGCTTATTTCAACAGCAGACAGAGGCGTTGGAAAAAACCGCAACAAAGCGCTTATGAACGCGAGCGGGAAGTATCTTATGTGTTCTGACCAGGATATGATATATGTTGACGGCTATGAAAAAATTGTGCTGGACGCTTTTGAAAAATGCCCGAAGGCTGACATAATCGTGTTTAACCTTGAGTACCTCAACCGTTTTACCCCTGCACGAAAGGATAACGGAAAGTTCAAAAAGGTACATTTATGGAACTGTATGCGATACGGCACCGCACGCGTTGCCATCCGCAAGGGTGCAATTGATAAAGCGTGCCTGTCTTTTTCTACACTTTAAAGTCGGATCGTAGCCATGT
>JAZQDN010000020.1:0-12801 GCA_045546815.1 Eubacteriales bacterium
GTAGTAATTGAACTCAACACCGAAAAAAATGATTTTTCCAACGATATACAGCGTCAACAGCAAAGCGAGCCAGCATTTTTTAAAAAAATAGGGCAAAAAGTATTTGTTGAGCACGTAGCCTTCCCATCTTTTGTTGCTGTAGGGAACGTCGCTTATATCGTTTTTGCAAACGGGGCACTCGCTGTGCGCATCAACCGTCATTTTACATTCAGGACACTGTTTCATAAAATCACTCCTTTCGATTAAATATGCATTCAAAAACTAAAAAAGTTACTTTTTTATTTAGCAATTATCATATGTGAGCATAAGTAAAACATAATAACGCAAACCGCAACCACGCCCACGATATAGCACACCTTATACAGCCGTCTGTCAAGCACCCGCGAGGTAAACGGCGCCGCCGCCATACACAAAAGCGCAATAACCGCCCAGAACACCTGCGAAAAGTGGTTCGCATTAAACCCCTCTGTACATCCGCAGCCGAACCAATTGATAAAAAACATATCAAAAGCGAAGCAATACGGAATCGGCAGTATAACAAAGGGTGCAATCGGTAATAACAGAATAAGCTTTTTATTTTTCATTGTATAAACCTCTTAAACGCCTCAAGCGTCTCGTCGCTGATAACGTGCTCCATCTTGCACGCATCCTCCGCCGCAATATCGCGCGGTACCCCCGCCTTTACCAAAAACTCGGTAACGATGGTGTGACGCTCGTAAATCTTTTTTGCAACGTCGCGGCCCTCGGCGGTAAGACAGAGGTTGCCGTCCTTTTCAACGGTGATATAGCCGCCCTTTTTGAGCAGACCTACCGCGCGGCTGACCGACGGCTTTGAATAGCCCATATATTCGCAAACATCAATAGAGCGGACAATACCGCCCTTTTTTGATAAAACAAAGATTGATTCAAGATACATTTCGCCCGATTCCTGCAGTGCCAAAAACATTACCTCCCATCAGGTTATTTAGTATATTGTATCATATATATACCGATTGTGCAACTCTAAAAAAACAGCTCCCTTGCGCTGCCGTAAAACAGCCGTTCAACATCGGTGCGCGACATATCTGACAGTATGCACAGCTGACGCACAGCCATAAGGTTTTCGAGCGCTATCTTCCAGTAGCGTATCGGCGTTTTTGAGTTGAAGTTTGCAATATCGCGCTCATATATCCAATAAAACGAGTCGGCGAGCGAGATCGCCTTGCCGTCTGCTCTGCACACAGGGTAGTCACTGCCCCACATACAGCGAGAGACGCCCGCTTTTTTGACTATCTGCAGCATTGCGGTGCTCTCGCACACCGCCGAAAAGTCAAACCATACGTTTGAAAACGGTGCGAGCGCCTCCACCGCCTCAATGCCCGTCCACGCGGCAAACGCGCGCGCCGCGTGCGCAAGAATGAGCACAGCGTCAGGATATCTTTTTGCCATTGTGATGATATAGTTTAAATTATCCTTGTCGGCAAGCGACTTTTCTTTGACAAGGTGCAGTGTTATGCACATTTTGTTTTTGTGTGCGACCTGCCACGCGCTCTCGGGCAGATACTCGCCGATGTCGGCATTGAAGGTATCGGGTCTGTCGGCAAACACGTGATAGCACTTAAGCCCGCGTATCGCGGGGTGTACAAGCCGCTTTTCAATATCGTCTGCGCTGTCGTGCGCGCCGATTATTATTTCACCAACGCAGTCGGGGTTTTTGTCAAGCTCGGCTGTCAAAAACGCGTCCGCCTTTTCAATGAGCGTGCGGTCGCTTTTCATTTTAGCGTCGGGAAAGGTTATAATATTGAGCGAAAGCGTTTTCGGGCTTGCAAGCATCGGTCCCATCTCGCTTTTATACTTCTGTACGTCAAGCACCACACGCTCGCCCGCAACCGACGGTAAAAATGCGCTGTCAAGCGGATGCGCGTGCGCATCAAATATTTTATCGGGCAAAAACTCCTGCAAAATTTTAATTGCTTCTTTATCGTTTTCTGTGAGTGATATATTTTGTCTGAACATAGCCCGTCTCCTTTACGGTACGATATTTTTGATTATCGGTATTTTTTTAATTATAAGTGTCGCAGCAAGGCAGACAAGGTAGACAGCAATAGTGCCGAGTACCCGCCACTGCCACGTCATTGTGTTTGGCGCGAGTATTTGCAGTGTCGCGTCAATCACAAACCAGTGCATAAGATAAACGCCGAAGCTCGCCCCCGACAACAGCCGTATAGCCTTTATCGCCTTTTTGTTTTTGGGCAGGTGTCTGTTGTAAAACACCCACACAAACACCGCTGTTGAGAAGATAACTGCAGGCAGGTTCAGCTGACCCGCAAACGTCTCGTCGAGCACGCCCTTTTTGTACGAAAGCAGGGTGGTGCCGACAAAATGCATCAAAAATCCGAGCACACCGCAGCCGTATATGACAAGTCGCACCCGCTTTGATATCGGATAGCGCGTTATGCAGTAGCCGATAAGCAGGTACATCACATACCCCGCCGCAACGGGCAGCTTTATGTCGTTGTTCATCGGCACGCCCGTAAGCTTGCACAAAAGCGGCAGAATACTGTTTGTAAAAATCGCAAGCAGTATAACGTATGTAAAGAGCTTTTTGCGCTTATTCCGTTCTATTGCCGATATCACAGGTATTGACAGATACAGCGCAAACAGCATTATAAAAAACCAGTAGTTTGCGTTTGCACGCGTGTTAAACAGGGTGTCGGCAAGCGCGGCAAGGGTGACCCTGCCGCCGAAAAACGAAAGACCGTCGCGAAGCAGCATATATACAATGCCGATAACGCTCCATATCAAAAACGGCACAAACGTCCTCACCACACGTTTTTTAAAAAACTCACGCGTTGAGTACCGCTGTCGGTAGTCGATAAGCGTCGCACCCGTTATCATCACAAACACAGGCACCGCATAATCAAACAAAGCGCCGATAAAGCTGCTTGTGATCCAGTATCTGTCATAAGAAAAATTATAAAATGCAACGTTTGTGTGCATTGCCACCACCGCAAAGCAGGAAATAATATTAAGTATGTCAAACGCCCCGACATACCGCGGCAGCTCACTTGCCGTCGGGTCACGGAGCCATTCCTTCAGCTTCAAAAAATCACCTCTTTTTTTCATTATATTCCAAATTTCTGCAAAAGTATAGATTTTTATGCTATCTTTTAGTATAATTACCGCGAGGTGAAATAATTGGAGATTATTACATATATAATGCTCGGCTTTGCGGTCATTGCCGCAATCGACCGTATCTTCGGGTCGCGGCTCGGGCTTGGCGTTGAATTTGAAAAGGGCGTTATGATGTTCGGCACGATAACGCTCGCGATGGCGGGAATGCTGGTGCTCTCACCCCTCATCTCACAGTTGCTCTCGGGTGTGTCGGGCAGCTTTCCGAAATTTTTGGATTTTTCAATAATCCCCGCGTCAATACTTGCAAACGATATGGGCGGCGCGCACCTGAGTGAAGCGCTCTGTCAGAGTGCCGATATGGGTGCCTTTAACGGTCTTGTCGTGTCGTCAATGATGGGCGCGACGGTATCCTTTACCATCCCCTATGCGCTGTCTGCCACCAAAAAGGAGCACCACGAAAACGTGCTGTTCGGCATCCTTTGCGGCATCGCGACAATACCGTTTGGCTGCTTTGCGGCGGGGCTTATCGCAGGCATTGCCTTTTTGCCGCTGCTTTTGGACCTTGTACCGCTGATACTGCTTGCGGGGCTTATTGCGCTCGGGCTTTTAAAGTTTAAAAACGTGACGGTAAAAATATTTACAGGGCTCGGCTGGGTCATCCGCCTTATCATAACGGTGGGGCTTGTCATCGGCATCGTGCAGTTTTTGACGGGCAAGACGCTTGTGCCGTATACCGACACGTTTGAAAATATAGTCGGCGTGCTGACAAACATAATGTGCATTATGACGGGTGCTTTTCCGCTGCTATATGTCTTAAAGCGCGTGATGTCGCGACCGCTGTCACGGGTGGGCAAAAAATTCGGGCTCAACCGCGACTCCGTCTTTGGCTTTATATCCACCCTCGGCACGACGGTCACCACCTTTGACGCGGTGGACGAAATGGACAAAAAAGGCGTTGTGCTCAACTCCGCCTTTGCGGTGTCTGCCGCCTTTGTGTTCGTTGACCACTTCGCCTTTACAATGTCGTATAACGAAAGCTTTGTTTTGCCGATGATAGCAGGCAAGCTGATATCGGGCGTCTGCGCCGTGGTGCTCGCCGCTGTTTTATATAAAAAATAAGAGAGATTTTTTAAAAATCTCTCTTTTTTTAATGTGTCAGCGTTATTACGTTTTTCGGGTTTGAAATGTCGACAAAGCGCTGTTCTATGCGCTTGCGTCCGTCGTAGGTGTATTCATAAATGCAGCCCACCTTGTCGTTATAATAATAGTCGGCGTATGACACCGCCACCATCCCGCTGCCGTCCTTGTCAATAACGCTTATGTCATAAACGTAGTATATGTCCCTGTAGCTTATCTCCGCCTTTTGCCCGCCGGGGTAGGTCACCCGCGTCAGCATCCCGTCGGCGTTGTAGTCATAGCAAATCATTCCGTCGTCAAAGCCGATGCACGACAAAAGCCCGCCCGAATAAAAAAAGCGGTAGTCGCGCCCGTTTTTGTCGGTGTAGTGCGAAAGCTGCCCGTTTTCGTACTCTATAACCGCACCCCTGCCGCTGTCGACTGTAAGCTCCCAGCCGCGCCCGAAGGGTGTGAGCGTTTTGCTCTCGCTCCCGTCAAACACCCGCCCGATACAGCCCGTGTCGTTGCAAAACAGCTTTAAGTTGCCGCTGCTTACGTTTACCAGTGCGCGCCCGAATCTCCCGATTGAATGTGTGTAGTGCTCCATTTAAAAATTCACCTCTTTACTGTTTTTTTGTAATATAATTATATACGCACAAGGTTGCGTTGTCAATAGTAAATTACGCACGATGTTGCGTAATTTTTTGTTTGCGATATTTAAGCGGCGAAACACCGACAGAGTTTAAAAACGCCGTCGAAAAATAATTGGAGTCGTTAAAGCCGACAGAAAAAGCAATCTGTGTCACAGACAGCGACGTCATTTCCAAAAGACGCTTTGCGTGGCTTATGCGAAGGTGGGTGACATATTGCTTAAAAGATTTTCCCGACGCCTCTTTAAAGCAATGGCTTACATATGAGCGGCTGCAGTCAAACTTATCGCAAAGCAGGTCGACTGTGATGTTCTCATCGTAGTGACGGCGGGTGTACTGCAGGATTTTGTCTATCCGACCGCTTTTACCCGTCGACTGCGACTTAAGATAGGCAAGCTCAAGCATATTGCAAAGCGGTAAAACGAGCGTGTCAATGCGCTTTTTTGAAGGCGGCACTTTCAGCGCGCCGTAAGCAGACGACAAAAGCGCTTTATCAATGCCAAAGCGCTGTGATGTTTTGTCAACTCGCTCGCCCTCCTGCCTGTACCCGCCGACACATATAAAGCCGAGAACACTTTTGCCGTCACTGATGGGGTAGATATACTCAAACACACCCGCGTGGCACACACCGCAAAAGGCACCACCGCTACACCTTGCAAGCACCTTTTTTTGCTGTGCTATGCACTCGCTCTGACCCGCCGCTTTAACAAGCGTGCAGTAGGGGTTGTGGTGGATATTAAAAAGTGCAAGGTCGCTTAAGGTGATAAGCTCCTCCCTTTCCCACGGATGAAGCGTAATTTCAAGTCCGCACTCGGTTATTAAAAAGGTTATGTAGTTTTTTATTGACTCAATCATAATATTGCCCAAAATCAAAGAAAATTTGCATAATTACAAATGAAATCTTGTGTTTTATGCAGTACAATTATAATTAATAACAAAAAAATTGTCAACAGGGAGAAATTATGAAAACTGTCAGATATAAAACCGACCTGTGCGTTGTCGGCGGCGGAATGGCGGGCGTATGCTGTGCAATCGCCGCGGCACGCGAGGGCGCACGCGTTGTGCTTATGCACGAGCGCGCGATGCTCGGCGGCAACGCGTCGAGCGAAAACAGAATGTGGGTGTGCGGCGCGCGGGGTAAAAACAATCGCGAAACGGGTATTATCGAGGAGATAATGCTCGAAAATCTCTACCGCAACCCGACCAAAAACTATTATATCTGGGACGCGATACTGCTCGATTTTGTGCGCCGCGAAAAAAACATCACACTGCTTTTAAACACCACCTGCCTTGACGGACAAAAGGTTGAGGGCGAGTTTGCTCACGGCAGAAAAATAAGACTTTTGTCGGTCAAGGGCTATCAGATGACGACGCAGACCTTTTTTGAGATAACCGCCGACTACTTTGCCGACTGCTCGGGCGACAGCATCCTCGCACCGATATCGGATGCCGAGTTTGACTACGGCAGAGAATCAGCGGACGAATACGGCGAGCAGACACAGATAACTGTCCGCGACAGTAACGTTATGGGAATGAGCTGTCTTATACAGGGGCGCCAGACCGACAAAAGCGTTAAATTCACACCGTCAGAGTTTGTGACAAAGCTGACCGACGACGATGTAAAAAATCGACCGATGGACATATACGACCCGACAGAAAACTTCTGGTATTTAGAGCTTGGCGGCACAGAGGACACGATACACGATGCCGAAAAGACAAAGCTGCGGCTTTACGACCTCGCGCTCGGCACGTGGGACTACATCAAAAACAGCGGCGGCTACGACGCTGACAAGTGGGAGCTTGAGTTTTTGGGTGCACTCCCCGCAAAGCGCGAATCACGGCGTATGCGCGGCGAGTATGTTGTTACGCAAAAAGATATATCCGACGAAAAGAGATTTGACGACACGATCGCCTACGGCGGCTGGCCGATCGACGACCATTTCCCCGGCGGCTACTATCACAAGGGCACGCCCAACACCGACTTTCACACACCCGCGCCATATCCGCTGCCCTACCGCGCGCTCTATTCAAAAAATGTCGACAACCTCTTTTTTGCGGGACGGAATATAAGTATGACGCACACCGCGATGAGCAGTATTCGTGTTATGGCGACCTGTGCACTGCTCGGTCAGGCGGTCGGCACTGCCGCGGCGGTCGCAAAAAAATACGGTGTCTGCGCGCATGACGTTTATCTTGACCACCTTTGCGAGCTGCAGTCACGGCTTAACAATGCCGATTGCTTTTTACCGTATGTACAAAGAGATATTTCCGACAGCTGTAAAAACGCAAAGCTTTTGGGCGCTGACGACAGCATCCGCGACGGACGCGACCGCGCAAACAGAATTTACGGCACCGACAGCTGCGGCTGCCTTGTTAAAAACGGCAAGGAGATAACATACACATTTGACAGCAATAAAAAAATAAGCTCGGTGCATATCGTGTTTGACAGCGACCTCGACCGCAACACTCTGCCGGGGCACCGGTGCGAAAGAACGCACGTCACCCGCGCAAACGTACTGCTCGACAGCCCGCAGATGCATATGCCGCTGACGCTTTGCAAGGGCTTTACACTGAAAGCCGACGGTGATATAATATTCTCTGCCGACAACAATATAAAAAGAGCATATCACATAAAAACAGATATCTGTGCGTCGACGCTCACCCTCACAATCAACTCCAACTGGGGAGATACTGACAAAACAAATATTATTTCATTTGACTTTATAGGAGAATAAATATGAACTCGACAATGAGGAAAAGCAGAGTTTTGAGAAAGCTTCGCGAAGGTAAGGTTGCCACCTGTATGAAGCTCAATATGGCTGACCCGCGCGCTGTGGAAATGACGGCAAGATGCGGCTTTGACTGCGTGTGGCTCGACCTCGAGCACGTGCCAAACGATATGAGCGCGATCGAAAATATGATACGCGCGGCAAAGATATATGACACCGATGTGCTCACCCGCGTGTCAAAGGGGTGCTACAGCGACTATATCCGTCCGCTCGAGGCTGACTCGGCGGGAATTATGGTGCCGCACGTGATGAGCCTTGAGGAAGCAAAGCAGATCGTTTACTACACAAAGTTCCACCCCATCGGACGCAGACCCATTGACGGCGGCAACGCTGACGGCGCGTTTTGTATGATCGACAGCAACGAGTATATGAAAACGGCAAACGAGGAGCGCTTCACCGTAATACAGATAGAAGACCCCGAGCCGCTGGCGGAGCTCGAGGAGATATGTGCACTGTCCGGCATCGATATGATATTTTTCGGTCCTGCCGACTTTTCACAGGGCATCGGCGCACCGAACGACTTTAAAAACGAAAAGGTGCTTGAAACTCGCCGCGAGGTTGCGCGTCTTGCACGCAAGCACGGCAAGTTTGCGGGCACTGTCGGCGGCAAGGGCAATCAGGACGAGCTGATTGAAATGGGATATCAGTTTATCAACCTCGGCTCTGACGTGCGCGCGCTTTACAACTATTTTTCCGACATAATCGCCTCCTGCTCGGACAAGGACGCAAAATAAAATAAAAAATCAACCTGATCAGATTCTGGTCGGGTTGATTTTTGTTTTATCTTTTAAATTAATTTATTTTATGGGGTTTAGAGTGACTGCTCACCTTTTTCGATAAGCTTTTTAACCATATAACCGCCTACTGAACCTGCCTGTGCAGAAGTAAGCTGACCGTTGTAGCCGTCCTTAAGGTCAACACCGATTTCGCGTGCTACCTCAAACTTCATTTTGTTAAGGCCTTCTTTAGCATTCTTTTTAACGCTGTTGTTCATTACATTTTCACCTCGCTTTCGTTACAATACTATTTTTAGCGAAGACAAAAATATAATACAAAGAAAAATTTAGAATTAATTGAAAATATCGCCTTTTGACTCAAAAAGCGTCGTAACGGCGCGTTTTATGTCGGGGTATATCTCGAGCGTCGGGTCTGTGCCGATAATTTCGCCCGCGCACTTTGACGCCGACTGCCACAGCTCTATGTCCTCGAGCAGTGTCGCGCTGGCAAGCCCCGACAGCCCGTGCTGGTCAGCACCGAAAAAGTTGCCCGGTCCGCGAAGCTCAAGGTCCTTTCGCGCAATAGCAAAGCCGTCTGTCGTCTTTGCAAAATAATTAAGACGCGTGAGTGCGTCGCTGTTTTCGCTGTCAGACACGAGCACGCAAAACGATTTTTTGTCGCCGCGTCCGACACGTCCGCGCAGCTGATGCAGCTGTGACAATCCGAAGCGCTCTGCGTTTTCAATGACCATAAGGGTCGCCTCGGGAACGTTTATGCCGACCTCGATCACAGTGGTCGACACAAGAATTTTAATTGTGCCGTCGGCAAACTCGCGCATCATTTTGTCCTTGTCGGCGGCGCGCATCTTTCCGTGCACAAAGCCGACGTTCTGACGTCCGAACAACCGTCCGAGACCGTTGTAGCGCTCGGTCACGCTGACAAGGTCGCTCTCCTCATCGTCCTCAACGAGCGGACAAACGACGTACACCCTGCCGCCCGCGTCGATATTTTTTTGTATAAACCTGTTGAGCCTGTCGCCGTAGGTCTTGTCAACAAGATATGTAGAAATCTTCTGTCTGCCCGCGGGCATCGCGTCCAAAACCGATATGTCGAGGTCGCCCCACATCATAAGTGCGAGCGTTCGCGGTATCGGCGTTGCGCTCATAACAAGCATATGCGTGCCGACGCCCTTGCCGACAAGTGTCGCGCGCTGCATAACGCCAAAGCGGTGCTGCTCGTCGGTGATTACAAGCCCCAGCGCCTTAAAGCTGACGTCGCCCTGCAAAACAGCGTGCGTTGCCACCACAAACTGTATGCTGCCGTCGGCGATTCCCGCCTTTATCTCACGCTTTTTTGCGGTCGGCACCGACGCTGTGAGCAGTGCACAGCTTATGCCCAGCGGCGTGAACTTTTGTTCAAAATATTTATAATGCTGATTTGCGAGCACCTCGGTCGGCGCCATTATAACCGCCTGCGCACCGTTTTTTATAACGGTGTAGGCGCACTGACCCGCAACAAACGTCTTACCCGAGCCAACGTCGCCCTGAAGCAGTCTGTTCATCGCAAGCCCGCTCGCGAGGTCACGCGAAATCTCGAGTATTGCGCGGCGCTGTGCCTTTGTGGGCGAAAAATCGTGCGCCTTGACAAACTCGACGGGTATTTCTTTAATCATATACGGCGATGACGTGCGCCGTCTTGAGCGCATAAGCCGTATGCCGAGGCTGTAGTACAGCAGCTCATCAAAAATTATACGCTCGCGACCGCGGTCAATGTCGCAGTAGTCGTCGGGAAAATGCACAAGCCTGTATGCCTCTGACAGCCCGCACAGCCCGTACTGCTTTAATATGGCAGGCGGAAGCGGCTCGCGGATGTCCGCCGCGGCATACGCCCGCTCCATAAGCGCGCGCATAAACTTCTGATTAAGCCCCGCCGTAAGCGGATAGACAGGCAACAGCTTTTTTTCGATAGCATAAGGTCCTTCAAATATCTGCGGTGCGGTGAGTACCATGGGTCCCTTTTCGGGAATCTTGCCAAAAAACAGATAGGTGCTGTCTTGGCTTAGCATATTTTTGATGTAGGGGTTGTTAAAAAAGATTATACGTATACACGCCGTACCGTCATCGGCATAAACCGTCGTCAGTATGCGTCCGCCCGAAATTCGCGTCTCGGTAATGGGACGGCAGACCGTCGCAATCACGCTGAGCTTTCGTCCGCGGAAAAGCTCAAGGTCGCTTATGTCAATGCGAAGCGCGAGGTTGTCGTATTTTCGCGGGGTAAGCGCAACAAGCTCGCCCACCGTCGACACGCCCAGCTTTTGCAAAAGCGACAACCGTTTGTCGCCGACACCGGGCAGCTCCTTTAAGCTCATATCCATAGTATTTCACCTGCCTTTTTAAATATGATAATACAAAAATGATAATTTTTCAATAAACCGTTGAATTTAAAATGCATTTACAATAAAATAAAAACGAGGTGTTACAAATTATGACAGTTATTATTACGGGCGGCTCGGGTGCGATCGGCTCAATGTGCGCATACGAGGCGGCAAAGGCAGGCTGCGACATTATCCTCTGCTACAACAAAAATGACAGCGGCGCAAAAAGCGTAAAGGATATGCTCTCGGGCTTTGATGTTAAAATAAATACGGTGCAGGCGGATATATGCACGGGTGACGGTATACAAAAAATCGTTGACGCGGCAAAAGCCTTCGGTGGTGCCGACATACTTATAAACAACGCGGGCGTGTCGCAGATACGCGCGTTTTTAGACACAGACAAAGGCGACTGCGACAGTATGCTTGAGGCAAATCTCAAGGCGCACATAAACTTAACCCGCGAGGTTTTACCGCAGATGCTAAAAAAGCAACGCGGCAGCATTGTCAACATTTCGTCGGTGTGGGGCGTATGCGGTGCGTCGTGCGAGGTGCTGTACAGCTCGGCAAAGGCGGGGCTTATCGGTTTTACCAAGGCACTTGCAAAGGAGCTTGCGCCGTCGGGAATTACCGTAAACTGCGTAGCTCCCGGCTGCATTGACTCAAAAATGCTCGACGGGCTCGACAAGGACAGCTTAAAGGAGCTTATTCCGCTCGGCAGAGTGGGCGACGCGCTGGAGGTTGCGCGCGCTGTAATGTTTGTTGCAACGCACGGCTATATTACGGGTCAGACGCTGTCGGTCGACGGCGGTATGGCGATTTAGCACTTGACTTTTTCATATAATGATGATATAATCATCCAAACTGTATTATTACGAAAGGATATATTTTTATAATGGACGGCGACAGTAGCGACGATAACGATAACCGTGATATTATTATAAAAATTAATATGGCATACCTATATCTACTACGCTATAGGTATGCTTTTTTGCGTCTTTAGCGCAAAAAAATTTTTTATTGTATTATCGTTATTTTAAGGAGTAAATTAATTTTTAAAAATGGAAAATCTGTCTATTTACCTGATAATAATGATTTTCTGTGTCATTATGTCAGGATACTTTTCAGCAACAGAAACCGCGTTTTCAACCTTCAGTAAAACCAAGATGAAGACGCTTGCCGAAAAAGGCAACAAAAAAGCCGAGCTTGTTTTAAAGCTTTCGGACAACTACGACAAACTTTTGTCGACAATTCTTATCGGTAATAACATTGTAAACATCCTGCTTGCATCTCTCGGTACGGTTGTGTTTGTGTTTTATTTTAAAGACAGCGGCTCGGCTATCTCAACCGCGGTCATCACCGTTGTTGTACTCATCTTCGGTGAAATTACACCAAAGAGCATTGCAAAGGATATTCCCGAAAAGTTTTCAATGTTTTCAGCACCGCTTCTCAATGCACTCACTTATATTTTATTGCCGTTAAACTTTATATTCACAATGTGGAAAAAGCTTGTTTCACTTATCGTCAAGCGCGACGACGACAACAAAATGTCGCAGGAAGAGCTGCTTATGATGGTAGAGGAGGTTGAGCAGGAGGGCTCGATCGACTCTGACGAATCGGAGCTTTTGCGTAACGTAATCGAGGTTACCGACAAGCAGGCAAAGGAGATACTCACCCACCGCGTTGACCTTGTTGCCGTACCGAGCGACGCCACCAAGGAAGAGATCGCAAAAATATTTACCGAAACACGCTTTTCGCGTCTTCCCGTATATGAGGAGACGATCGATAAGATCATCGGCTTTATTCATCAGAAAAACCTGTATGTCGACGGCAAGATGATAGATGGAGATATAAGCGAGATCATCTCACCCGTTATCTACGTAAACGAGTATGAGCAGGTAACCGATATTCTCAAGCGTCTTCAAAAAGAAAAGTCGCACATTGCGGTCGTTATTGACGAGTTCGGCGGCACAAAGGGTATTGTAACAATGGAAGACATACTCGAAGAGCTTGTCGGCGAGATATGGGATGAGCACGACGAGGT
>JAZQDN010000021.1:0-3688 GCA_045546815.1 Eubacteriales bacterium
ACGCCTTTACAACACGATATGCACCAAGGTTTTCATTAACATAGCTGTTCATCTCAGAAAATTTATCACGAAGTCTGCGATGAAGAAACCTTGTATTTTTATGAAGAATAACAGTGAACACAACAATTAGAGGAATAAATGCAAACAGCAATGCAGTGACGATTCCGCTGGTAGTCCAAAGAATTACAAAAGTAAAAACAAGCATCGCACAGTCTCTGATAAATACGTAAAGATGCGTTGAAATAAAATCGTAAATTACATTCACGTCTGTTGTGAGCTGTGAAATTATCTCACCGCTCGGATTGTGCGTATAAAAAGAAAAGTCAAGCGTTTGCAGTTTTTCATAAAGCTTTGACCGAATGCCGACCGCAACATGCTGCGCAGAACGGTGACAAATTTGCCGGATAAGCATAAAAAACGAAGTCTGAAGTAAAGTAACGGCAGCAAAAATTGCCAGATACTTCCACAGCAGAGCTATGCGTTCGCTTGACACTAAATTATTTTGATTTGAAAGCACATCATCAACTATTTTCCCGACTATGACTGTTGGCAACAAAGTCATAAACGAGTAAAACAGCGTAGACACCAAAGCAAAAATATATCGCGCTTTGTACCCCTTGAAGTTTGATAGGACGAAACTGTTCTTTTTCATAATATGTATCCTCCTGACAGCCATTTCTTAACATATTACTTAATAGTATAAGTTTCCTTACCCGTATTGTACCAAACGATTTGAATTTTTCAAGCCTTTTTTAAAATATTTTTGATTTTTTTCAGCAATAAAAAAATCACCCCGATTTTTCGGGGTGAAAACTGGAAAAATTTAGTTATAAAGTACAGAGATAGGCTCGTCTTCGTATACTCTTTCAATAGCCTGTGCAAAGATAGGAGCCACAGGAAGATATGTAATTTTATCAAGATGTCTTTCCTCGGGAAGATCAATCGTATCAAGAAGAACAAGCTTTTTGATGGGGCTTTCTTCAATACGCTCAAGAGCAGGACCCGAAAGAACGCCGTGTGTTGCGCAAGCATAAACCTCTGTTGCGCCGCCGATTTCAACAAGTGCTTTTGCAGCGTTGCAAAGAGTTCCTGCGGTATCGATCATATCGTCAACGAGAACAACACGTCTACCCTCAACATTACCGATTATATTCATTACCTCGCATACATTTGCCTGCTGACGACGCTTGTCCACAATTGCGAGCGGTGCATTAATCTTTGAAGCAAAGTTACGTGCACGGGTAACTGAACCGAGGTCAGGTGATACAACGGTAATCTCCTGTCCGTTATTGATCATTTCCTGGAAGTAAGGAGCAAGGATCGGTACACCGAGAAGGTGGTCAACAGGAATATCAAAAAAGCCCTGGATCTGTGCGGCGTGAAGGTCCATTGTAAGAACGCGGTCAGCACCTGCTTTTGTAATAAGGTCAGCAACAAGCTTTGCCGAAATCGGATCTCTTGATTTTGCCTTTCTGTCCTGACGGGCATAACCAAAATACGGGATAACAGCTGTAATTCTTCCTGCTGATGCGCGCTTAAAGGCATCGATCATAATGAGCATTTCCATAAGATTGTCGTTTACAGGCTGATTGGTTGACTGAACAAGAAAAACGTCAGAACCTCTGACTGTCTCGTTTATTGAAACAGAAATCTCACCGTCAGAGAAAGTCTTTACAACGCTGTCACCAACCTTGAGTCCAAGCTTTTCGGCAATTTCGTGGGCAACCTTTTGCGATGCATTTCCAGAAAAAATTTTGATATTCTTACCGTGTGTTATCATCTTTCAATATCCTCCGTGTAACAAAAATAAAAACCGCAGAAATTGCAAAAATTTCTACGGTATTAAATTAGATACAATGAGAGTGTACGGCCCGAATGAACAACGACTTGATCCTGCCATCTGCGTATACCTCCCAATGCAAATTTTTCTATTTATATTTTAACAATCTTTAAACATTATTGCAAGTACATTTTTATTTTTATTCAACTTTGTCAAAAATTACCGATTGAATGATTTTGTTTGTCGAAAATTTGTGCGAATTGTTAAATAATTTAAGAAATTTTAAAAAGCGGTTGCAAGCGGTCAAAAATATGTTATAATAATTGATGGCATTATAACTATTTAAATGTATATTATTTTTGGAGGTAATAAATAATGGCTAAAAAGTTTGTTTATCTTTTCAGCGAAGGCGACGCTAACATGCGTGAGCTTCTCGGCGGTAAAGGTGCTAACCTTGCAGAAATGACCAAGATCGGTCTTCCCGTTCCGCAGGGCTTTACCATTTCTACCGAGGCTTGTACTCAGTACTATGAGGACGGCAGAAAGATCAACGATGAGATCCAGGCACAGATCATGGAATACATCGACAAAATGGAAGATGTAGTTGGCAAAAAATTCGGTGACACTGAGAACCCCCTTCTCGTTTCGGTTCGTTCAGGTGCAAGAGCTTCTATGCCCGGTATGATGGACACGATCCTCAACCTTGGTCTTAATGAAGAAGTTGTTGCTGTTATGTCTGCTAAATCAGGCAATCCCCGTTGGGCTTGGGACTGCAACAGAAGATTTATTCAGATGTACTCAGACGTTGTTATGGAAGTTGGTAAGAAATACTTTGAAGAGCTTATCGACGCTATGAAAGAAAAGAAAGGCGTAACTCAAGACGTTGAGCTTACTGCTGATGATCTTAAAGAGCTTGCAGGTCAGTTTAAAGCTGAATACAAAGCTAAAATCGGTAAGGACTTCCCCACCGATCCTAAAGAACAGCTCATGGGCGCTGTTGAAGCTGTATTCCGTTCATGGGACAACCCCCGTGCAAACGTTTACAGACGTGACAACGATATTCCTTATTCATGGGGTACTGCTGTTAACGTACAGGCTATGGCATTCGGTAACATGGGTGACGATTGCGGTACCGGTGTTGCATTTACACGCGATCCCGCTACAGGCGACAAGGGTCTTATGGGTGAGTTCCTTGTAAACGCTCAGGGTGAAGACGTTGTTGCCGGCGTTCGTACTCCTATGCCGATCGCTCAGATGGCTGAGAAATTCCCCGAAGCTTATTCAGAATTCGTAAAAGTTTGCGGTATTCTTGAAGACCACTACAGAGATATGCAGGACATGGAGTTTACTGTTGAAGCAGGCAAACTTTACATGCTCCAGACAAGAAACGGTAAGAGAACTGCTAAGGCTGCTCTTAAAATCGCATGCGACCTCGTTGACGAAGGCATGACCGATGAAAAGAACGCCGTTGCAATGATCGATCCCCGTAACCTTGATACACTTCTCCACCCCCAGTTCGACGCTAAAGCTCTTAAGGCTGCAACTCCTGCAGGTAAGGGTCTTGGCGCATCTCCCGGTGCAGCTTGCGGTAAAGTTGTATTCACAGCTGAAGATGCTGTTGAATGGAACGAGAGAGGCGAAAAAGTTGTTCTTGTTCGTCTTGAGACATCACCTGAAGACATCACAGGTATGAAGGCTTCACAGGGTATCCTCACAGTTCGTGGCGGTATGACATCACACGCTGCCGTTGTTGCTCGTGGTATGGGTACTTGCTGCGTATCAGGCTGCGGCGACATCAAAATGGACGAGGAGAACAAGAAGTTCGAGCTCGCAGGCAAGACCTTCCACGAGGGTGACTGCATCTCCATCGACAAGTCGGATCGTAGCCATGTCGTTCTGTGAGCCAAG
>JAZQDN010000022.1:0-5943 GCA_045546815.1 Eubacteriales bacterium
CTGTTATGATTATGGAACCGCTCAGAGGGGGTAAGCTTGTTAACAGACTGCCTGAAAGTGCGAAAGAAATTTTTGATAACAAGTCGGAGGCCAAGCGGTCTTAGGAAGACAATGACTAGACCCAACTCCTTGGCTCACAGAACGACATGGCTACGATCCGACTTCTGTTATGATTATGGAACCGCTCAGAGGGGGTAAGCTTGTTAACAGACTGCCTGAAAGTGCGAAAGAAATTTTTGATAACTACAAAACCAAGCATACGCCTGCACAGTGGGCATTTAGATGGCTTTGGAATCAACCCGAGGTTACAGTTGTACTATCGGGAATGAACTCAAATGAGATGATTTTAGATAATATCAGTACTGCATCAACCGTTGAAATCGGCGAGCTTACACAAAGCGACAACGAAATGCTAAACGATGTTGCAAATGCAATAAATGCCAAAATGAAGGTTGGTTGTACAGGCTGTGGTTACTGTATGCCCTGCCCCAAAAACGTTGATATACCTGGAACTTTTGCCGCGTATAACAGAAAGTATTCAGAAGGATGGTTTCCCGCTTTAAAAGAATACTTTATGTGCACAACACTTCGTAAAAATTCAGCAGTTGCATCAAACTGTGTTGGCTGCGGAAAATGCGAAATGCACTGCCCGCAAAACATAAAAATCCGTGAAGAGCTTAAAAACGCAAAAAAGGCACTCGAGGTGCCTGTGTTTAAAGTTGTGAGAGCAGTCGCTTCAAAAATTGTAAAATTTTAAAAAAATTAGAGGTCTTTCGACCTCTAATTTTTAATTAATTCTATTTATAAGTTTGTCGTGCATTTTTCTTATAATTGTATTTCTGAATACATAAAAATCAAATATACGGTTTAAGTATTTTTCAGTTTTTGCTGCGTAATCAATAAGAGTTTCCAAATCATTCTCAGCTTTTTCCTTATCGCCTTTTGCGAGTGCAATTTCCCAATCAAGAAAATGTAAAGCAAACTGTGTTTGATATGATAAGTATTTATAAGAAAGCGCAACAGTTTCGTTTTCACAGCTTAAATTCTTTTCAACAAACGGAATAAAGTCATCAATAACTTTTTTGCATTTTTCAAACTGCTCTGCAAGCTGAGGATTTACAGTATTTTCATATTCAACACGAGCAAAAACAGGGTCGGAAAGGTCCGAAAGTGTTTTAAAGTAATCAGATACCTTTAAGCCATCCTCGCCGTATGCGTCAAGAAAATAGTTTTTAGCTACATCGTCAAAGCTCTTGGTTTTATTCCAAAGTGCCTCTGCCATACCGTTCATACCAAGACCATGCGGGAAAAATGCACGGATACACTGGCAGCTAACCATACCGTTAAGACCAATTTTATCAAGGTTTTGCATATCATCAAACAAAACCTTTGCTGTCTTGTAGTTACCAAGATCTTTAAAGTGATCCCACATATAATGGTAGTCAAAGTCAAATGAATCGCCCTTAAAATCTTTTTGCCAGTTCTTTAAATGCGCAATATTTTCAGCAACAGATGCAGGCATTTTGTTATTGTTTCTGTTGTAGTCGACAAGTTCGCCATTAAAGTCAGCACTTTCAGCCATACTTGATGTATATGTTCTTGTAATTGGAGCAAACATTAAAACAAAACGGTCGGGATTGTTAAGCTTTTCTTTAAGCGGACCCCAAAGAAGATCAACATAAATAAGAAATACTATTCTTGTTTTCAAGCCTTTTTCAGTAAGCTTTGCATCAATTTCGTTAAGTAGCTGAATATAATAGTCGGAAGGACGCATTTTTTTACATTCGTCACATTCACACTGGTTATTTGTTCCGTCAGCAAGCCAAACGTGTAAATAATCAACCTCGGGATGCTTTTGTGAATAATCAACTATAGCATTTGCCATTATATTTTTAACCTCTACTGATGAATAGCAAAGGTTTGTATTAAGCGGAACGCCACCATGAAAATCACGCTTACCATTTACAAGAGCAAGATGTTTTTTAATGTTCTCGTCAGCGGGTTTATCATATGTAAACCAACCCATTCCATCAATACCAAACGGTTCGCATGTCCAACCGTGACCTACAGCATGATAAAGAAGACCACGCTCTTTAATTTGTCTTATCGTTTCATTTGTTATACCCTCAACATCCTGAACAGTAATATCGTTGGGAGTATAGTTATTATTATGTTTATGGCTGTACCATCTGTAATAAAAAACATACGGAAGTCTAAACTGATTGTAAAAGCCGTTCAAACCAACCTTGGGAAGCCAATTTACAAACTCCGATATATGATTATAATCATCTGCACCCTCTATACAAACCGCTCTGTGTCTGTATGCTGGTTTTTCAAAAATTAAAACCTTAACAGTTGTGATTTCTTTTTTAGGAATAATTTCGCCGTCAACGCCCGGTCTTATAAAAGCACAACCGAGCTCACGTAAAAAGCGATAAACCGCTATTAAAACAGCGCGTGGGTTTGTTCCTGAAATATATCCGTTACAACAGTCAATATTAATTGATATAGCATCATCAAGCTCTGTATCTTCAACCTGAGGAACACTGAATTTATCACACATACCAACCCAAATTGTGTTTTGCATATCTTCACGATAGCAATCAAAACCTAAAACGGCATATTCGTTACCATTGTCAATTTTTGAAAGATAATTTTTAAGTTCTTGAGCCGCAAGTGAAACCGGCTCGGCAGTTCCGATTTTTGCAATCTTAATAAACATATAAACCTCCCGAGTTTTGTTTTTAAAAATTATATCACAGCAAAATTCTATTTGCAATTAAGTAAACTATATTTTTAGTATACAAAAAGACCGTACATTTGTACGGTCTTTAAATTTACGCTTCATTTGTTGCTACAATATCTACACCCGTCTCGCAAATATTGCTTATGAGTACCGCACCCATTCTGATCGGTGCATCTACAACCTCTTTATTTATTTCTTTCATACACTCAAAGATCTTGTCCTTGGGAATAGGCGCAGAAGTCTTGACAGAAATAACGGGTAGGGATCCGCCATTCAACTTCATTGTTGTCGTAAGCATTCTGACAGGGTTTGTACACTCATCTACAGCATATTTTTCGCCGCGCTTACAAGTGTTACCCGTAACAGAAAGAACTGTACCGTTATCATCAAGCTCTACATTCAATGAGCATCCAAGCGGGCAAGCAACACAAACCATTTCACGTTTCATAGTTTACACCTCCACACTAACAGATAATTCACGTTTATCAAGGGCTTTAATATCATCCGATTTTATAACAACATACTCCATTTCACCAGGAGCAAGCTTCGGCTTTTTCTTTGAATAAATCACTTTATCACCACTTTTAACAATGATTTTACCATTACGGTAAACATCTTTAACACGGAAATAAAGTTTAACGTCACAGTCAGTATCACATGTGATATTTTGAGGAACAACATATCTTACCCCGCCTTCAGCCTTCACAGAGATATATTTGTTTCTTCTGCTTCTGCTTTTGGACAAAATATATTTAGCTGCACCCTCTCCTGCAGTAAAGCTCTCTTGGGTTACATAGTCAACAAGGTCGTGCACCTGCAAAACATTACCGCAAGCAAAGATACCTGGGATATTGGTTTGTCTGTTTTCGTCAACAACTGCACCATTAGTAACAGGATCAATAATTACGCCTGCATTTCTTGTAAGCTCATTTTCGGGAATAAGACCGACAGAAAGCATTAATGTATCACATTCAACAAACTGCTCTGTTCCAGGTATAGGGCGACGATTTTCATCAACATTTGCAATTGTTACGCCTTCAAGCCTTTCAATACCGTGGGTTTTAATAACGGTACAGCTAAGCTTAAGCGGTATCCCCATATCATCAAGACACTGAACAATATTTCTTGTAAGTCCGCCCGAATATGGCATAAGTTCACAAACCATCTCTACCTTTGCGCCCTCAAGCGTCATACGTCTTGCCATAATAAGCCCAATATCGCCCGAACCGAGAATAACAATCTTTTTCCCAGGCATGTACCCGTCAATATTAACATATTTCTGTGCGGTGCCCGCAGTCATTATACCCGAAGCACGCGAGCCGGGAATGTCAAGCGCACCTCTTGGTCTTTCGCGACATCCCATAGCAAGTATAATTGCTGTGGCACAAATTTCTAAAAGTCCGTCGGTATTGTTTGTTGCAACAACAATATTACCGGTAAGAATGTCTGTGACCATTGTATCAATTTTAACTTCAATATCAGTCTGTTCAACTTGTTTAATAAAACGGTATGCATATTCAGGCCCTGAAAGTTCTTCTCCAAAATAATGAAGACCAAATCCGGTATGTATACATTGTTCAAGAATACCGCCGAGAGTTGATGCTCTTTCAAGAATAAGTATTTTAGATACACCACATTCCTTAGCCTTCAATGCTGCTGCCATACCGGCGGGACCTCCGCCAATTACTACAAGATCATATTTGAGCATTATCTCTCACCTCACTTTGTTTTTTCATAAAGTATTTTTGAACGATTACCGTGTTTTGTAATCTGGTTCATTGGTACGCCAAGCTCGCGGGAAAGAATTTCAACAACCTTTGAACCACAAAATCCTGCCTGACATCTGCCCATACCTGCTCTTGTTCTTCGCTTAACACCGTCAACATCGCGTGCACCGCAAGGAGCTTTGATGGCATCAATTATCTCACCTTCGGTAATCCCTTCACAACGACATATAACTCTGCCATATCGTTTATCTTTTTTAATAAGAGCTTTCTTTTCTTCGGCTGAAAGTTCGTTAACTCTTATCGGAGCAGGTCTTGTTGAAATAAAATCAGATTTTTCAGTATATTCAGGCGCGATTTCTCTAAAAATTTTCTCAACATATCTTCCTATTGCGGGTGCTGCAGTAAGACCAGGTGATTCTATACCTGCAACATTTATAAATTTCTGATTCTTTTTACTTGAGCCGACAATAAAATCGCTGTGTTCACCTTCTATATGAGCACGAAGACCTGCAAACGATGTAATTGCATTTCTTGTTGTAAGTTCAGGAATAACACAACTAATTTCTCTTTTAACAGTATCAAGACCATCAATAGTTGTATCAACATCAAGCTTGCTGTCAAAATCAAGATCTATCGCAGTTGGTCCCATAAGAACATTGCCGTGAGCTGTAGGTGTGATAAGAATACCTTTACCCATACTTGTAGGACATTTAAATAAAACGTGATTAACCATAGTCGCTTCGGTTTTATCAAGCAAGTAGTACTCACCTTTTCTCGGAATTATCTTAAATGATGTATCACCAATCATTTTTGCAATCTGATCAGCAAAAACACCGGCACAGTTAACAATATATTTTGCTTTGATAACACCGGTTGCAGTAGATATAAAGAAAATATCATCTTTAAATTCTATATCAAAAACACCGCTGTTGCGTTTTACTTTGACACCATTCATAACAGCATTTTCAATCGCAGCAATCGCAAGCTCATAAGGACTTACAATACCAGCTGTTGGTGCCCACAAAGCACCGATTGCATCATCACTGATATGTGGCTCCATAGCTTTTAACTTTTCTTTACTTATAATCTGCATATTGGGGACGCCATTGTTGAAGCCTCTTTCAAAAAGAACATCAAGCATTTGCATATCGTCCCAAGAATAAGCAACAACGAGAGATCCTGTATTTTTATATGGAACGTTCAACTTATTACAGTAATAAGCCATAAGTGATGCACCCTGAACATTAAGTCTTGCTTTAAGAGATCCCGTTTCAGCATCAAAACCCGCGTGAACGATTGCACTATTGGCCTTTGTAGTGCCCATAGAAACATCATTACATTTTTCTAAAACAATGATTTTTGCGTTATATTTACTCAATTCACGTGCAACCATAGCGCCACATACACCGGCACCAATCACAGCAACATCATATTCCATTATGTTTCCCCCTATTATTTTTTTATTATTAT
>JAZQDN010000023.1:0-2646 GCA_045546815.1 Eubacteriales bacterium
GTGCCGACAAAGAGAAATGCCGATTCGGGCAAATCATCGTGCTTGCCCTCGATAATCTCTTTAAAGCCGCGTATAGTTTCTTTGAGCGGAACGTAGGTTCCCGAAATACCCGTGAATTTTTCTGATACGTGGAACGGCTGCGACAAAAAGCGCTGGATTTTTCTTGCTCTTTGTACAAGCAGCTTATCCTCATCGGACAGCTCATCCATACCCATAATAGCAATGATATCCATAAGCTCGTTGTAGCGCTGCAGTATTCTTTGCACCTCGCGCGACACTTCATAGTGCTCCTTGCCGAGTATGTCGGGCGAAAGGATACGGCTTGTTGACTCGAGCGGGTCAACGGCGGGGTAGATACCCTGCGATGCTATACTACGCGACAAAACGGTGGTTGCGTCGAGATGCGCAAAGGTTGTCGCAGGCGCGGGGTCGGTAAGGTCGTCTGCGGGGACGTAAACTGCCTGAATAGAGGTAATCGAGCCTTTTTTAGTAGACGTGATACGCTCCTGAAGGGTACCCATTTCGGTTGCAAGCGTCGGCTGATAGCCAACAGCGGACGGCATACGTCCGAGAAGTGCCGAAACCTCACTGCCTGCCTGTGTAAATCTGAAGATATTGTCGATGAACAAAAGAACGTCCTGGTTTTCTTCGTCACGGAAATACTCTGCCATAGTAAGTCCCGAGAGTGCCACGCGCATACGTGCACCGGGCGGCTCGTTCATCTGTCCGTAGACGAGCGCGGTGTTATTGATAACTCCCGACTGCTTCATCTCGTTATAAAGGTCGTTACCCTCACGGGTACGCTCGCCAACGCCCGTGAACACCGACAGACCGCCGTGCTCCTTGGCGATGTTATTGATAAGCTCCATGATAAGAACGGTTTTTCCAACACCTGCACCGCCGAAAAGACCGATCTTACCGCCCTTTGAGAAGGGGCAGATAAGGTCAACGACCTTAATACCTGTTTCAAGTATTTCGGTCGATGTCGACAGCTCGCTGTATGCGGGCGGCTCGCGGTGGATGTCGTGGCGCTCTGCGTTTTCGGGGTCGGGCATATTGTCAACAGCGTCACCGAGGACGTTGAAGATTCTGCCGAGCGTTTCGCGGCCGACGGGAACGCTGATTGCCTTGCCCGTATCGGTTACAACGGTGCCTCGTGTAAGACCGTCGGTTGAAGACATTGCAATGCAGCGCGCGGTCTTGTCACCGATGTGCTGTGCCACCTCAACCGTAAGTGTTCTTTGACCTATCGTCATTGTAAGCGCGTTGTATATCGGCGGGAGTGAGCCGCCGTCAAACCGTACGTCAACGACAGGTCCCATGACCTGACAAACTGTACCGGTATTTGTATTACTCATATATTTCTCCTTAGTTACCGCTTCCGGCAACGATTTCAGTAATTTCCTGTGTTATCGCACCCTGACGTGCGGTGTTGTATTCAAGCGTCAGCTCGTCGATCATCTGCTGCGCGTTTTTGCCTGCCGAGTCCATAGCCATACGGCGTGCGGCAACCTCCGACGCAAAGCTCTCTTTGACCGCCGCCGCGATACAGCCCGAAACGTACTCGATAATTGCGGTGTTCAGTATCGTTTCGCGGTCGGGCTCAAAAATTGTGCTTGTAACGCTTTCGTTTGCGGGGGTAAGCGGCAGCACCCACTCGACCTTTGCGGTCTGTGTCATCATTGAGAGGTACTCGGTCATAACGATGCCGAGCCTGTCAAACTCGCCGTCAAGATACCCTTTTATAACGCTGCGCGCCATTTTGTCCGCATCCTTTGCGCCAAAGTGCTCCGACGACAAAAAGCTTTTGCCGTAGCGGTCGCACGCACGCTTGCCTATCGGGATTACCTTGTCGTATTCAAGCTCGCGCATAAGACGGAACACGTTTGCGTTATAGCCGCCTGCAAGCCCGCGGTCACCCGCGATAACGATAATGCAGGTGCGGCTGCCACGGTTTTGAAAAAACGGGCTCTCTCTACACTCGTCGCTCGCGGTCAGATTTTGCATGATGCCGTCGATTGCGTCAAGATAGCTGCGCGCATTTGCCATTGCAATGCCTGCTCTGCGGATTTTTGACGATGCCACAAGCCCCATTGCCTTTGTCAGATGCAGTGTTGAGTCGACACTTTTTATACGGGTGCGAAGCTGTTTCATATCAGCAGCCATCGCCTATCACCTCAACATTTCCGCAAGTGCGCTCTTAAGCTCGTTTTCGTCGCTCTCGTCCCAGCAGTTGTGCTCGATGCGCGACATAAGCTCTGCGTGCTGTGAAAGCATTTTGTCATAAAGACGCGCTTCAAACTCTTTTACGTCTTTAACCTCGACTGTATCAAGATAGCCGTTTATAACAGCATAGATTATTGCGACCTGACAGCCGACGGTAACGGGTGAGTTTTTGTTCTGTTTCAGCACCTCAACAATACGTGCGCCAAGTGCAAGGCGTGCCTTGGTATCGGCGTCGAGGTCGGAGCCGAACTGTGCAAAAGCCTGCAGCTCGCGGTACTGCGAGTAGAGCAGCTTGAGCTTACCCGAAACGGCCTTCATTGCCTTAAGCTGTGCCGAGCCGCCTACACGGCTTACCGAAATACCGGGGTTGATTGCGGGCATAATGCCCGAATGGAACAGCTCTGTTTCAAGGAATATCTG
>JAZQDN010000024.1:0-5330 GCA_045546815.1 Eubacteriales bacterium
TTTTATATAGTGATAAATATATTGCTGTAAATGATGAAACTGTAAATTTAATTGGTTTTGATTTTACTTTTATTTCGACCCCAGGACACACGCCTGGCTCTATGTGTATAAAAGTTTTGAACTATCTGTTTACGGGTGATACTCTTTTTCATCTTTCGATTGGTAACGCTTTTTCGCCTTATGGAGATATGGTTCTTGAAGTTTCTTCTATTAAGAGCAAGCTATTTACTATTAAAGATGATCTGAAATGTTTTCCGGGACATAACGAACCAACCACTCTCTTGTTCGAAAAACAGTTTAATCCGTATTTAATTTAGAGGTAAAATGGATATAATTATTGTTGGACATGATTATTTTTACGACATAACATCAATTTCAATGTTGTTTTTTCCCGGTGAAAAAACAACATTTGTTTCGCGTAGCAAAAATCCGTCATACATCTATTCAAAACTCACTGTAAGGAACGGAAAATATTTTTCTGTAACAAAAATCAAATATAACAGCAAATTTTATTCTGCGCAAAAAACAGTTGATTTTGCAGAGAATCCAAAGGATTTAGTTAAATACACTTTTTATAATGCGTGTAGAAAAGCGACGGGAATAGAATCTGATTGGGGAATTTTAACAGGTATTCGTCCGCTTAGTGTATATGAAAAACTTAGAATTTCAGAAAAAAATGTGAAAAGCATACTTCAAAAAAAGTATTTGCTTAAAAAAGAAAAGATTGACATTTTAGAACAAATCTCTGATGTTCAGCGTAAGATTGCAATACCCAATAACAAAGATGTAAGTGTTTATATTTCGATTCCTTTTTGTCCAAGCAAGTGCACGTACTGTTCGTTTATAAGTATTTCTGCAGTAAATAAAGATGAGCTCAAAAATAAATATATTGATTTGTTGATCAAAGAAATTGAACTTAAGTCTTTGCTGATAGATAGATACGACCTTAATGTTCGTTCACTATATATTGGCGGAGGAACGCCGGGTGTGCTTGATATTAACGAATTAAAAAGGCTTTTTTCTTCAATTGAAAGCTGTTTTGATTTAAATTCCATCAAAGAAAAATGCTTTGAACTCGGAAGACCCGATGCCGTAAATAAAGATAAGCTTGATTTAATTAAAGGTTACGGTTTTAGCAGAATCTGTATTAATACGCAAACTACAAATGACGATATTTTGCTAGCTGTCAATAGGAAACATTCAGCTAAACAATACTTTGATGCTGTTAATACTGCATCCTGCTATTCATTTGATAGTATTAATACCGATATTATCGCGGGCTTACCCGGAGAAGATTATGATTCATTTAAAAATACCGTTAATGATATAATCGCTTGCGGTGTTAATAATATAACTGTTCACACATTGTCTATAAAGCGCTCAGCAACGCTTGCACAATCTAATGAATATTATAATCCGCAGGACAAGTCTGTCGATAATATGATTAATTACGCATATAAAAGATTAATTGAATGCGATTTTAAACCATATTATATTTACAGACAAAAAAATTGTATATCAAATGGTGAAAATATTGGTTTTTATAAAAATAATGTTCCCTGTTTATATAATATTTATATGATGGAGGATGTTCATTCGGTTATTGCTTGCGGTGCCGGTGCATCAAGTAAAATTATTGATGGTACAACAGTTAACCGTGTAATTAATGTTAAGTACCCGATGGATTATGTGGCTGATTTTGAGAAGGTCTGTAAAAACACTGATAAGATTGATAAATTACTGAAAGAGATATTTTGATAAATGAACAATATCCAAAAAGAGATAAAAGAATTAACTGATTTGCTTTTATATCATAGCCGAAAGTATTATGTAGAAGATAATCCTGAAATATCTGACTATGAATATGATATGCTCCAAAGAAAACTTAAAAACTTAGAGGAAGAGTATCCGCAATTTAAGCTGGACTATTCACCGACTCAGCGTGTTGGCGGTGAAGTGTTGTCGCAGTTTGAGTCTGTTCATCACGAAGTTCCGCTTAAAAGTTTACAGGATGTTTTTTCTTTTTCCGAACTTATAGAGTTTGATGAGCGAGTCAGAAAAGATGTAAGCAATCCTGAATACGTAGTCGAGCTTAAAATCGACGGTTTATCTGTTGCTGTTGAGTATAAAGATGGTGTTCTTTTCAGAGGTGTCACAAGAGGCAATGGTATTGATGGGGAAGATGTGACTGCGAATATTAAGACAATATCATCGCTCCCTTTAAAACTTTCTAAACCGATTGATATAATTGTTCGCGGTGAGGTATATATGTCGCGAGCTGTTTTCAATGAACTTAACAAACAGCGAGAGCGAAATAATGAGCAGTTACTGGCTAATCCACGTAACGCTGCCGCAGGTTCGTTAAGACAGCTTGACAGTTCTGTTGCGGCAAAAAGAAAACTTGATATATTTATTTTTAATATTCAAAAATGTGAAAGCGTTACTTTTGATACACACTCTCAAAGTCTTGACTTTTTAAAGGAGCTCGGATTCAAAGTCAGCCCCTATTACAACGCCTATAATTCAATCACTGCAGCTTTCTCGGAAATCGAAAGATTTGATAAAAAAAGAGAAGAACTTAATTTTGATATTGACGGGGCTGTTGTAAAGGTCAACAGCCTTACACAACGCGAGGAGATTGGTGAAACAACAAAGTTTCCAAAGTGGGCTGCTGCATATAAATATCCTCCTGAGCAAAAAGCTACTAAATTACTTGATATTATTATCAATGTTGGAAGAACAGGTGTTTTAACTCCAAATGCTGTATTAGAGCCTGTACGTCTTGCGGGAACGCGTGTTAGTCGTGCAACTCTTCATAATAGATGCTTCATCAAAGACCTTGACATTAGAATCAACGATACTGTAGTTGTTCAAAAGGCCGGCGAAATAATACCCGAAATAGTAAGAGTTGTAAAAGAAAAGCGGGATGGCACTCAGATTGAGTTTAAAATGCCGCACAAATGTCCTATTTGCAACAGTAAGGTTGTTGTTGATGAAAGCGGTATAATGGTTAGGTGTCCAAATCCTTCTTGTGATGCAAAAATATACAGAAAAATTGTACATTTTGTTTCTAAAGAGGCGATGGATATCGAGGGCCTTGGTCCGTCAGCTGTATCACAGCTCATTGAAAACAATATAATAAAAGACGTTTCCGATTTGTATTGTATCACAGCCGATATGCTTTTAAATCTAGAAGGGTTTGCAGAGGTTTCTGCAATAAAGTTAGTAGAATCAATCAAAAACTCAAAATCCGCAGGACTTGACAGAGTAATAAATGCTCTTGGTATAAAGAATATTGGTCAAAAAGCCTCAAAACAGCTTGCAAAGCGCTTTAAAAACATCAATGATTTAAGTCTTGCAACAGTAGAACAAATTGCTGAAATCGAAGATTTCGGAGATATTTCGGCAAATTGTGTTGTTGATTATTTTTCCGATCCGCATAATGTTGATGTTGTAGAAAAATTAAAATCCTATGGCGTTGATATGACATATAAAGACGATACAGCTGACAATAGATTTGAAGGAAAGATATTTGTTTTAAGCGGAGGTCTTGATACTATGTCAAGAACCGAAGCGTCTGAAATAATTGAAAAATTCGGTGGTAAAACATCTTCGTCAGTGTCATCCAAAACAAGCTATCTGTTACTTGGTGATAAGCCGGGAAGTAAGCTTGATAAAGCTCAAAAGCTAGGCATTGATATTATTGATGAACAACAGTTTTTAAAGATGATTAAATAGAACTGCAATATTGCAGTTCTATTTTTTTTACTCTCAAAATACAATTTACAAAGGACAACTTTTGGGAGAAAAATTAATGAATAAAAATTTATCTTGGAAAAAAGAAATCTATCCGTTTTTAAATGATTTGATTATTGAATCGATTGATGTTTTGCCGACTTCTGTTTTACAAAATATTTCTGAAATAAGATTAAGAAGTTTTGGGGCAGTAAGTATATCGGTTTTAAACGAAAACAGAATTTTATATTATGATAAAAAACCGATTATTCTTAATACCATTGATATTGAAAATATATTTACTTTATTGTGTGATGGTGCGATTTATAAATATGAAAACCAAATAAAAAACGGATATATAACTATATCGGGTGGACATAGAGTTGGTTTTTGCGGAACTGCAATTTATGAAAATGATAGCATAAAGACGGTTACCGATATATCAAGTATTGTTTTCAGAATCTCACGACAAATAAAAAATGCAGCAAGAGAAATTATAGGCAATATATACGATAACGGCAGGATTTACTCTTGCCTTATTGTAAGCGAGCCCTGCGGAGGTAAAACAACAATTTTAACTGATCTTACACGGATTCTATCTAATTTTGGAGTCAGATGTGCTGTGGTTGATGAACGCAGTGAGATTTGTTCAGTTTTTAACGGTAAACCACAAAAGGATGTCGGTATGCTTACTGATGTACTAAATGAATATAAAAAAGGTGACGGTATGTCAAGAGCGCTTCGGTGTTTATCACCTCAGGTTATTATTTGCGATGAAATAGGTTCATCAGATGAAGTGGATTTAATTATTGAAACAATGAATGCTGGTGTACCGATAATAGCAACCGCTCACGCATCAAATGAAGACGAATTGCTTGACAGACCACAGATTGAACGTCTCATTGACAGTGGAGCGATAGATAAAATTATTCTATTAAAGGGTAGTAGTACACCGGGTGTAATAAAAAAGGTTATAGTAGTTAATCGGTATGATGAAGATAGTTGGAATAGCGATATTGATGATTAGTTCAGTCTTGTTAGGAATGTCTTTTTACAAAAAATATAAAGCAAGACCTGAAGATTTAAATATTTTTATAACGCTTCTCAACAGTTACATTGTTGAACTTAAATGGAAAAGAAAGACTTTTGTTGACGTTGTAAAACAATTTAAGAATGATAACAGATATTTATTTTCTTTTGCATCTCTTTTACCGTTCAATTCGGTTCTTGACAGCGCTATCACAAAAAATAATGAGTTTAATAATCTTTTTCTTGAAAAAAAGGATATTGAGATTCTTGAACATTTTTTTAATAACACCGGAAAAGGTAGTATGGAAAGTGAAGTTTCTTTATGTCAAAGCACAATTGAATTGTTAAAAAATAAAAGAGATGAGGCTGAAATAAAAATGAAGAAGATGGGTCCTCTGGCTCTAAAAATATGTATAATTATCGGTATCTGGATAGCGGTAATAATGTTATAGTATGGATATAAGTATTGTTTTTAAAATAGCAGCAATCGGACTCATTATATCAACTGTAAACATAATTTTATCTAAAGCCGGCAGGGATGAATATACAATGATAACAACAATATC
>JAZQDN010000025.1:0-13603 GCA_045546815.1 Eubacteriales bacterium
TACAAATTGATATACAGACATTATTTCTTTCCACTCTTTTTTGAAATCTTCAATCCGCTTTAGTCCGATGTCTGTTATATGATAATACTTTCTGAGCCTTCCTCCATGCTCGGCTGTATGAACAGTAAGCATATTTGCTGACTCTAACCGTTTTAGTATTGTATACAATGTAGATTCGGATAGTTCGATATATGGCTTCAGGTCTTTAATTATTTTATAGCCGTATGAATCGTCGCTTTTGATTGCGGCTAATACGCATACGTCTAAAATGCCCCGTTTTAATTGTGTATCCATATCTATACCTCCTCTCACACAATACATCGTAACACGAAGTATATTTTTTGTCAATATTTTTTAAAACAAAAACCTCAAGCATCATAAAGATGCCTGAGGTTTAATGGTCGAGGCGACAGGATTCGAACCTGCGGCCTCTGCGTCCCGAACGCAGCGCTCTACCAAACTGAGCCACGCCTCGAATTTATTAATGCTTTCAAACAAGCATTAATAATTATAACACACTTTAAAAATTTGGCAAGTGTTTTTTGAAAAAATTAATTAGTTTTCGATGATAATAACCCGAACTTATTAAAAAATGAGTATAATTGGGTATTTGAACGATTATCTTTATGATCAGCGTACTTATTATCAAACTCAATTTTGACCGATGTTGTATCTTTATCAGCCATATAAGGCTGAAGCGGTATGTCGGGATTTTTTGAACCTTGCATGAATCCGCCGTAATAAATCAATTTATCATTAAGCGAAAATATAAAAGCGTAAGTGTCGTCAACTTTAAAAATTGTACTTCCGCCACTTTCGGCTGTTACAGCGCCATGCGACGTAACTGAATTATCCTTTAAAGTCAATGTGTGCGTTTCCCAATTATATCCTTGTATATCATCCCCATCAAAAGCAAGCCGTCCGCTTTTTTTAGCTACATTTATTATTTCATTTTCACTCAGGTCCTGTGTGATCAAATCACGGCTGACAACATAAATCTTAAAGTCTGATTTACTTTCATTTTTGCAGCCGGTAAGCGAAATAATTAATAGAAAAACAATAAATAAGAGTGGTTTTTTCATTATCTCACATCAATAACGGTAACACTGCCGTTTGTTTCCTTAATAGTTATGGTTGTAAGTTTATTGTGTGCAGAACCGAAGTTTATTATTGCCTGTGCTCCGTCAGTTAACATATATATATCGTTATAACTACCTCTTGTGCCTTCATACCACGAAGGTTCGCCAAGTGTTGCATATGCTTTTGCCGGTGTAATGTTTTTAGACAGCCTGTTCAGTTTGTTTCTGCTGATAGTTGTGCGTGTAAAGCCATCGGGCTTTACTTGTACAGCCCATGGTGTTCCGAGAACACTTGTATAGGTTCCGTTTTTGTAAATGGCTGCGCATCTGAGTCGTAAGCGCTCATAACCGTAATCAAGATATAGCTTACTGCCGTCAGTCAGATTATAACAGTCGATAATATAAGAATCTGAAGTGAAATTGTGTGAGAAATAATAATTGGGTTTACCAACAATAGTCGTAATACTGTCGCGCGGCATATTGGCAGTCAGCACGGGCTCGATTATAGTATAGTTATACATACCGGTTGCAAAATGCAGACCCTGCTTTACTGTTTGTGCCGGTGTCTGGGTAGAGGGTGTTTGTGGGCCGGGAGTGTCAACGGAAGGCGGAGTTACACTTTCAGTGCCATTATTCCCAATGCCTGTTTCCGTTCCGGGAACAACAGTTATTTCAGATCCTGACTCTTGGTTTGATGATTTTAAAATGCCAAGCTCAACCAACATATCAAAAAAGCTTTGAGTTGTCTGATCTTCTGAATATGTGTAAACAGCATTGGTTGTAGTGCTGTTTTTTTGATCGTAGGTAATCGATATACTGTCTCCGTTATTGAGTGTATAAACAGGCGACAACTCATTATTCTCTTTAAAATAGTGTGCGTTTCCCGTAAGCATTTCGACTTTAGCTTTTTCTGTACCAAGTGTTAAAAAGTAAAAATCTTCAATGTACAGTTCACTTTTGGCTGCGGCGCCATAGCCTGTGCCGCCGGCATTTTCTTTAATATAGTGAAATTTTGGGTCTTTTTTCTGACAGCCGCTGAACGAAAGAATTATAACGGCTGCAATAACTAAAGATGTAAATTTAATATATATTTTCACTTTATTTCCTCACTGAAATATTGTTTTGCTTGTTTAATGTCTTTTTGTATCTGTGAAAACAGTTCATCACTTCCCGAAAACTTAATTTCAGGGCGTATCATCTTAATAAATTTTATATATATTTCTTTTCCGTAAATATCGCTGTTGAATTCAAAAATATTAGTTTCGATATTAGGTGTTTGTGTATTTTCGACACTTGGGCGTATACCGACGTTTGAAATACTGCTATATTTTACTCCATCAACAAAAGTTTCGGTTATATATACACCAAAAGCGGGAATGATCGCGTTTTCTCTGAATCCGATATTTACTGTTGGCGTGTTATTTTTTTGTCCGAGTTTTTTTCCTTGTGTAACTGTTCCGCTAATACCAAAGTATCTTCCAAGCATTTTCTTGGCAGTGTCCATATCGCCGCTTTCAATGCTTTTTCTGATGTCGGATGAGCTGATTTTGCTTCCGTTTGCATCAATGGTATTAACTGTAACCAGACTAATATTATACTCGTCACAAAGCTTTTTTAAAATTTCAATGTTACCTTCTGCGTTTTTGCCAAATCTGAAATCATTACCGCAAACAATAGCTTTAATATTGTATTTATCAATTAGTACTTCTTTAACAAACTGTAGGGGAGAGTAGTTTTTTATAGTATCAAAATCGTCAAAAATA
The DNA here is from genome assembly GCA_045546815.1 of Eubacteriales bacterium. GTDB lineage: Bacteria > Bacillota > Clostridia > Oscillospirales > QAKW01 > RGIG9041. The sequence goes on from JAZQDN010000025.1 coordinate 2,843, forward strand.
ACTTTTTTAATACCAAGGGAATGCATTATTTTTTCCTTTTCGCTGTTTGTGGTTATTATATTTGCTTTTTTGCAGTTTTGTGAAAAAGTGTATACCGCAGGAGTAAAATTGTCACAATTTTTTACAGCAGCTTCTATAACTGCAATATGTCCCAAGTGCACACCATCAAAATCGCCAAGTGCTGCACATAATTCTTGTTTCATACAATTCCCTCTATAGATGTGTAACGATCTTAAAGTACTTTTTATTGTCTTTTGTGATAATTTCCCCAATACCGAGCAGATTTTCATGTATCACCAGGCATTTTTCTTGTGGCAAGTTTTTGAGCTTTACAGTGTCAATTTCACACCCATTTTGTAAAAGCCGTGCGAAAAAAGCTCCCGGGTTGAATTTTGGCATATAATCAAGTGCTTTTTCAATTGGAATAATGTAATTTTCAATATTCTCACACTCAAGTGATACGGCATCGTTTATATTCCAACCACCTGTTTTTGTTCTGTTAAGGGCACTCATTGTTCCTACCGTGCCTAAAGCACGTGCAATATCCCTGCAAAGAGAACGTATATACGTCCCTTTTGAGCACTCTACATCCATTATAAGTTGTCCATTTGAAAAGTCAATAATGTCAATTGAATAGATGTTAATTTCTCTTTCAGGTACTTCAACATTTTGTCCGCTTCTTGCAAGCTTGTAAAGTGCTGTGCCATCAACTTTAATGGCAGAATAAGCGGGAGGAACTTGCTTTATTTTTCCAATAAATCTCGGTAAAATATCTTGTATTTGATCAAGAGCTATTTTTTTATCATCTGTAGCTGTTATATTACCTGTAATATCGTGAGTGTCTGTTTCGATGCCGAATTTAAGCGTCGCGCGATATGCTTTATTACCTTCGGTAAGATATTGACAGAGCTTTGTTGCTTTTCCGCACATAACCGGCAAAAGCCCTGTAGCAAGTGGGTCCAGTGTACCACTGTGACCGCACTTTACCCCAAGGCGTCTTTTTACTTTAGCAACTGCTAAAAACGAAGTTATACCCTCCGGCTTATTTATGAGAATTATTCCGTCAGTCATTTTTTCCTTCATGTAATTTGTCTGCCATAATTTGCTTCAGTTCATCATAATTGCCGCTCATTGTACACCCTGCAGCCATCTTGTGTCCGCCACCGCCAAAAAATTTACATACTTCACTTGCGTTTATGCCACCTGTAGTTCTTACAGATAGCTTGTATTCATTTTCTCCGATTTGTCTGAAGGTGGCTGCACCCTGAACACCCTCGATCTGTGTAGGAATTGATGAAATTCCTTCCATATCATCTTCTGTTGCACCAAGTTCTTTTATCCATGAAGATTTTATAACCATACAAACAATAGTTTTATTGTAAAAGTATTCGAGCGATTCGAGTGCACGGCGTTCAATTTCAAATGCGGTTGCAGTTTTTGTCCTGAAAAGAAGCTTGTTAAGCTTTGCGATTTCAGCACCTGCAGCTGCTAAGGATGCGGCAACGGTATGAGTATATGAGGATGTACTTGCATATACAAAACAACCTGTGTCAGTTGAAATTGCTGTATAGATACATTCTGCGATTGTCTTATCAAGTGCACCCATTTCATTAATTATATCAAAAACGATTTCACCGCATGCCGCAGCGTCATCACGGACTAAATTGAATTTTCCGTAATAGGTGTTGGTAGGGTGATGATCAATAACGATTTGTGCACTCTCTGCATATTTTTCGTATTTTTTACCCGCAAGAGAGGGGACTGCAATATCAACGCATACTACACTACCAAAGATATCTTTATCAATTTTTGCTTGTCCGCCTGATAAAAATCTGTAACGCGGAGATATCTCGCTTTCACATACAACTTGTACATTTTTTCCTGTCGCTTTTAAAGCGTTAAAAAGCGCATATGCACTTCCGAGAGTATCACCATCAGGCCTTATGTGAGTAATTATTGTTATGTCGTCAAGCGACATAAGTAACTTTGAAATTTCCTTTACTGAACTATTCATCGTCGTCACCGGGAATATCGAGCTCTGCTAGCTTTTGCTCGATAAACATTCCGTATTTTATTGATTCGTCTATTGTAAAGACGAGCTCGGGAGTATAACGTATTTTCATTGTTTTAGACAACAGCATTCTTGCGTATGCAGCCGATGACTGCAAGCCTTTTAAAGCTTGCTTGTCATCACCGTTGAGAACAGAAAAATACACGCGTGCACACTTGAGGTCCGGGGTGGTCCGTACTTCTGTGACAGAAACAAATTCAGGTATTCTCGGGTCCTTTAATTTAGGGATTATCAATGAAAGTTCTTTTTTTATTTCTTCATTGACCTTTTCAATTCTGTGACCTGCCATTATTCCTTGATCTCCTGCATTTCAAAGGCTTCAATAATATCGCCTTCTTTAATATCGTTGTAGTTTTCAATAGTAATACCGCATTCAAAGTTCTCTAAAACTTCCTTGGCATCATCCTTGAATCTCTTGAGTGAAGAAATTTCACCTGTAAATATAATTACAGAGTCTCTTATGAGTCGGATGCTAGCATTACGTGTGATTTTGCCTTCTTTAACATATGAACCGGCAATTGTACCAACACCTGATGCTTTGAACACTTGGCGTACTTCTGCAAATCCGAGAACGACTTCTTTGAACTTGGGAGCGAGCATACCCTTCATAGCAGCTTCAATCTCTTCGATACAGTCGTAAATAATGGTGTAAAGACGAATATCCACTTCATTTTTCTCTGCAGATGCACGAGCGGCAGAGTCGGGACGGATATTAAAGCCAACTATGATTGCGTTTGATGCATTTGCAAGCATTACGTCACTTTCGTTAATTGCACCAACAGCACTGTGAATGACGCGAACTCGTACTTCTTCGTTTGAAATCTTTTCAAGCGATGTTTTAACGGCTTCAGCAGAACCCTGAACGTCTGCCTTAACAATGATGTTGAGCTCTTTCATATTGCCGTCCTGAATTCTTGAGAACAGATCATCAAGAGAAACAGTGTACTGATTTTGACGTTTGAGTTTGTCTTCTTCTTTTCTTTGCTCAGCAAGTTCTTTAGCAAGACGTTCATCCTCAACAACGAAGAATGTGTCGCCGGCCTGTGGAACCTCTGCAAGACCAATGATCTCAACAGGTGTTGAAGGACCTGCCTGTGCAATCTTCATTCTCTTGTCATTGGTCATAGCTCTTATCTTACCAACAGCAGTGCCTGCAATAATAACATCGCCGTTCTTAAGTGTACCGTTTTGAACAAGAAGTGTAGAAACAGGACCGCGGCCTTTATCAAGGAACGCTTCAATAACAGTACCTTTTGCAAGTCTGTCGGGATTTGCCTTATACTGATTCATTTCAGCAGTAAGGAGAACCATTTCAAGAAGGTTGTCAATGCCATCGCCTTTAAGGGCGGATATCGGTACGCAAATCGTTTCGCCGCCCCATTCTTCAGGAACAAGCTCATATTCTGTGAGTTCTTGTTTTACTCTGTCGGGGTTGGCTGATTCTTTATCCATTTTATTGATAGCAACAATAATCGGAATGTTTGCAGCTTTTGCGTGGTTAATAGCTTCAACGGTCTGCGGCATTATACCATCGTCTGCTGCAACAACAAGAATAGCAATATCCGTAACAGCGGCACCTCTTGCGCGCATTTGTGTGAACGCTGCGTGACCGGGTGTATCGAGAAACGTGATCTGCTGATCGTTTACTTTTACTTTGTATGCACCTATGTGCTGTGTAATACCACCTGCTTCGCCCGAAACAACATTGGTGTTTCTGATGGCATCAAGAAGTGAAGTTTTACCGTGGTCAACGTGTCCCATAACAACAACAACGGGATCTCTGGGAAGGAGGTTTTCTTCAGCATCGTCAGTATCGTCGATAAGTCTGTCTTCAATAGAGAGAATTACCTCATGTTCAACCTTAACGCTGAATTCCTCACCAATCAAATATGCTGTATCAAAGTCAATGTTTTGTGATGCTGATGCCATAACGCCCATCATCATAAGCTTTGCAACAACCTGTGCAACGTTAACCTTCATTTTGTGAGCAAGATCGCTTACAGAGATTTCATCGGGAACAAGAATCTTGAGCTGAGCCTTTTTACGCTGGAGTTCAATTCTCTTGAGACGCTCTGCTTCGCTTTCCTTTTTCTTTTTACCGCCGTATTGCTGGAAGTTGTTTTTCTTGACAATCTTTTGCTTTGACTGTGTTTGTGCGTTTTTACGATTTTCATGCGAGCTTGCGAGTTCGTCGAGCTTTTCGTCGTATTTTCCAAGGTTTACATCGGTAGTTCTTGTGTCAACAACACGAACCTTCTTTTCAAAAGTGAGCTCATCGGCATTGATTTTTTCACGCTCTTTTTTGGGCTTTTCTTTAATCTGTTTAACAGGAGTGAGCACACGTTTTTCTTTTTTCTTTTCGGGTGCAGACTGCTGATTTTTGTTTTCAGGTGCTTTTTGCTTTGGTGTTTCAGCTTTTTTAGGCTCATCCTTTTTGGCTTCAGCTTTCTTCGGCTGTTCATTTTTGACTTCTGCCTTTTTAGGCTCATCCTTTTTAACGGGTGCTGTTTTTGTTTCTTTTTTGGGTTGTTCTTTAACTGCCTGCTGTGCAGCTTTTCCGCTGTCTAAAAATTCATCAAAGCTGTCAACACTGTTAAGCTTTGTGTAATGGCAAATAAGATAATCTGCCTCATACGGAGTGAGAGCCGCCATGTGTGTGCGCTCTTTGGGCTCAAGTTTATTAAGAAGTTCAAGTATATCATTGCTTTTACCGCCAATATCCTTGGCAAAATCGTGTACCTTGTATTTTGCAGTTATAGCCATTATATTCCCTCCTCGGATAATTTAGATTTTAATAGATTGGCAAATCCTGTGTCGGCAACCCCAATTATTCCTGTAGGCTTTGTGCCGATTGCGTATGCCAATTCGTTTTTGTTATAGTTTGTTTCAATCGGTTTTATATTAAATTGTTCAAATATATCTGTGATACTTTGTTTTGTGCGCGGTGAGCAATCGCTTGCTAAAAACAAAATGTCAATGTTATGTGCATTTTCTGCACAGCTGTCAAAACCGTAAAACAGTTTTCCTGCACGTCTTGCAAGACCAAGTGTTGTCAAAAACATATCATTCATTTTCACAAAGCTCCTTTTCGATATTTTGATATATATCGTCAGGAACTGCAATGCCGAAGTTCTTTTCAATACCATGTGCTTTTTTTAATTTTGCAAAGCAAGCGGTGCTTTTGCAGATATATGCGCCTCTGCCTGCCGCTTTTCCGGTAAAGTCAAGGGCAATTCCGCTTTCTTTGTTTAAAACAATGCGTATAAGTTCTTTTTTTGGTTTCATTTCCCTGCAACCAAGACACATCCGCATTGGTGTTTTTTTAGTTTTTGTCAAATCGTATCACCTTATCCAATCTTTGAAAGGGGTTTGATATCAATTTTATAGCCTGTGAGTTTAGCAGCAAGTCTTGCATTCTGACCTTCTTTGCCTATCGCGAGTGATAGCTGGTCGTCTGATACAATTACTGTGCAAGTTTTGTCCGCCTCGTTTGCAAGAACACTGATTATACTTGCGGGTGCAAGTGCCTGGGCAATATATTCTTCGGGATCTTCGGAATATTTGATTATGTCAATTTTCTCGCCTCTGAGCTCGCTGCAAATATTTGAAATTCTCATACCCTTTGAGCCGATACATGAGCCAACAGGATCAATTTCTTCATTGGCAGACCAAACAGAAATTTTTGTTCTACTGCCGGCTTCACGTGAAATTGATTTGATTTCAACAGTGCCGTCGTAGATTTCGGGAATTTCGAGCTCAAACAATCTCTTTACAAGACCGTGGTGTGTTCTGGAAATAAGAACCTGCGGTCCTCTTTGAGTTTTGCGAACCTCAACTACATAAATTTTAATTCTGTCTCCTTCGACAAGTACCTCGCCGGGTATTTGCTCATTCTTTACAAGCATAGCACTGCTCTTGCCAATTTCAAGAATAGCATTACCTGAAGGCTCAACGCTGTTTACAACAGCAGAAATTATTTCCGACTCTTTTCCGTTGAATTCCTGGTATATAAGACCGCGTTCTGCATCTCGTATGCCTTGAATAATAACTTGCTTTGCTGTTTGAGCAGCTATTCTGCCAAATTCTTTTGTTTTTACTTCGATTTTAACCTGGTTTCCGATTTTGGCACGCTTTGAGCCTTTTTGTATAAGCTCGTCAAGACTGATTTGTGTTGCTTCGTCTTCGACTGTTTCAACAATATCTTTCATCTGATAGAGCTTGATATCTTTCTTTTCTTTGTTAATAACAACAACTGCGTTGTCTGATGTGCCAAAAGCTTTTTTGGCAGCACTCATAAGAGCTGCTTCAACTTTTTCGAGCATGTAGTCGGCCGGAATACCTTTTTCCTGCTCGATAAGATCAACTGCCTTGAAAAACTCTGAATTCATTTTAAATCTTTTCTCCTTTATGTTATATGTTGTTTAAAATTCAATATGTGGGCGAATGAATGAAATCGATTTGATGTTTTTTGTTACTTTCTCGCCGCTATCAAGCTCTACAGTAAAATCACCGTTGTCATAATTACGCAGTGTACCGCAAAACTCTTTGAGTCCGTCCTGGGCCTTATACAGTCTTACATCGATTTTTTCATTCATAAATCTGTGAAAATCTTTTTCGATTTTAAGCGGTCTGTCAAGGCCTACTGAAGAAACCTCGAGATAATAACTGTTGCTTATCGGGTCGTGCTCATCAAGCACAGGATCAATAAGCCGCGACATTGCTTCGCAATCGTCTGAACTGATGCCGTCGGGCTTGTCGATATAAATACGCAAAAACCAATCGGCGCCTTCTTTAACATACTCAACATCATAAATTTCAAGTCCCAACTGATTGGCATAGGGTGTTACGATGTCGGTAACTGTTTCGGCAATACTTTTTTTCATATTTTCCCCCTGATACAATATTTAAGAGGACTGCTTGAACAGTCCTCTTATCATTTACTTGTATGTATTGTAACACATATTATATATAATTGCAACACTTTTTTAAATTATTCATCGGTCAGCGATATAACATACGGTTTCAAAATTTCCTGACCGCCGTTCATTATACCGTAATTTTTCATTTGTAATTCGATTCTGTTTTTGTAAACATATATCATAAGGCTTTGAACGACCTTTGAGTTTGATGCGCCGACGCTTCCGTCAATGCTGTTTGCATAGTATCTCATCGAGCCCATAAATGCAGATATAAAGCTGTCAGTTGCACCGTTTGAATGTTGTCCTTTTACTTTTCCATCCGACATATATTCTGTTACTCTCTGTGCGGTGTCTTCGCGGATATATGCCGAATCTGAAGCGTGGTCGTGTCCGTAAAGGTAAATTACATTCGGATGCTGTGCAAGTACAGACTTGAATTTTTTGTCACATTCGGGCAACATTCCTTTGTATGTTGTGGATAAACTGTTGGAGTCTCTGAAAGGGAAGTGCCCCATCACAAAAACAGGCTTGCTGTTGTCGAGTTCGGACAGCTTTTTTGCAACCCATTCGATCGCTCCGTCAGTATAGGTGTAGTTGCTGTCTTCGAGCTCGCCGTCCATTGTCGAATGCGCTGTGCTTATGCAAACAAAATCAAAATCTTCAATTTTATAATGGTATGCAAGCAGATTCTTGTTGCCGTTCCACTCTTCATAATATGCGTTGTTTTTTGAAAGAGTGCCGACATTGCCTTTCATATAGAAGTCGTAATACTGTGCACTTTCATATCCGTCCTCTTCGCCGGCGTTGAAATCGTGATTTCCTGCTACCCATAAAATGTTTTTTGTAAGCGGGGATATCGCGTTTACTACATTGGTAAGAACGGCGTCGACATTTTCTTTACTGACTTTTGTATTTGATGTGACATCGCCGCCGATAAGTACAATATCTACATTTTTTTCCTGTTCAAGAGCAGTTTTGCAGGTGTCGGTGATCGTACCGCGAATACTTGAGTTTATAAGAATATTCTGCTGATTATGTAAATCGGATAAACACATAATTGTTAGCTGCGGCTTTTGACTGTGTAAATACCAAGCAAACACTCCGCTTCCCAAAACAAGAATAATAGCAACTAAAAAAGAGATAATATGTACAGCTTTTTTCATAGTGAGTTTCTCCTTTTTTTAATAATATAATATTTTGCCAAATGTTTCAATAAAAATATTGACTTAATTTGTTGCGAAAATTATAATGTCATTTAAAGAAAGGAAGGATAAACTGTGGAAAATACTCAATACGAAAAATATAATGATGAACGTAACAAGCTTATAAAAGAATTCAGAACACGTAAGATTAAAAATATTGTTATTATTTTAGTGGCTATGGTCGTTGTGCTGGCATTGATTGTTGTTTTGGGCATTGCGATTAACAATGTTGCGGTTGCACTTGTCCTTGGAGCAATTGTTCTTATATTTTCTATTATTTTTTTACGTATTCGCGTTGTCACAATAAATCACTCAATGCAAAATCGGCTTCGTTATTTTGAAGATGGCTTTGAACGATATTGATTTTAAGGAGTTAAAATGAGTAAGGCATTAAAAATAGTACTGATTGTTGCAGCTGCCATTGTGCTGATTTTGGGAGTTTGTGCAGCACTGTTACATTTCAATAATTTTCATATTGAGCTTTCGCTTGTCGGTGATGATTCCGTTACTTTGGAATATGGCGAAAAATATACCGATGGCGGCGCAACTGCTGCGCTTAAAGGAAAGTTTATCTTAAAAAACGGCAGACCTGTTGAAGTTATTACAAACGGACAGGTTGATGATACAAAACTCGGAACATATACCTTGACATATTCTGCAAGCGTACCGCGTCGCAGTGCAACGGCTACTCGCACCATTACCGTTGTGGATACAAAAGCACCCACGATTACACTTAAAGGTAAGGGTGAAATAACGCTGACTCGCGGAAATAAATATAATGAAGAGGGCTTTAGCGCATCAGATAACTATGATGGCGATATAACATCTGCGGTTAGCGTGGACGGCAGTGTTGATACAACAAAAACAGGCGAGTACACACTCACTTATACGGTAAAGGATAGTAGCGGTAATACCGCGGCTGCCACACGTAAGGTGACGGTAAAAGCACCCGTTACAAAGCCTACTGTAACCCTGCCAAACATCAGCACGGTGTATCCTGGTGAAAAAACTGTTTATTTAACGTTTGATGATGGCCCTTGCGCTTACACATCACAGCTTTTGGATGTACTTGCAAAATATAACTTCAAGGCTACCTTTTTTGTTGTAAATACAGGCAATACAGGTATAATTTCGCGGATAGCGGCAGAGGGTCATGCTGTCGGTCTTCATTCAGCAACCCACAACTACAAAAAAATCTATGCAAGTGAAGAGGCATATTTTGCTGACCTTGAGGCAATACAGAGCACTGTTGTGGCTCAAACAGGTAAACGTACAAACCTTATCCGTTTTCCCGGCGGCAGCTCAAATATGGTAAGCTCCTTCAATCCCGGTATTATGTCGCGTCTTGCGGTTGCTGTGACCGAAAAAGGCTATCGTTATTTTGACTGGAACGTAGACAGCCGTGATGCAGGCGGAGCGTCTTCTTCATCAGAGGTTGCAAATAATGTCATTTCGGGAATTTCAAAACGTAGTGTTTCGGTTGTTTTACAACATGATATAAAAAAATTCAGCGTGAACGCTGTTGAACAAATTATACAGTGGGGACTTGCAAACGGCTATACATTTAAAGCGCTTGATGAAACATCTCCCGTTTGTCACCACGGAATAAATAACTAATAGAAAAAACACCCGAAAGGGTGTTTTTTTATTTTAAAAATTGGCTGTTCGGTGTATCGCAAATTCCTAATGTACTTAATAAAAATAACAGCAGATTAACGTCGGTTTCGAGCGTTGCTGCGGTTTCATAGGTGGTGTAGCCCATCTTTAACAGTTTTTTTGCTTTTTTAACATCAATAAGATATGCTGCGGCAAAAATGTTCGCTTCTCTTTCTAGTATTGCTGCATTTGTTATAGATTCAAAGGAGATATTTTCACAGCTGAAGTTTGATTTTGTGTGTAAAAGATAATGCCCCAGCTCGTGTGCGCACACAATCTTTTTTGTGTTTTCATCAAGCTCTTCATTAATAACAATTGTTGGCTTTGGCATTGCTCCAAAATACGCGCCTTTAAGTGAACCCAGGTCTTTAAAACTGATGTGTGCACCAAGCGCGACGGCTGCGTCAAACGGATTTTGTCCGTATTCGTTTAATGTCTGGGCTGCTTTGTCAGTTATATATTCGCAGGTCATTTGTTGCTATCCTTCGATTCCCAGTATATTTCGTTAATTGCTCGCATAACCTTATCCTTGTCATCCTGAGAAAGAGTACCGCCTGCAAAAATGCCCTGAATATCCGAAAGTAATCTGTCAACATCGAGTGCTGCACTTTCACCGCCGCGAAGTGCCGCATCAATAACATACTGCGATTTATCGTCCAACAAATAATCGTATGGAATCTGAAGTACCTTTGCAATATCTTTAACAATAGAAATATTTGCAGGGTGGCGTTGCCCGCTTTCATAATTTTGTATTGTTCTGAGAGATATTCCCGATTTATCAGCAAGAGTCTGCTGTGACATTTTAAGTTCAATTCTTCTATTCCTTAATTTTTCGCCAAAATCCATATTTTGCCCCTTTTTTAATATACGCAACATTGTGCGTAAAATATATATTGACAACCCAACGTCCTGC
>JAZQDN010000026.1:0-6775 GCA_045546815.1 Eubacteriales bacterium
ACCCTTATATTTCCAAACACTTTCCTTACAGTGAGAAATAAAAGGCTCAAGACCATATTTTTCAATTTGTTCCTTACCGTCAAGACCAAGCATTTTTTCAACCTCAAGCTCAACGGGCAGACCGTGGGTATCCCAGCCTGCTTTACGCGGTACCATATAACCCTTCATTGTACGGTAGCGCGGAATCATATCCTTTATTACACGAGTTAAAACGTGACCGATATGCGGCTTACCGTTAGCTGTAGGCGGGCCATCATAAAAAATATAAGGCGAAGCCTTTGACTTTGAGTCAATACTTTTGCCGAAAATGTCACGGTCAACCCAGAATTTTCCGATTCTTTTTTCGCGTTCAACAAAATTCATATTTGTAGGAACTTCGTTATACATATAAACCTCCATAAAAAGAAAAGCTGTTATCCATAACAGGACAACAGCAAAATTATAAACCACCTATTACAGCACACAAACATGCACCTTTCGGATAACGGCGAAAAACCCGGCAAGATTTACTGCAATTTTCAATCCGCAACTTAGGAGTGATTTTCACACGGAAGCTATAGGCACAGGGCTTACACCGTCCCCTGCTCGCTTTTACCTTTGCAAAACCGGCTACTGTCTCCGTCACAGTCTTTAGCATATTAATAGACAAGTGTATTCTATCATAAAGATTTATAAATTTCAAGTATATTATTTCATTTTTGAGTTAAATAAAACCGAAAAGATATACCCAAAGAGAATTGCAGCCGTTACACCGCCTGCAGTTGCCTTTAGTCCGCCTGTAAAAATACCTAAGAAGCCCATTTCCTTAATTGCAGCTTCAACGCCCTTGGCAAGTGAATAGCCAAACCCCATAATTGGCACGGTAGCACCGGCTCCCGCAAATTTCACAAGCGGCTCATAAATTCCAACTGCTGTTAGAGCAACACCAAGAGTCACAAAAAGTACAACTATTCTTGCCGGAGTCAGCTTTGTTTTATCAATCAGTATCTGTCCAATTGTGCAAATCACTCCTCCGACCATAAACACATATAAATAATTCATTGGCAGCCGCCTTTCAAATACATGAGATGCGCAACACCGGGGATGCTCTCCCCTTGCATTGATGCAGTCGGACTCATAAGCGCACCCGTTGACATAAATAAAACGTTTTTGAGTTTGCCGAGATTGAGTTGCGGAAGAACATATCCAGTAAGCACCGCACCGCTGCATCCGCAACCCGAGCCGCCCGCGTGTGTATCCTGCGCCTGATTATCAAAAATCATAAGACCACAGTCGTCATATACGTTTTCAATATTATATCCACGTTCATATGCCATATCCACTAAAATCGAACTGCCTATAGCTCCAAGGTCACCCGTCAAAATCAAATCATAGTCATCAGGAGTTGTTGATGTATCTTCGAAGAATCGACAAAGAGTATCGCAGGCAGACGGTGCCATTGCAGCACCCATATTATTCGGGTCAGACACAAGAAAATCTATTACGCTGCCAATAGTTATACTGTCTATAAAGATATTACTCGGTTTTTGTCCGACTATTACTGCAGCACCTGCCGTAACTGTACGTTGTGCTGAAGGTGTGCGCTGTCCGCCGTATTCGAGAGGCTGTCTGAACTGGCGTTCTGCTGTACAAAAATGTGATGATGTCATTGCGGCGGCAAGGCTCGAAAAGCCACACTCGACGCTTATAGCTGCAATAATAGTCGAAAGAGTCATAGTAGAACAGGCACCAAAAAGCCCTATATACGGAACACCGTTATCACGGACACTGTAGCACGACGACATACACTGATTAAGAAGATCGCCCGATGCTATCAAATCAAGCTGCGATTTGTTTGTTAGACTTTTTTGGAGCGCAAGCTCAAGAGCGGTCTTTTGAAGCTTCGTTTCTGCCTTTTCGTATGTTTTTTCTCCAAAATACTCATCTTTTACTATCATATCAAAATATTTTGCCATCGGTCCCTCGCCTTCAAATTTACCGACAACATTGGCGTAGCTTATGATATTTATTCGTTTTTCAAATTTTAATGTATGCCCTTGTTTTTTGCCCATAGTTATCTCCAATAATGTTTTTTATTATTTTTTCGCCATATCATAAAAAAATACATTTAAAAATAAAAAATGTCTTATTTAATTATTGAGTGATATGATCTGCTGTGATATAATAACAAAAAATACGAAAGTAGGATGACAAAATGAAATCACTCTGGTCTTCAATAATATATGAAAATCCGTTACCACAATTAAAAAGCCGTCAAAGCGCGTTCCCCTGGCTTTGTCAGTGTAAAGACGGTACTATCATTGCCTCTCATGCTATCGGCGAAGCATTTGAAAGTGTTGACGGTGCGACATACATATCAAAAAGCAAAGACGGCGGCAAAACCTGGAGCGAGCCGACACCGATGTATGACAAAAGCGGTCTTATGCCTAAAATCACTGACTATTGCAAGGTAACCGCTTTACCTGACGGTAAAATTGCGGCACTCGGATATGCATATGTACGCGAAGACGAGTCTCTTCCGCTCGGCAATCCGCAAACAGGCGGTCTGCTTAACGATTTTGTATATTTTACAACATCAGACGACGGCGGCGAGAGCTGGAGCGAAATGCAAAAAATAGACTGTGCGTGGGGTCCGCATATTGAGGCGTCTGCACCCATTACTGTTTTGCAGGACGGCAGCTTTATAACACCAATCACCGGCTTTCCCAAATGGGACGGAGCGATGACGGGAGATATGTGCGGACGTGCTCTACGCTCGTATGATAATGGAAAGACGTGGAATGACGATACTGTTTGCATGGACTTTAAAGGCAGAAATGTTACCTGCTACGAGCAGAGAATGTGTCAGCTTGAGTCGGGCGCTATCATATGCATCGGTTGGAACGAGGACACAGACAAGGGATGCCGTCTTGAAAACCACTATACTGTTTCTTACGACAACGGCAAAACATTCTGTGAGCCGATTTCTACAGGTATTATGGGTCAGGCTTCTTCTGTCCTCGCGATCGGCAAAGAAAAATTTTTGGCTCTGCACGCAGTACGCCGCGATACTGACAGACCCGGTATTTACGGATACATCATTGATTTTTCAAATAAAAAATGGGAAGTTATTGACAGTATTGTTGTCTGGGAACCCGTGACACCCGTTATGAAAGATGACAAGATGGCAGAAATTTTTGCGTTTTTAAAATTTGGTCAGCCGGGTGCAATAAAGCTTGACGACGGAAGCGTGCTTATGTCGCATTGGTACGCACAGGACGGGCAGTATAAAACAATTGCAACTAAAATTGAGCTGTAAATTAAGCTCTGTCTTTAATATCGGGAGAAAAATATGTATAAACAGAAAATAGGCATATCCATTAACAATAATTATCCGATCCCCAACCGTGAGCTCATTACAATGCTATCGCAAATCGGCTTTGACGCAATATCGCCAAAGTGGGATACAGAAATAAATATGAATGAGATTGCAGCCATTTCAAAAGAAGCGGGTGTGACCATACAGTCAATACACGCGCCCTACAATAAATCTGATTTACTATGGGATAAAGATAATTGCACCGATGCCAAAGATGAAATCCTTATGTCTATAGACGACTGCGCAAAATTCAATGTTGAAGCATTGGTTATGCACGTGTGGATTGGCTTTGACTATACCTTTGATAAACAGAATCTATATTTCGGGGCTTTTGATGAAATAGTTGCACACGCAAAAAGCAAAGGTGTTAAAATCGCTTTTGAGAATACTGAAGGCGAGGAGTATTTATTTGCACTTATGGAGCGATATAAAGACCTCTCGCACGTTGGCTTTTGTTGGGATTCGGGACACGAAATGTGCTACAACTATTCAAAGGACCTGCTTGCGATTTTCGGCGACAGACTGTTTATGACGCACATCAACGACAACCTTGGAATAAGCGACTTTGACGGAAAGATATATTGGACGGACGACTTGCATTTACTGCCGTATGATGGCATTGGAGATTGGGAGTATAATGCAAAACGCCTAAAAAAATCAAGACCACTTGAATTTTTAAATTTTGAACTGAACATTGAATCAAAGCCCAACAGACACGAAAACGATGTCTATCAACAGATGACTCCACTTTTATACTTTACCGAAGCATACAAAAGAGCATGTAAAATTGCATACAATTATTCTAAATAAGGAGGAATAATATGAAGCGTTTACTATGTATTACATCGGTTTTAATTATACTGACTACATTGTGCGGTTGTTCCAGAACAAGCATTAAAAATTATGATAAAATAGAACTGACTTTTATTACAGATAAAGAAAACATAAACGTCACATTAACTGATGACGAGGCGGCAAAAATTGCAGATATCATTGACGGAAACGCATATGAAGGTGCTACAGCCTGTCCTTTTGACAAAGACATTTCTATTAATATTGACGGCGATATATACGCTGTTGCCTGCGATGACTGTAATATGATTAAAGATATAAATAATAAAAAGTGTTTTGCTGTGAGCGAAAATGAAATGAAATACATACGTACACTGTTTGAAAAATACGGCGGTCATTTTTCCTGGCTTAAATAAAAAACAGCTGATGTTAATTAACATCAGCTGTTTTTTGACAAGAAAACTTTGCAAAAGCTATTGACAAGTTTTATTGGCAATGCTACAATATGTTTGCAAAGAAAACTTGTCAAAGGAGACTTTTAAAAATGACAAAAGATGAAATACTTGAAAAAAGCAGGCAGGAAAACAAGGATTCAGACGAAAGACAAAAGGCGCTGACCCAAAAATCATTAGCTATTTCGGGTGCTGTAGGAATGATGTTATGCGGAATCATTGCTACTTTAGAAGCTATATTCGGCGATTCTACCACCCTATTTTACGGATGCTTCAGTATTCATTGGGGTATGCAAGCAACACAAGGCATTGTTCTTTTACTATCCAACAAAACAAAATGGGGTTGGATAGGAACTGTACTTAATGTTTTATTCTTTATTTTCTTTACAGTTAAATTACTGATATTACTTATCTGAGGACTTTTATGAATACACAACTTATATTAAAAAACCGAATCAAAGAAGCTCGCACACAAGCGGGGCTGTCACAAAGTCAGCTGGCAGAAACGGTCGGTGTATCACGCAATACGATAAGTTCAATCGAAACAGGACAGTTCAGTCCCACCGCCAAGCTTGCATATATCATATGCATTGCTCTTGATAAAAAATTTGAAGATCTTTTTTATTTTGAATAAATCAAAGTGAAAAATACAACTCGTTTTTACTTTGATAAACAAGTTTTATTTATAAACGGCAGTTCTGTTATTCTGAGTTTAGCACAACCATACGGAACAAGCTCCATTTCCGCCTCGTCCGAAACAGGCTCATATGATTGCGGTATTTTTGCACACACCGTATCATATCTTTCTTCAAATCCCCAATCGATTTGTTGAAGCTTTGTTTTGATTATCACAGGCGGATTTTTTGACGAAAACGGAATATTGGAAATTTCATTTGTTTTTAACAAAACATCCTCTGAACAGAAAGCATAATTCCAATCACTTTGAGGTATAAGCTCATAGTCGCAATAAGGGTATTTACGCTCTACACCGTTTTTTACGTATTCGTGCATACGTTTTTCATAACAAATCGGCACAGAAAAAATAAGCGAACCACACTGAAGAGCTGTAAGACCGTTTGGTCGGGACTTAAATACAGGTACACTTTCAAACTCAATTAAAACTTCAGTATTTTCCCCACCTTTTATATCAAATACCGCTTCGTTACAATCAAAGGCTTTTCCGTTAATTTTTACATTTTTGGCAAAGAACGGGATCCGCACAATAAACTTGAAATCTTTATCTGACGATATTTTGTATTTTGCATTGTTTTTAAAGGGGTAATCGGTTTCAAGAACAATATGTCTACCGTCAGTGTTAAGTTCGCTCGGCAACATAATAGAATTTATTATTGTATTGTCTCTATGCATAAATGCACTTAGAGCAAATTTTGGCCAGCCCTGACCGAAGTTTGCAGTACAGCATCCAAAATTTGGCTCGAGGCCAAACAAATGCGACTCTTTACCGTTGGTAGTAAAAATAGGGTTTCCGTAAAATCTCTCGCAGGAAATCTGATTGCTCATTTGGTCATACTGATGCGTCCACATATCATCACTGATAGTTGCGGGCAAGGCGTTGAACGCAAGAATCTCAAGTCTTTCCGCCCATTTGCTGTCGCCTGTATATGCATACAGAAGCTCATAAGAATACATTTGCTCAACAATTGCACACAGCTCAGTGCCCTGAATTGGACTAACACCAGACAGGCACTCATCACCCGTAAAGCTCTCATAAACTGTACCGTTGTATTTGTCAAGAATACTGCGTAGATATTCTGCATTATCGGTATACGGCTTGTCCAGAATATCACAGCTGACAGCTTCTGATTTGAGCATCATTCCAATATTGACAATATGAGTTTCAAATTTCCAATGGTTTACAGGGCGTTTCCATATTTCAGTATAATCATTATAGTTTGCGCCTTGTTCTTTCAGAATTTTTGCAAGGTCTTTGATCCAATCCTCTTTATACATCTTATATAAAAAGTTTAATGCAATAAAGGTCTCAAACCAACGGTATTTACCCCAATCAAAAAGCTTAATCGTTTCATTTTTTAAAAGCTCATAATAGTTTTTGAGTATGCTATAAATAACCGGCGGTATTCCTTCATCACCCGAGCATTCATAATAAACAACAAGCACTTTTGAAATGAGCTGCACAGCCCAGCTATCATAT
>JAZQDN010000027.1:0-14076 GCA_045546815.1 Eubacteriales bacterium
GCTTGGCCTCCGACTTCCTTGACCGCGGACAATTACCGCACCGCCATGTGGCTCTGTATTTGAAGTACCTGTGCTGTTACCATAGATTGCACCGTTATACATATAGAAGCTTCCGGCGTAATGAATCGCAACTGCACCGCCACCATCCTGATTTACTGAATTGTTATAGATTTCGCCGTCGTACAGTGAAACCGTACCGTTACTTATGCTGATTGCGCCGCCAAAATCTATGTTTGCAGAGTTGTCATGAATCTTGGCACCGTTTTTGATATCAATAAATCCTGACGAAAGAGCAACAAAGCCTCCGTTATCGTTTGCAGTATTATTGTAATACTCACCGCCGTCAATAGTGATCCTACAGTTACCCTTTGCATAGATCACACCGCCCTGATCCTTAGGGGAAGTATTATCGTGAATCAAAGAGTCCTTCACTGTAATTTTAAGCGGGTTTGCGTCCCCTGCTGTTCCGTCAGCACTGATATAAACTGCGCCGCCCGGTATCTGATCACATCGTTTAGTGCTTTCAGGGGTGGAGTTACCCGAAATTTCAGCCTGCTCGACAAAAAGGATATCTTCTGTTGAGCCTGCACCGTAGATGGCAAATGCACCACCGCCGTATTTATAGTTTCCGTGTAAGCCTGAATTGTTTTTGTTTTCTTCTTTAACAAAGTTTGAAAGGTCTGCGGTCAGCTTATTATTTTGGATTTTTACCGATTTATCGGTACCCTTTATTGTAACCTTGGGTGCAAACGAGCCGGCTGTGCCCGTACTGCTTGAAAGGATGTAAAAAGCACCGCCCGCAAAAGCTGCTTCGTTGTTGCTGATAACGCTGTTACCTGTTATTGTAACACTGCCGTTTTCTACGGCGACACCGCCGCCGCGACCCTTTTTATCGTCAATGTCGCTGCCGTTTGACCAGTTGGTTGACTGGTTCTGGTTCCAGGAAGTACAGTTTGCAGTGTTATTTGAAATCTCGCCGCCGTTCATAATGAAGTTGGAGTTCCAGACATACACACCGCCACCATTGTTTTGGTTAACCTTGTTGCCTGAAATTTTACCGCCGTTCATTGTGAACTTGGCTGTTCTTGTGTAATTGCCTTCACCAACAGCGTTATATAGCAATATACCGCCGCCGATTTCATCATACGAAGTATTGTTCAGAATCTGAACGTTATCCGACATTGTAAAGTCGCCCGTCGACGCATATATACCACCGCCGTTGTTTCGGCATTCATTATTTTTAATTACGGCATTACCTGACAGCACAACCGTGCCGTGTGCCATTACACCGCCGCCGTGCTGATGCTCACTTATGTTATACGAAATTTCACCACCCGACATTACAAAGGTGGTCTTTGCATAGTCGGTGTTTGTAACATAAACACCGCCGCCGGAGCCGGCATCAGTGTTGTATCTTACACTGTTCTTTGTAATTGTACCGCCGGTCATTTTAATCACGCCGCCACTTACACAAACACCGCCGCCGCGCGCAGGTCCGATATTATTTGAGATCGTACCGCCGGTCATAGTAAAGTTTGAGTCTGTAGCATCAGTTTTAGCATCTTCAACATATACACCTGCACCGGAATAATTACGTGTTGTATACATGCTGCTTGTAATTTGAGAAGACGTTATATTATACGTGCCATTTGAGGAATCGTATTCCACATTGGTGTTGCCGAGAAAATCAATTATCAGCTTGTCAGAAACAAGATTGTTGTATCGTTCTGCATATACCCAGTCATTTCCAGTGCCGTATTGCGAACTTGCATAATACTGATCTGTATTGACATGAAAGCCTGTTGCTTCGTTGCTGTCAATAAGTCCCTTGTTTAAAACAAGGTCGCCGTTCGATACCCAAACGCCGCCGCCGTAAGCCGCCTTGTTACCGGTTATTTTAACGTTATCACCGTTAAGTGTCACGTCAAGCAGACTTGCATCGCCGGCAGCATTACGTACAGATATGCCGCCGCCTTTATATTCGCAGTAGTTATTTACAATGTGAACGTTGCCACTGATTGTTACATTACCCGAAGCGAAAAAGTCAACGCCTCCGCCGCGGTAATGCGCCCAGTTATTTGATATAAGTGCCGCGTTGATAGTTGTTTTTGCACCGTCGGAATATATTCCGCCGCCGTTACCGTCAGTACCAATACCCGCAAGCGCAATGTTACTGTCAATGACGGGGATTCCATAATCGCCCTGCTTATAAATGATCTCACGAGCCTTGCCGTTCACCTGATTTACAAGTGTATTGACAAATGATGTAGTTGAAGATGTATTGTTAAGTGCTTGATTTGCTTTGGTATTAAACGTATCGGCATAGGTGGTTGCTGCCATTTCGGAAGTACCTACGGTAAGAGTAACGTTTGTGTCTTTAGCATATATGCCACCGTTACCTACACCGACATTACGGAAAATCGTTCCCGCATTAATCTCCATAGTTGCACCGGCACGAGCCGCAACGATCGACGAACCAAAATTATACATAATTTTGCCGCCGTTCATTGTAAATTTAGCAGTTGCACCTGTGTTATATATAGCCGCGCCGTCGCCGTCGACCGATTCACAGCCGACGATTGCGCCGCCGTTCATAATAACGTTACCTGTGTTATAGATACCGCCGCCGTTTACAGAGTATCTGGTTGCTGCATTGGTACACGCTCTGCCAATAGCTATGTGTTGATAGTACAGATTTCCCGATTCGGAATTTTCTAAACCGCCGACAGTAACAAGCTGGCTGTAGGTTACGCCCGCATCAACGTTTCGGTGCGCACGTCCTGCCATTATATGTCCGCCGTAAAACTTGGTTATTTCGCTGGTTGTATATACTCCTCCGCCCCAGCTCTGAGTATATCCGTTTACCTTTGCTGTTTGGTTGGCACTGTCATCAGTTGCAACCCAGCGTCTGCCGTACTCGTCAACTGACCCCTGACGCCATATAACTTCAGCGGCGTTACGTGTGCCATGGAAATTTTTTCCGTCTTCATCAGAATAGAAGTAATAGCCGCGGTCCTGTAAATGACCATCTCTTGTAACTGTAGGTCTGGAATCCATTATTATAAGTACGCCGTGGTTTACAATAACGGGACCTGTTCCGTCACCAAGCAATCTGTTACCGTTAAGGTCTAGAATAAGCACCTTGCCTGCCGGAATATACACACGAGTAGCTGTATTAATGTAATCGGTAACAAGTTTTGCGTATTGAATCCACAAGTTACTATCAGCGGCAACCATATCAGTTATTAATTTTTTGTTTTCTGCTGATAAATTAAGTCTTGTTTCCCACTCACTACTATAATTACGAAAACCCTGATACCATCCGCCGCTTGTACCATTTGCGTTAACCCAGGATCCTTGCGCGTTTTGTGTTGCGCCAAACAAGGTCGTCATGATGCTTGCGCCACCTTTAAAGGTAAGCGTTGTTGGGTGTGCAGCATATGAGCAGTATTCATCATGGGTTTGATAGGTACCCGTGATTGTTGATTTAACATTGCTTTCACCGTAAGTTACAACTGTAGAACCGGGAGTTATAGCGGTTATGATATATCCGCACTCGGGGCAGGTTGTAATTGCCTTCCAGGGACAACCCCATGCATGAGAAGCATCAACCACCTGTCCTACCGCCGCACCGCAACGGCACGCGGGCAGTGTAGCTGCGTTTGCTACAAAGGAGAGTTCAACAACATGGAACATGGTCATCAATATGCATAAGCAAAGTGCAATTGACAATATTCTTTTTTTCATTTTGATGCATCTCCTTTCTTTAAAATTGATGTATAGATATGAAATCTTAATTAAATCTTGTAACAATTCACAAAACTTAATTAAAACTTCATTGCAGGGGGGCGGGGTTTAGTCGCCCCCTGCCGATTAAAGTTTATTTAGTTACCCGATACGAGTCTGTAAAGTTTTGTTGAAAGACCGCTCAACCAGTTCGAAATGCCCTTGCGGCTTCCGTAGCTGTAGGTTACGGTATCAACCTCGGTTTCAACGCCGTTCATTTCAGTGTCTACAACCGAATTAACATCTTCAGTATTGGTGTATCTCCAGGTCCATGTGTTGCCCTGGTGAGGATTGTTATCCTTGCAGTTGTTTTCGTAAACTGTGTAGGTACCTGCGGGGATATGCTCGATTGTAACAGAGCCGTTACCGTCTGCACCGCTGAATACGAACACCTGCATATTGATTTGTTCGCCGCCGTGGTCTGCTCTGCCCTCAACCGTGAACACAAAGGTCTGGTTTGCGTCAGCACCCGTGGTCTTGATTGTGAGAGAAGCTACGTCAAGCTCAAACTTTGCGTAATAGGTCAGGTTTTCGTAATAACCCTTGCCGCTGCCGCCGTTTGTTGTCGGAACATATTTGGTAACTGTCGGTTCTGCAACCTTTTGTGTGCAATCCTCGTCAGTGTACCAGCCCATAAACACATAGTTGAGATCAGGAGCAGCTGTAGCACCTTCTGCAACTGTTGTTGTGCTGCCAACGGTAATTGCTTCGGTCTTTTGAAGTGCACCGTCTACCTTACCGCCGCCGACAGCCTTGTATGTGATGGTTGTCGACCAGTTAGCAACAAAGTGGATGTTACCGAACTTACTCTTTGCATTAAACACTGCGCCCGGATCCTTTGTATCGCCGCCTGCCGGAATATTCCAGTTCGCGTTGCAATCAACGGGGCATTTTGTTCCCTGCGCTCTTGTCCAGTTAGTGAACGTATAGCCGGGAATCGCCTCAGGCGTCGGAAGGGTGAATTTATCATCATCTGATGTCTGGTAGTTATACGATGTTTTATAACCTGTACCTGTATAAACGTCAGTGCTGCTTTCGGCGTTTGACTTGTAGTAGGTGATTGTGTTTGTATCGTTTGCCCATACACCGTAGATTGTCATTGTATTGGCATCCGCGCCTTCTACATATCGGCTGTTATCCTCGGTCGTAATCTGAGCGCCTCTGAGATACCATGCGCCATCATCCTTGACATATGTGCTGACATCAGGATACTGCCAACCGATAAAGGTATGACCCGGATAGTCACCAAAGATATCGTTTCCGTCGGGAAGCACGATATCGGTGCCTGCAGGAACTGTAAAGCCCTTTACAACCTTTTCACTCTCACGGTCTTTAAAGTAAACCGAGATAAGCGCTGTTGTGGGGGGGACTGTTTGTTCAAGTGTACCGCCTGCTACAACAACACCTGTTGATGTGCCTTCCTGGTTCATAAATACAGTGTTCTCTGTATATTTTACGGTACCGCCCGTCATATATAGCGCGTCACCGAAATATTCCTCTGCTGCGCTGTTGCCTTTTATGCTGGCATTTGTGATTGTAACAATACCGTCTGCAACGTACATACCACCGCCCTTGTTTGACGCGGTATTTGCGGTCATCTCACCGCAGTAGAAGGTGGTCGTACCCGACTCTGAATACAGCGCACCGCCGTTTACAGCGGTGTTGTTTGCGACGATCGGATGTCCGCACGCACTTGCCGTGGGCTCTAAAGTGTTATGAGTTTCATCCGATGTGCCGTCACATGTAGCTTTACCGATGTAAATATTACCTTTGTTAACGTATATCGCACCGCCGTTTGTTTTAGCTGTGTTGCCGGCGGCAGTTCCGTCAGGTTTTACACCTATCTTACCGCCGTATACGTTTACAGTACCCGTATCCATAATAGCGATCGCGCCGCCGTTACCATAGTTCTTTGTCACACCTGCGCGGTTGTTGTAAACATAACCGCCGTACATATTAACTTGACCGGTAATCAGCTCGATTGCGCCGCCGTTACCGCGTTCCGATGCATTTGCATCACTGTTATTATTGGTAACCTCGTTATCGTAGATCTCGCCACCGTAAATGTTTACTGTACCGTCGTAAACTCTGATAGCACCGGCAACATATTTTTCAGCCCTGTTGCCGTGGATTTTTAAGTCGCCGTCCTTGTCGTTGTCAATATTGAACGTACCGCTGCCGACATATGCAAAGCCGCCGTTATCCATTGCGTAATTGTTATAGAAGTCACCGTCGTCAATGGTAACGTTACCGTTGCCTTTGATATAAAGGAAACCGCCGTGGTCGCTTAAAGCTTGATTATTATAAGCAGTAGCATTATGAATTGTAACGTTTGCAGCGCCTGCAATTGCTTCTTCAGACTCGCTGCCGTCGTCGGCCACTCCTCTATCGAGCACAAATATCGCGCCGCCGTCACACCACTCACCTTTTACGGTGTTGTCGTGAATTGTGGCGTTGTTGATCGTAATATCGTTGTCCTTACCTTCAACACAGATAGCACCGCCGCCGCACTCGTAATTACCGTTTGCAAAAGTATTACCGTTGCTTGTAAAATCAACCTTGTTGCTGTAAATTTCCGGTTGAGGCGCTGCGTCAGTTGTACCTATAGTAAGACTCTTAAGACCCTGGCCGGAATGTCTGTTCGATGTGAACATATATATTCCGCCGCCCTTATAAGTGGCCTCATTTTCATAAATCTTACTGTTGCCGGTGATGGTTACTGCACCGTTCTGAATACAAACGCCGCCGCCGCTGCCGTACTGGGTTTTAAGATTATTCAGATTGGTTAGAACGGCATTGGTATTAAGCGCTGTATTTTTAAATATTTCGCCGCCCGACATTATAAAGTTACCGTTGCGGACGTATACACCGCCGCCGTTACGGGTCAGCGCTTTATTTTGGTAAATTTTACCGCCTGACATCGTAAAGTTACCGGTGTCAGTATATACACCGCCGCCGATATAGGCGTGCGCGGTATTGTTATAGATCTCGCCTGCCAGCATATCAACGTCTTTATCGGAATAAATACCGCCGCCGTTGTCGCAGGCATAGTTGTCGTGAATTTCTGGTGTTGAAACGGTAGCGTCAATTTTAACCTTGCCCGAGGCGTACACACCGCCGCCCTGGTCGTCCTTGTTATAGTTATTGAATATTTCGCCGCCGTGCATCTCAAAGGCGTACTCGCCGGTGTATGTGTTGTTAGCGTCTTGTAAAACATAAACGCCTGCGCCGTCACCGCCGGTTGCCAGTATAAGGTTGTTATCAACCGTACCGCCGTTCATTACGAACTTACCGTTATTTATACATACAGCGCCGCCCTTGGCGTTATTTACACCGTTTTTAGTTCCGTTATAGGCATTGGACGAATTGACACTGCCCTTAAACTGTCCCTCAACAGTTCTTTGGGCATAGTATACACCGCCTTCAGTCGTATGCTCCATACCGTCAATATAGTTGCCGCTGATGGTGCCGCCGTCCATTCGAACAGTACCGTTGGTCAAATACAGCGCGCCGCCATTGTGAAGAGCATGGTTGCCCGTAATCTCCGCACTACCCGAAATAACAACGTTAGTATCTTTGTCACCTTCGATATATATGCCGCCGCCTCCGTGACTGCTTGAACGAAGGCTGCCGACAGCGGTAATCTTCCATCCGCCTGTTACGCTTTTGCTGGCAGTTGCAATACGCGGTGCAAACGATACGTCTCTTACCGAACCGTCATAGCCGATTGCCTGTGTAGTTCTGTATCCCGAAACACTTTTAGCTTCTGGATGCAATTCAGGATATCCCCAGTCTTTTGCAAATCCGCTTGCACTGTACATATCTCCTGAATTACCGTCATATGGTTCAGTTTCACTGACATTCAGATCTCTTACATCGTCTTTATTTTTATCTTCATCAACAGCAGTAAAATAAGATAGTGCATTGTAGTTGGTAGTTGAGATATAATAGCCGATCGACTCATTGTTCGTCAGCTTACCCGCACTCATATTAAAGTCGCCGTATGAGTGGTAAATACCACCGGCGTAGCCTGCCTTGTTACCGGTTATCTCTACGTTTTCGCCGCTGATTGTAAGGGAGAGCTTACTACTGTCTGTATTAGGGTTACGCACGGCAATGCCGCCGCCCTTATACTCGCAGTAGTTGTTCTTAACAAGCAGCTTACAGTCAGGACCAAAGGTTACGTTACCTTCTTCAAATATATCAATGCCGCCGCCACGGTAGTGCGCCCAGTTTTCCATAATAACTGCCGCTTTGATATTGAGATTTACGTTTTCCGCGTAAATACCGCCGCCGTTGCCGTCCGTTGCAATTTCTGCAATTGAGCGGTTGTAGGCAATAATGGGTGTCTTGATTTCAGCATTATAGTTAGTAGCCATAATGCCGGCTGTACCGGTGCCCAAAACCATATTTGCCTTGTTACTTTCGGGAAGAAGGGTATCAATAAGTGTTTTATCTATTGTGTCGCTGTCTTCACCGATATTAATGGTAGTCTTGTTTGCTACCGCCGTACCCTCAGCAGACTCACCGCGTATCGCGCCGTTACCAACGCCGACGTTTCTGAAAATAAGACCGCTTTTTATGTTGAGCGTTGCGCCGTATTCTGCCGCAACAATTGACTTACCAAAGTTATAGCGGATAGAACCGCCGTTCATTGTAAATGAAGCACCCGCGCCCTTGCTGTACACAGCGGCGCCCTCGCCGTTGTCCATCGACTCACAGCCAACAATTGTACCGCCGTTCATAACAACGGTACCTTCGTTATGAATACCGCCGCCACCAAAGGCACCAATTTTACCCAATTGATTGTTCTCTACAAGGTATGTGAAAAAACGTCTGTTAGCGTCACTATAAGCAACTGTTTTTCCACGATAACCCGATCTTGCAAGCAGCTGGTCGTAGGTTGTGCCCTGATTCAGGGTTTTGTTAGAATCATATTGGCTGATTTGAATTGTGGCAGCAGTTCCATCTTCCTTATAGCCGACATAACTTCCAACTATGTTTCTTGTTGTTCTGCCGTTATATAAATAGCCGCCATAGATGCTTGCTTTAGCTTCGCCACTATTTACGCCCTGTCTCCAGACAGCGTCCTCTGCGTTTCTTATACTGTGGTAATATTTACCTGCATCGTCATCGTAGAAGTAATAACCACGGTCAACCAGAGTACCTTCAGTATGTTTTGTGGTGTAGCTATCAAGAATTATGAGTGTACCGTAGTTTGTAATTACAGGACCGGTGCCATGACCCCAAACTCTTGTACCGTTAAGGTCAATTACGCAAACAACGCCCTCCGGAATGTGGATATCACGGTCACCGATAGGGCCGTTAGTTGAAGTTGAACCATTGCTAGGATTTTTATAATCAAAGCGACGATATTGAATTAATTTTTTTGTATCGTCAGTGATTACTTTATCGTTTGAATCCCAATACACTGCTTTTTTCAAAACTTCAATATCGCTTGCAGACAGTCCCAGACTTCGACTGCTATTAGTTGCTTCAAGTTGGCTGACAGGAATAGTTATATTTATATTATTAGAATTTCTGGTGTAATCACCCGGTATATACACGCTTCTGTTCGTTACTTCCGAAAGCTTATTGTAGTAGTACGTATTTTTAGAATTAGTGCAGTATATATAGTGCTCGCCGAAAAGCCAGCCGCAAGTATCGCAGGCTTGGGGAGTAAGCTTGTTTGAATCTGTTATCTTTACTGTATACAGCGGGCAGCCAAGCACGTGTCCGCTACCGTCAGCATTCGGAGTATCGCTTCCGTTACAACCGGACAGTCCTGCACACACCTGTTTAAATTTCATACAGGTGTTAACGTGTGTTGCGTGACCCTTTGCATTATAGGTAGTGGTACCAATTGTAATAGGAGTTGTTCCGTCATCGTGATGTGTACAACCGCGCCACTGACCGCTAACCTCCGCATTAGCACAGCTGAACGCATTACAGGTTCCTTCTGCGTGCAATGAGGTTGTACCATCATAATATGTACATCTGCAGAAAAGCTCACAGTAATAATAGTGGCTATCACTTAAAGTAGTGCCGCCGACAGTACAGGTACATTTGAGCGTACGGGTAGCCGCCTTTGCAGGTATTTCAAAATGATATTCAAATACGTTAAACAACGTTACCATCAAGCAGATGCAAAGTGCAATTGATAATATTCTTTTTTTCATATGGTTGCATCTCCCTTCTGCAAATTGAGTGATTTTTGTTTTTTGATGGGTTCGACTGTTGTCCGACCGTTTTATGTTTAATTTCAATTGGTATCTCATAGTCTTTCTTTCAAAATATAATATATTCCGTAGGGGTCGGTGCCCACGACGACCCACCCGGGTTTGTGCTATTGTAGGGACAAGCGTCCCCGACTGTCCGTTTCGTCCAATGTTTGTGCAACGTTGGACTACCCCTCAGTCGCTTCGCGACAGCTCCCCTGACAAGTGGAGCCAACCGCGTCGGTGTGTTATTTTATTGTGTTTACGCGTGGTGCGTATGACAGCATCCAAGCCGTTTGGGTTGGATGCTCTCATACGTTCTGCATCCAAACGGATGCAGAACAGTATGTGTGTGCAAAAAATTAAATTAAAAAATTAGGAATTATGCGTTAACAGTAGCGGGGAACGCTTTTTCAAAAGCTGATGTCATAGCTGTGTAACAATCTGCGATATGCTCTTCCTGAACAGCATAAGCCTGAACATCAATGCTAAGCTTTTTAAGTTCATCCATCTGAGCGTTATCCCAGTCAGCATCAACTACAAGCTCGTCAAACAATGTGATAGTTTTTTCTGCTTCCATTGCATCAACATAAGCTACCTTGTAGATATAGAAGGTATATGTACCATCGTTATCAACATTTACTGTTTCTGCATCTGCTGTGAAATCCTGATACATTACGTAGTCGGCAGTTGCTGTTTTACCAACAAGCACTTCTTCTGCTTTATCTGCATCAGCAACAACTTCTATAGTAGCATTAATGGGATCAAAAATACCGCCTTGGATAAACGCACCAATTTCGAGTTTGCCGTCTGTTACAATTTCAGGATCAAAAACCTCTGTTAAATCGCCGGCTTTAATAGCGATTTTAGCTGCAACATAAGCTTTTTCACTGCCTTCTTCAACTGTAATTATAGGCTGTTTTGTGATTTCATCGCCGGGGAACAACTTATAATCAGCAAAGGTAGTGTTCTCATCCTGATTTTCGATTTTCACGATTGTACCATCTTGCTGTTCTGCATTTTCGGTAAGGTCGATCATAACATTACCTGAAGTGAATGTGTTTTTGATTGCTTCATTATCTGTGAAGTATGCGATTGTTCCGCTGAGGATTGTACCAGCAAGAAGTGCAACGCATACACAGATAGCAATTATCTTTTTCTTGTTGTTCATTTTAACACCTCAATTATATAGTTACATATTTTTTACAAGATTCCAAGCAGCAGCTGCATCAGCAATTGTAGCATCTTGCTGTACTGCATAACCAGTAAAAGCAAGTGAAGGCTGAAGTGCGCCTGGTTCAGCAAGACCGTTTATGTCAGCTGTTGTAACAGAGTTTTTAACAGAAACTTCTTCGTCTGTTAAAACATTCAACGTTACTTCTGCAGTAGCGTCATCAACTTGTTTATAGTAAACAATTGCATCATTAACGCTATCAAGTCTTTTCCAGTTTGCAATGTCAAGACTGTAATCAATAAATGTTCCAAGATTTGCACTTTCTTCAACTTTAACAAATACCCAGCAAGGTTCACTACCAGCTTTAACTGTAATTACAGGGTCTTTGTCAATAGTTTGACCAGGAACCATTTTGAAATCTTCTGTTGTTTCAACGAGATCGATATCAACTTTACCATATGTAAATGTATTGGTAATAGTTTCTGTTTTATCCTGTAACCAAGCAAGTGTTCCAGCTACGATTGTGCTGAATATAAGAACACAAGCAAGTACAAGAGCAACTACTTTTTTGTTCATAGTTTTATTCTTCTTTCTTTAGATTTTTTGTTTTAATTAATATGTAAAATATTAATTATGCATTAGAAATTTGTGCTTATTATGCGCCAAATGTTCCATCCCAAGCAGCCTGAGCTGTAGCAAAGTTATCTTTCTGTACAGCGTAAGCTGTGATAGCAATTTGTTTACCAGCATACTGAGTAAGATTATCAACAGTTGAATCAATTGTAATAGTTTCAAATACAACTGCTTCTTCGTTTTCCTTTTTGGTAGTATTGAGATAGTAAACATCTGTTTCGCCATTTACAAGGGACCAACCTTTTTCAGCGAGCTGGCTTGCGATAGAAGTCTCAATTGTTGAGATTCCGTTTGCAACTTTAACAAACAAGTAGCATTCTTCACTATTATCAGCAACTGTGATTGTAGGGTCTTTTGTGTAAGTTGTGCCGGGAATAATTTTGAATGTCTGCTCGTTTGAAGTACGTGTTGCCGGGTCATTTTTTGCTTTACCGTACTCGTCTACTTCTGTCTCGGTAAGGGTAATTGCTACATTACCAACAGTAAATGTGTTTGTTACTGTTTGTTCAGCAGTCAAATAAGCGAGTGTGCCGAGGACTGATGCGGCTACTAATAACAGGGCACACAAACCTGTCAAAGCAACCTTTGTTCTTGTTTTCATAAACAAAAACCTCCTTTTTTAATGATTTTTTTAATTTATGATAAGCCTTTAAATACATATCCCAAAAGAAATAAGTACTTAAGCGCGTATCCGAATTTAATGGGGTCTGTGCGTTTTTTGGCGGCGGGAGCAAGCCCCCGCCCTACCGTTTCGGTTATGTCGCGTTATTGCGGACGACCAATGGTCGGTCCAGGTCGCAATTATAAATTGCTCCCGACTTTGGCTAAAAATATGCCACCGGCATATTTTCTTAACGCGTCGTCCCCTACATTTTAGGGTGTCCCGTTTCGGTTTATACGTTTTTGTAGGGACAGGCGTCCCCGACTGTCCGTTTCATCCAATGTTTGTGCAACGTTGAACTACCCCTCAGTCGCTTCGCGACAGCTCCCCTGACAAGTGGAGCCAACCGTGTCGGTGCGATTCACCGGGTTTATTTTTGTTCGGGATTGGGTGTTTCTGTCTGTTCCTTTGGCTTTTCCTTAAATATATCAGGGATAAAGACAAGAAGGACAACCAAAAGCGCGGTTGCGATAGCCACCGTTCTTCCGATAGGCTGCTGTACAAAGCTTGACAGATAGCCAAGATAAGGAATAGTGAAAACCGGCTTTCCTATTAAATTATTTATATGTACACTTGACGCGTCGATATTTTCGTTAGCGTCACCCTTTGTGATAAAGC
The DNA here is from genome assembly GCA_045546815.1 of Eubacteriales bacterium. Lineage (GTDB taxonomy): Bacteria > Bacillota > Clostridia > Oscillospirales > QAKW01 > RGIG9041. The sequence continues at coordinate 13,091 of JAZQDN010000027.1, forward strand.
GTAAAACGTCCTCATCCTCTTCGTCAGGGACAATTTCAACGATACGGTGTGTTGCGACCGTGTCTTCGTTAAGCATAAAGGTGATGGGGTCACCGACCTCGAGGTCAAACGGGTCAACAGTTTTTACATATATAATAGAACCCGTGTGATAAGTCGGCTCCATTGATGCTGAAAGCACGGTGTACACCTTGAGCCCGAAAAGACGAGCGCCGACAAGCAGCAGGGCGAGAATCACAACAAGTGTTACGATAATTGACGTTATAATGTTCCAGATTTTTTTGACTTTTGCGTTCATAGGTTTCCTTCGCTTTTTGTAAGCGGGCACTTACATTTTAGGCGTAAGCAGGCACTTACAGTGATAATTATACAATTTTATTTTAATACAAGAGCATCAATATGTCAAGCACATTTTGCACAACAATAAATAAAAAAATATGGGGAAATGAATAATAATTTAGAAGTAGTGTATAAAGGCAAAAATATTCACTTCGGTATTGACAAAGCAACGAAATAGGTATATCATTATTAATAATTATTATGAAAGGCGGCAAGACATGATGTATAATATTCGATTTTATTATTATTCATATACGGACTGTCTGTGCGCCGAGTAAGCGTTAAACCTAATAAAAGACAGCCCGCAATAAGTTATACATAATTTGTATAAAGCTATTGCGGGTTTTTATTTTGAAAGGGAATGAGAAAAATGGCAGATATTGAAAACGCAAGAAAAGAGATAAACGAAGTCGACAGACAGATCGCAAAGCTTTTTGAAAGACGGATGCAGGCTGTACGCGAGGTTTCGGAGTACAAGCGCGAGCGCGGGCTGCAGATCGAGGACCTGAAGCGCGAGGCAGAGGTTATCGCGAGAAACTCGGAGCTTGTGGAGAGTGACGAGCTGCGCGAGTACTTTGTAAACTTTTTACAGATGAATATGGATATTTCAAAGCGGTATCAGCACAGACTGATAGACGGGCTCAAGGTTG
>JAZQDN010000028.1:0-4542 GCA_045546815.1 Eubacteriales bacterium
TCGTACATTTTTATAATTTTTGTTTTAAATGTAGTTCTTAATATTTTCTATCTGACAAGAGCTACTTCAAACAGTGTTGTGGTTGTTTCATTTGATTTTATTCTTACGTTGTTTTTGCTTGTTAACATATATTCGAAAAAACTTATTGTAAAAACAGTTTATAAAAACTTTTTAATCACTTCTGCCGATGGCTGCAAAAATGTAATTAACACTCCCAACAGTGAAGAAGCTGTAAATGATATTATGCTTGAAACGGGTTGTCAGGCGGACATTGTTTATGCTGCAAAGAGTGAGTTCGTTTCTGATTTTGTTGCAAAAAGCTTTAAAGATTTTGAACCTAAAAAATCAAAGCTGGAAACAGTGTTGTTTTTTGTTTCGTGCGCACTTACGGTATTATATTTTGTGTTTAAACATAGCTTTATAGGCTCTATCACTTATTTTATAAGCGCGTTGTCTGTTGTGTGTCCGTTTTTAATTGCGTTTTCAGTTGCGGCGCCTATATATCTTAACAGTAAAAAAACCAGAAAGTATGGCGGAGTAATTATCGGTAGTGATAGTGCTGCCGCTCTTAAAGACGTGCAGACTCTTATTGTTGATGATTCTGACATATTCAATGCTTCTTTGAACGGTATTCGTTTATATGGAGATTCTTCAATTGATGATGCAATATTATACCTGAATGCTCTTTACAGTAAAGTGGGTGGCCCTCTTACTACATTGTTTTCTGATATGTTATCCGAAAATATAATGTCTTTGCCTAGAATTGACGACATTTATTATCACGATACTATGGGCTATTCGGGGCTTATACATTCCAAGGTATTTGTTGCGGGCAACAAAAAACTGATGGATCATTTTGGTATCGAAGTTGATGACAGCGAGTACGAAATCATTTATCAACAAAAATCCAAGCATGTTCTGTTTGTTGCATACGATGGAAAGCTTATGGGTGTATTTTTGCTTTCATATGCTTTATCTCACGGTGTAAAAAAAGCGTTTGAAATGTGTGAAAAAAATCAGATTTCGGTGTGTATTGCCGAACGTGACCCTAATGTGAACAGTAGAACCTTGTTTGATGCATATCAGCCAAAGGATAAGGTTTTGTTTAATATTATTTCTTTCAGGACCGCAAGAAATTGCTTTGATAAGTTTGAAATGCAAAGAAAAACATCATCACTTCTCATCTCAAGAACCGGTATAAAGGGTCTTGCAGCTGCTCTTAATTGTTGTAAAACAATGATGTTTGCATTTGATACAAATAAAGTAATAAGAATTTTAGCTTCGGTTATTGCATTACCTTTGATATCATTTTTACTTTTCTTTTCAGATGCATCGTCACATCTTCCTGTACAGATATTGATTTATCAGCTTTTGTGGTCTTTGCCAATTCTCTTTGTATCACTCTTTTCTAAATAATACTTGAAAATAGCGTTAAAATAATATATAATATTTTCAGTTGTGGCATGAAGTGAAATCACACTATCCGGGGTCCTAGCGGCACCTTGTACCTGCAATCCGCTATAGCAGGGGAGAATGCTCATTAAGGGTGATTTTTGGTATGGTAAGCCACATGGTATAAATGTTGAGAAACAGGTTCGGCGCAATATCAGTTTGTGAACCATGTCAGGCGGGGAACCGAGCAGCATTAAGCAAATCCTGGTATGTGACGCCGATTAGCCTGTTTTGAGTTTGTACCGTGTCAAGCTCATATTGATGTTATTCGAACTGAGATGTGTGGTTTCATTTCATGCCACAAAAAGTTTATGGAGGTTAGCTGTGTATCAGGCGTTATACAGAAAATACAGGCCACTTTCGTTTGATGATGTTGTGGGCCAAGGACATATTGTTGATACAATTAAAAATCAAATTATCAATAATAAAATATCGCATGCATATATGTTTACCGGTACACGTGGCACAGGAAAAACAACCTGTGCGAAAATCTTAGCCCGTGCAGTAAACTGTGAAAATCCTGTAAATGGTGATCCGTGTAATGAGTGCCCTGCGTGTAAAGGCATCTTAAACGGTAGCCTACTTGATGTTTTTGAAATTGATGCAGCATCCAATAACGGTGTCGATAATATACGTGAATTGCGTGAGGACGTAATGTTTACACCCGCTATGGCAAAATACAAGGTTTATATTATTGACGAGGTGCATATGCTCAGTGTGCAGGCTTTTAATGCTCTTTTAAAGACATTAGAAGAGCCGCCTTCACATATTATATTTGTTTTTGCAACTACTGAAATTCATAAGGTTCCGCAAACAATTCTTTCAAGATGTCAACGCTTTGATTTTAAGCGTATTTCAGACGAGGATATAAGATTTCGGTTAGATGTAGTGGCAAAAAATGAAAATATTAAACTTGAAAGTGATGCTGCTGAACTAATTGCAAATCTTGCTGACGGTGCAATGCGTGATGCTTTGTCAATACTTGATAGATGCCTTGACGGGTCAGACGTTGTTTCGCTTTCAACGGTTGAACGAACAGTAGGTCTTTGTCCTTTTGACCAGATGATTTATGCTTTAGAACTGATAAATAATGATGATACCGACGGTATTCTTGATTTTTATTCTGCGTGCAGAAAAAACTCTAAAGATGCAGTCTCGCTTTTTTCTGAATTGTGTTCATATTATCGTGATATGATGATTTTGAAAATTTCGAAGAATCCTGTTCAGTTTTTGAAGTTCAGCACTGAAAAAATTGATAAGCTGTCAGATATTGCCAAAGAGTATTCAATCGAAAAAATTATGCGATGCGTGACTGTTTTACAAAACGGTATATATGATTTGTCTAAATTTAAAGATAAGCATATTATGGCTGAAATGACACTTATAAAGCTTACAAATTCAAGTGTCGGTGGGGACTATGATGATTTGAACGCTCGTCTGTCAAAGCTTGAGTTGCTTGGTGTTTCACCGCTACCCGCGGCTTCAAAACCGAAAGTTAAAAAACAACCGACAAATGATGAAATCAAAGTTTCAGAACAGACGATTACGACCGGCAACTGTGACTTTTGGGATAAAGTGATTGAAATTATGTTTTCACTTGGCGGTTTTTCTGCTGCTGGAATTATGAAAACTGTTAGTGCATCAGTAGATGGCACTACGCTTGTGATTCATACCTCAAAAGGTCAAATAGCATATAATATGCTTTCGCAGCCCGAAACTATTGCAATGATCAAATCTGCTGTTGAGCGCGCGACGGGTGAATTATATTCTATAAAGTTTTCTGATAATATTGCAAGTGTATCTGTCAGTGAAGACGATGCTTTTGCAGAAATATTAAATAATGCAAATGATATTTTATATAAGGAGTAATTAATTATGAAAGCAAGATTACCTGAAGGCTACAATATGAAACAAAGCGACATGATGCGTAAGGTTCAAAAAATGCAGGAAGATGTCGCTAATGCACAAAAAGAAGTAGAAGAATCTGTTTTTGAGGCAAAATCGGGCGGCGGTATGGTTACTGTTCAGATGAACGGTAAAAAAGAACTCTTATCGGTAAAGCTTGAAAAGGAAGCAGTTGATCCTGATGATATTGAAATGCTTGAGGATATGATAGTTGCGGCAGTTAATGAGGCCGGTAAGAACATTGACTCTACTCTTGATGAGAAAATGAATGCCGCTACCGGTGGATTAAACTTAAATTTCCCGATGTTTTAGAGGTTTATGATGCAATATATACCTGCATTTGCAAAGCTTGTTGAGGAGTTTGAAAAACTTCCCGGAATTGGTTCTAAAACCGCACAAAAAATGGCATATTATATAGTGGCATCAGATAAATGCGTTGCAAAATCTTTTGCAGATGCATTAATGGATGCAAAGCAAAATATACATTGTTGTGAGGTGTGTCAAAATATAACTGACCGTAGCGTTTGTACGATATGTTCCAACGAAAAACGTGATCGATCGGTAATTTGTGTTGTAGAAAAACCAAGTGATATTGATGTTTTGGAACGAACAAAAGATTATAACGGTCTTTATCATGTTTTGCACGGTTTGGTTTCGCCTATGAATGATGTACAGCCTGATGATATAAAATTATCTGAGCTTTTACACAGGGTGAGCGAAAACGACATAAAAGAGATTATAATGGCAACCAGTCCTAATGTAGAAGGGCAGGCTACTGCAATGTATATTGCAAAGCTGTTAAAGCCCTTTGGTGTTAAGGTTACGGGTCTTGCACTCGGTATTCCTGTCGGCGGCAGTCTTGAATATGCTGACAGCATAACGGTTGCAAGAGCTATGGAAAACAGACGTGAGATATAGTAAAGGAGATAGTATGGCTTATAAAGAAGAATTTGAGAGATGGCTTGATTTTTCCGATTTAGACGAACGTTTGAAGGCGGAACTGATTTTAATAAGAAATAACGATGATGAGATTTTTTCTCGTTTTTATACCTCCCTCGACTTTGGTACTGCCGGTCTTCGCGGACTTATGGGCGCCGGAACAAACAGAATGAATATTTATACTGTAAGACAGGCAACCTATGGACTTGGTAAGTATATTTGTGATCTAAGTCGGAGGCCAAGCGG
>JAZQDN010000029.1:0-4804 GCA_045546815.1 Eubacteriales bacterium
TACTATATTTGAGAGCGTGAATACTAAATCCGTTTTGCACCATGGTAAGAACAAACAGAACAAAGGATATCACGCCGTAAACATAAAGAAATACGGGAATACGCAACAAAATGAGCAGCTTTCTGTAAACCGCAACGCTGCCGTATGAGTACATCTGCAGGTTGATATTCAGATACAAAATTGAAAGCACCACAAAAACAACAAGCAACAGCACAGACGAGTACAAAATCGAATTTATACCGTTCTTGTTATAGGTTTTATCGTGTGAAAATGTAAGTAACAATCCAAAAAGCAAGCCGACAAGGCCGACATAAATCAAAATAAGCAAAATAAAAAGTGTGTTTGTAAAAGATTTAAAGCCGGGCAATTCGGTAGAAAAATATCTGACAACAGAGCCCATATTACCGATAACGGTAACGAGCGAGCCATATTTTTCGCCGTCGTACGCAGTAATAGGATTGCAAAACGGAATAAATGATATAATTATAATTATCGCTGATAAAACGCGGATATAAAACAATTTACTTTTTAAAAGAGATTTGATATTTTTTCACTCCTTCAAGCGTATATTTTATATATTATAATATATATATCGTTTAATTGCAACAAAAAAAGACGGGATCGCCGTCTTTTCTTGTCATTTATGTTTAAAGCTGAATTTATTTTCCGTTCCCTTGAATATACGGACAAAGTTTTTACGATGCATAATCAGTACCATAACGGCAAGCGCCATCGCCGCAACAAAGGTGAGGATATCATAGATATTATTCAACCCGATTATCAGTGCAAAGGATATCGGATAGGATACGCCCGCCATTGTCGAGCCGAGAGAAATGAATCTTGTAGCAAGAACGAGGATCAAAAACACCGAAAGAGCTACAACAAAGCAGCGCCAGTCTGTCATTAAAATCATTATTGCGCCGACAGCAACACCTTTTCCGCCTTTAAAACCAAAATAAAGCGGGAAGCAGTGACCTATCGCGCAGAAAAGACCCGCAAGCGCTGTCGCAAGACGTACACACTCGGGAAAGTGTATAGTAAATATTGCCCAGGCAGAAAGCGTCGCAACAAAGGTTTTCATAAAATCGCTCATAAGCGTTAAAACGCCCGCCTTCCAGCCAAACGAACGAAGCATATTGGTAGAACCCGCATTACCGCTGCCTTTTGAGCGGATATCAGAGCCTGTAAACACTTCTGACATCAATATTGAATTGTTTATACTGCCGATAAGATATGCGCCGACAGCTACAATAATAAACCAAAGATAAATCATTCTTTTTCTCCCCGCTCTCTTACAATAAATCTTATCGGAGTGCCTGTAAATCCAAACACCTCACGCAGACGGTTTTCAAGATAACGTTTATACGAAAAGTGGAAAAGGTCCGCTCTGTTCACAAAGAAAATAAATGTCGGAGGGCAGGTTGACGCCTGTGTCATATAATAGATTTTCAGGCGACGGCCTTTGTCTGACGGCGGCTGAACACGCGCAGTTGCATCGCCGAGAAAGTCGTTGAGCATACCGGTTGTTACACGGCGCTTATTCTGCGAAGCAACCTCGACTATATTTTGCATAAGCTTGTCAATACGCTGACCTGTTTTTGCGGAAATAAATATAATCGGCGCAAAATCCATAAACGCAAGGTCACGATAGATATCCTTTTTAAGTTTTTCCATCGTGCCTGTTTCTTTTTGTGCAATATCCCATTTGTTTACAGCAATCACAAGTCCCTTGCCCTTATCGTTTGCAAAGCCTGCAATTTTTGTATCCTGAATGGTAACGCCCTCGTTTGCATCAAGCATTATAACGCAGACATCCGCGCGATCAACCGCAGCATACGAGCGGATTACACTGTATTTTTCGATTATTTCGTCAACCTTTTTCTTTTTACGGATACCCGCAGTATCAATAAAACAAAATTTTCCGAAACTGTTTTCTATATCAACGTCAACAGCGTCGCGGGTCGTACCGGGTATATCGGATACGATCATACGGTTTTCACCGAGAATTTTATTCGTGAGCGAGGATTTACCTACATTAGGCTTACCTATAAGAGCAACCTTGACAACATCCTCCTCTTCCTGCTCATAATCTTCAAAATTGATATTTTCAAAAACGGCATCAAGAAGATCGCCCGTACCCGTTCCGTGAACTGACGATACCGCGATCGGCTCACCGATACCAAGATTGTAAAATTCATAAAATTCAGGCGGAAGCTCACCGATGGAGTCAACCTTATTTACGCAAAGAACTACAGGCTTATCCGATCTGCGAAGCATTGCGCAAATATCACGGTCAGCCGCCGTAACGCCCGTTTTTATATCTGTTATAAAAATAATGACATCAGCAGTATCGATAGCAACCTCTGCCTGCTCACGCATCTGCGATAAAAGGATATCTTTATCGGACGGTTCGATACCGCCGGTATCGATAAGCGTAAAATGTTTACCGAGCCACTCTGCATCAGAATAAATTCTGTCGCGTGTAACGCCGGGGATATCTTCGACAATCGAAAGGCGTTTTCCCGTTATTTTATTAAAAAGTGAGCTTTTGCCCACATTCGGTCTGCCAACTATGGCAACGATTGGTTTTGACATATTTTTCACTCCCCTATTATTTTTTCTACTAGGTCATACCCGTCATTATATGTTATTGTAAGCTTTACACCGAGAGCATTTTCTACATCCTGCACAGTTATACTGTCAAGAAACATATCCTGCTCAGCACGAAGCATTGACGACGGAACGAGTACTGTTTCGGGTAAATCCTTACCCTTCAACTGTTCTATAATATCTGTTGCGGTAACAAGACCTGCAACAGTTATTTTTTCACCAAAAAAGTGATTGATTATTGGATAAACAGCGCAGTTGAGCCCACTGTTTTTTGTAGAGATCTCCTCTATTGCCTGTTTGATTATCGGTTCAGATAAAACGCCTGTAATTATTGCTACGTCTCGTTTTTTGTCTGTAAAGTTCAAATCCTTCACAGCGTTTTTAACTTCTGTAAGAAGGCTCGTTGAGAAACCGACACCGTTTTCTATCTGCGGGTATCCGTCATACCACTCTTCATCAGGCAGCTCAACGCCACCTTTTATAAAGAATTCATCCGACGGATAAAAAAGACGCACACCGTATTTTTGTTTACATCTGTCACCCACCGAGTTTATGCAGGAAATAACATCGCGACATTCCTGCGCATTAAACGATGTAAGAGGATAAAGACCGTCTCGGAATTTTGTAAGACCAACAGGAACCACGCTGACCGACGCAACGCTCGGATAAAGCTTTTCAAGGTCACACAGTGATTTTTTCAGATTTTCACCGTCGTTTACGCCACGGCAAAGCACAATCTGGCAATTCATAGTTATTCCTGCCGACGCGAACTTATGCAATATATCATTTATTTTTGCAGCGTTGGGATTAGACATCATCTTAACACGAAGCTCGGGGTCGGTTGTATGAACCGATACATTTATCGGCGAAATACGCATACGGCAAATACGCTCAACATCACTGTCACTTAAGTTTGTAAGCGTGATATAGTTACCCATCAGAAATGAAAGACGGGCGTCGTCATCTTTAAAATAAAGAGTATCACGAAGACCGCGCGGAAGCTGGTCAATAAAACAAAAGATACATTTATTTTTACAGCTGCGCTGTTTGTCAATAAGATAAGTTTCGAAATTAATACCAAGCGGTTCCTCGGCGTCCTTTTCTATATCAAATTCAACAAACTCGCCGTCACACTCGCAGCAAAGCAAAATTTCTTCGTTCTGACTATAAAACATATAGTCAATAACATCGTTTACTTCGTTGCCGTTTATACTGACAAGCGTATCGCCGCCTTTAAGGCCAAGCTCATATGCAATAGAGTCTTCGTCACAGCAAAGTATTTTTGCAGACATCGTATTTCACCTCACTTTGTTAAATTATAGCCCGTAAAAAATAACAGCAGGAACCGTCTTAATTCCTGCTGTTTAGTGTTACGCAACGTTAAAATGATTACGCGTCTTTCTTTTCTGCCTTGGTAGCAGGCTGCTCTTTAACGAGTTTGCCGTCCTTAAGAACTTCCTTACCGTCATAGTAGCCACAGTTTGAGCAAACCTTATGGGGTGCTGTAAGCTCATGGCAATTGGGGCATTCAACCATTGAGGGAGCTGCAAGCTTTGAAACCTGCGATCTTCTCATCATTTTTCTTGAGTGTGAAACTTTTCTCTTCGGTACTGCCATCTTTATATCCTCCTAATATTATTTATCAAATAAATTTTTCAAAACTGCAAGACGTGGGTCTACAGTTGTTGTATCACATGAACAGCTGTTTGTGTTCAGATCGCATCCACAAACAGGACAAAGTCCTTTACAATCTGTCTTACACAGCGGTGCCATGGGAAACTCAAAACATATTCGTGTGAACACCTCGTCATTTAGATCAAAACACATACCTGCGTTCAAATAAACCGCGTCGTCTTCACAGACACCGTCATCACGAAGAACAGGCTTTGTTGTGCAAGAATTGAACTTAAATTCAAACTCTTTTGCACAGCGGCTGCACAAAACAGAAAACGTTGCACTGATCGTCATCTGACAAGTGACGTAACCGCTTTGTCCCTCGATGAAAACCTCAACATCGACCGCATCAGAAACAAGAGGTGCGGGTAACTGTTCAAGGTCGTCCTTTAAAAGACGGTAAGTATATGTTTTATTAAATGATGCCGATGCAAACGCATCTCTTAAACAAAGTTTCATAGGTATCCTTTTACAAAATGCATATAATAATATAATTATCAAACCGTGATATGTCAATATC
>JAZQDN010000030.1:0-14174 GCA_045546815.1 Eubacteriales bacterium
CCTACAGTGATATCGGGAATGCTTTTACTCTGCGCAAGATATGCAACGTGCTTTGCGTTGTTGTCAAAATCAATTTCTCCGCTTATGACGTCAGCAAGTCCGACAATACTTTTTAAAAGCGTACTTTTGCCGCAACCGTTAGGACCGATAATTGTTGTTATTTTTCCTTTTTCAAATTCGAGAGAAATATTATGTAATACTTCTTTTTTGCCGTAGCCAGCAAAAAGAGAATTAATTTTTGGCATTGTGTCCTCCTTTGCTGTTAATTACGATTGCAACAAACACAGGTCCTCCGATAATCGCCATCAGTATGCCGACGGGCATTTCGAACGGCGCAAAAATCAAGCGTGATAAGGTATCACAAAAGCATACAAATGCACCACCTATTATTGCACATAAGGGGATGATCTTCCGACTTTCATTGGTGGTTAAACGCTTTACAAAATGCGGCACTATCAATCCTACAAAACCAATAAGCCCCGTAAAGCTTACTGCAGCACCTGCGAGCATTGCACAGAGTATCAAAAAAATAATTCGGTATTTTTTTGTATTGAGCCCAATACTTTTGGCGGTTTCATCACCGAGTGCCAGCACGTCAAGTTCGTTGAATAAAATAAAAACAATTATAAGTGCAATTATTATGAGTGCTATTGCCGGTAAAATCCTGGGATATGAAACTGCCGAAAACCCGCCGATTTTAAATTCAGTTGTCAGCATAGACGTTTCGGGTATGAGTGCGCAAATAGATTCGCTGAGAGCATTTAAAATAGCATTGAGGGCAACACCACCAAGAATGACGGTGGTTTTTGATGCGCGTGTCCTGCTCCCGAAAATCGAAATCACTATAATTGCGATCAAACTGCCGACAAAAGCAAAAACCGAAACACACCAGCCCGATAAAACACCGAATGCGCAACATAACGTTACACCGAGCCCTGCTCCTGCATTAACGCCTATAATACTTGGAGAGGCGAGCTTGTTTGAAAGCACACTCTGCAATATTCCGCCTGATACCGCAAGTGCAGCTCCTGCAAAGAGCGAAGCAAGCATACGCGGTATACGTGAATAACAAAGTATGTTCATCATACTTTGTTGGTTAGGTGCGCCAAATATATTCACACTACCTGCGAGCACACTGAAAGTTGCCGAAAAAATGCATACTGTTATACTTATAAAAAGAATTTTTGTATATTTTTTACTGTTCATAAAGAATTTTCTCTAACTTTTCATATGCTTTTGAAAAATTTGCGTTGGGCTTTAAATTATAAAGCACCTTTTCCATATAGTATATTTTACCGTTTTTTATCGCATCCAGCTCTTGCCACAAAGGATTGTCAGCAATCATATCGTCTACGTTTTCCTTTATGCTCTGCATATCGTTTCCTGTTTGTATAAAGAAAATTATATCAGGATTTTTTTCTATAATACTCTCAATATTGAGGTTTTCGAGTATCATATTATTGCTGTCAGCAATGTTTTTACATCCAAAGTCTGCAAGCATACCGCCGAGCATTGTGCTGTCACTGTTTTTGGCACGTATACTTGTGGCAGAAGCTCGCATTACGAGAACGGATTTTTCGGGTTTATTTTTACTCTCTTGTAAAATATTATCAATTGTCATCTTTTGATTTTGCCCGTGGATTTCAAAAAGGTCAGGTCTTTCGTTGATATCTGTCAGTATCTTGAATACGCGCATAAAGTCATCAAAGTTGCCCACATCAAAATATGCAACGGTAATTCCGGCACTGTCAAATGTCTCTTTTAATTCAATATGCTTAAGTATTTTTGAACTCGCAATTACAAAGTCGGGTGCTGCCAGTAAAAGTGCGTCTTTGTTCGGAGCGTGAGTTGAGCCAATATTTATTGTGTCTTCTGCTAAATCAAGGCTGAAATCATCCCATGCATCGTCAGCTGCTGCACAAATATCACCGCCCGCAAGTATCCATAGATCAGCATAGCTTCCGAGCAAAGCAGCAACGCGTTTTATGCTGTTTACTGTAACTGTTCTACCTAAATCATCTGTAAAGGTAAATCCCTTTTCACTTGTTTCGAAGGAATTACAGCTACACAGTGTCAGTGTTATTGTTAAAAATATTAAAATTATACTTTTTTTCATATTTCTTTAAAAATGCCCGATTTAATATCGGGCATAATATATTAGTCTATAAGTTTTTTCTCAACATACTCAAAGCCAAGGCGGTTAATGGTGTCTGCAAATCTTTCACCGCTGATGCCTTCGTTCTTAAAGCAAAGAATTGCCTTTTCAATTGTATCAAGCACCTGCTCTTCTGTATAGAACAGCTTAGAAAGCGGTTTACCGTTTGCTATTTTTTTACCCCAACGACCACCTATATATATTTTGTATGCGGTGGTGTATTCTTCAGTCACACCGAATGGGCATTTATTTTTACAACGACCGCAACCGTTGCAGTCTTCAACAAAAAGCTTGCTATCCTTGAGTGTTGCAGCCTTTATAGGACATGAATCTTCAACTGTACACTTTTTGCATCCACGGCATTTTGATAAATCAAAGCTTGGAACTCTTTGTCCAATTACTCCAAGGTCGTTGAGATCGGGCTTTACACAATTGTTTGGGCAACCGCCGACAGCAATTTTAAATTTGTGAGGAAGAGTTACTGTGTGAAATCCTTTATAAAAGCGTTCGTGGATTTTTTCACTGAGGCTGAATGTGTCTATAAGACCGTATTGACAAGTTGTACCCTTGCACGAAACAATCGGTCTGACAAGGGGGCCTGTACCACCTGTTTCCATCCCGTGCTCAGCAAGAAACGCTATGAGAGGCTCGATATTGTGATAGCGTACACATTGAATTTCCATTGTAAGACGTGATGTCATCGCGACTTCGCCACTGCCAAAACGTTCTGCAGCGTCAGCAATTGCACGGTGCTTTTCAACAGATAACTTGCCGTTTGTTGTTATTACACGTACGTTAAAAGCGTCATTAAAACGCTTGTCTTGTAAACACCCCAGTCCTTTAACTCTCTTTATATCTTCTGCAGACAGTAAAACGCCTGCGTTGTTAGTTGAATTTTCCATAATAATCCCCTTGAGTGTAATTTTTATTAATTATACCATATATAAATATTAAAATCAATTTTGTACTTGCAAAAAATGAATAAAAATATATATAATAAATATAATTAAAAAACACGAGATAATTAAAAAACACGAGGTTTTATAATGCAATATTTTATTTCATTTATAGAAGGGATAATAACTTTTATTTCACCTTGTCTTCTTCCGATGATACCGATATATATATCATACTTTGCCTGCGGTAATAATGCAGATACTAGACGCGTTGTAAAAAATGCACTTGGCTTTATTTTGGGCTTTACCGTTGTTTTCACTTTGCTTGGTGCTTTTGCCGGTACAATCGGTAGCTTTTTGAATAAATATGCTGTTATTGTAAATGTAATAACCGGATTGGTCGTTATATTCTTTGGTTTGAATTATCTTGGTGTTTTTAATTTAAAGCTTTTTAATGGTGTTAATTTTTCAAAAACCGAAAATCTCGGTTTTTTCTCATCGCTTTTGTTTGGTATTGTTTTTTCGATAGGATGGACACCTTGTGTCGGAACATTTCTCGGTGCGGCATTAATGCTTGCCACAAGTGAAGGTAGCGTTGTTTCGGGAATTATAATGCTTTTACTGTATTCTTTGGGACTTGGAATCCCGTTTTTTATAAGCGCAATTTTGGTTGACAAGCTGAAAAGTGCGTTTTCGTTTATAAAAAAACATTACAGCGTTATCAATAAGATTTGCGGTATAATGCTTGTTATTTTCGGATTGCTTATGGCAACGGGTCTTTTCGGTAAATATTTAAGCATTGTAGCATAAGGAGGAAAAATGAAAAAGTCTGTTTTATGGATAGTTATTTCTGTTTTATTTGTTGCTTTGTTGGTTGGCGCATATTTCTTGTACAATAAGCTTAGCGCCGAATATAGTGTCGATAATATTGATTCCGAAAAAACGCAGACACTAAATCCTGCTCCGGATTTTACGGTTGTTGATTACAAAGGCAATAAGGCTAGCTTATCTGATTATAAAGGTAAGCCAGTGGTTTTGAATTTCTGGGCAACGTGGTGTTATTACTGTAAAGAAGAAATGCCCGATTTCAATACGGCATATAAAAAATATTCCGATGTTCAGTTTTTAATGGTAAATGCTACGGATGGAGTGCAGGAAACAGAGGCACTTGCAAAAAAGTACATTGAGGAACAAGGCTTTGAGTTTGATGTCTTTTTTGATACAGAGCTCGATGCGGTCGAGGCGTACTATGTCAGTGGTTTTCCGGCGACATTTTTTATTGACGCTGACGGAAATCTTGTCACGGGAGCCAGCGGTATGCTAAGCCTTGAAATGTTGGAAAAGGGAATAGGAATGATAAGATAGTTAAAGGCATCGCTTTTGAGGTGCCTTTTTGCTTTGTAAATAAATTGTTAACGTTGTTGACAAAACTACTCTAATGTGTTAGACTAGAGTTGCTCTAATACATTAGAGAGGAGGCTTATTATATATGCAAACACCAAAAATATATGAAAGTGAATATCGGTTTTGCTTGATACTGTGGGAAAAAGAACCCATCAAAAGCTCTGAACTTGTTGCTATTTGCAAAGATAAGCTTGGTTGGAAACCTACAACAACATATACTGTTATCAAGCGTCTGTCAGAGCGCGGTGTTTTAAAAAATGAAAATACCGTTGTTTCATCTCTTGTCAGCAAAGATGAAGTACAGGCGGCAGAGATAAACGAAATGGTTGAAAAAACATTTGAAGGGTCTTTGCCTGCTTTTGTTGCGGCTTTTACAAAGCACCAGCATATGTCGGAAAAGGAGATTGATGCTGTTCAGCAGATGATTGACCGATTCAGAAAAGGGGAGAAGTAATGGAGCAGTTATTTATAAAAATTGTAAATATGAGTATTTCTGCCGGCTGGATAGTGGTTGCGGTGCTTGTTTTACGCTTGATAATGAAAAAAGCTCCCCGATGGATAACCGTTCTGTTATGGGGTATTGTTGCTGTACGCCTTATTTGTCCTTTTACGATTGAAAGCGTATTCAGTCTTATTCCCAGCGCACAGACGATCAGTCCGCATATAATGTTTGAGAGCAGTCCTTCTGTTACCACGGGAGTTCCGATATTGAATGATACAATAAATCCTATTATAAACTTTTCGTTTGCACCAAATCCTATGACAAGTGTAAACCCTTTACAGATATTGATACCTATTTTTGCTGTTGTATGGATTGTCGGAATTGTTTTTATGCTGATTTATACATTATTCAGTTATATCGGTTTACGTAAGAGAATCTGTACGGCAGTTGTGGTTGATGATAACATATATCAAAGTGAAAGTGTTATATCACCTTTTGTGCTTGGTATTGTAAAGCCTAAAATCTATTTACCTTTTAATATAAATCCTTGCGATATGGATCACGTCATATTGCATGAAAAGGCACATATCAGCAGAAAGGATCATTTGTGGAAGCCGCTTGGCTTTTTACTTCTGTCAGTCTATTGGTTTAATCCACTTATTTGGCTTGGCTATCTTTTTCTTTGCAGAGATATCGAGGTTGCCTGTGATGAAAAAGTAATAAAGAAGTTTACGAGCGAGCAAAAAGCAGACTATTCTCAGGCACTTCTTAGCTGCAGTGTAAACCGTCGTATAATTGCCGCATGCCCGTTGGCTTTTGGTGAAGTTAATGTCAAGGACAGAGTGAAATCTGTTTTAAACTATAAAAAACCTGCTTTTTGGGTTGTTGTCTTTGCGATTATTATAAGCATAATTGTTGCTGTTTGCTTTTTGACAAGTCCTAAAGGTAAAATTTCACAAAAAAGAGGTAGCGATCTTGAAGGCGTGTCGCTTGAAATTGTGTCAATAAACTACGATGCACCCGCACCGTCCGTTGAGATTAAATGGACAAACAATTCAGATAAGGAAATCGTTTTTGGTGAAGAGTTTTATATTTATCAAAACCTTTACGGCAACTGGGAAGACTGCCGTGTTGACCTTGACTACGTGGTTCACCTTTTGGGCTATCCTGTGAGCGCAGGCACAACTCGAACACATAAATACAGCTTAAATATGCTCAATATGTCTACTGCGGGTAAATACCGTTTTGAAACGGATTTTACAATCCACGGTGCCGCACCTGACGAATATAAGGTATGGATTGAATTTGAACTATCAAAAGGTGTTGCACCCACGGCGGTGTTCACTTTTGATCCGGAACTTCTTGTTTATGACCACGGTATGTTTTCCTTTGTGCAGAGTGCAGATGCAGCGCCAACATATTTGCTTGTAAATGATATGCAACTTGCTGAATTATCTGATGACGGAGAGATTCTCGAGATAGGTGCTCTTGAAAGTATTAAATTAAATGACGATAATTTCGATTCACGCTTTTCACAGAGTGATTATTCGTGGTTTGGTAATCACTCTCTGAAAGATTTAAAACAAAATAACAAGCGTGCCTGGCAGTTAAAGGTAAAACGTGAAAACGATACTTTACTTTATATTTTATTTGAACAAAATGATTCAACATTCTATCTTGGCTACGGATATTCGCAAATGGATCTTGTTCAAAAGCCAAACTCTGATAACTCACTCATCCGTTGGTTGTATAAGTTGAAGGTCATCGGTATGCCTGGTGGTACAGCTTCTGAAAAGATTAATTAAACTAAAAATTAAAGGCATCGCAAAAGCGATGCCTTTTTCTATTTCAGTTTTTCTTTAGCAGAAGATAGCATAAGCTTTATTCTGTTTAATTGGTTTACTTCGCTTGCACCTGGGTCGTAATCGACCGCCGCAATATTGCTTTCGGGGTAAGCGGTTTTAAGTGCTTTGATAACGCCTTTGCCGACAACGTGATTTGGCAGACAGGCAAATGGCTGAATACACACAATGTTTGGTGTTCCGTGCGTGATAAGCTCAACCATTTCGCCGGCGAGGAACCATCCCTCACCGTACTGATTACCCAGTGATAAAAACGGTTTTGTCATTTCGGCTATTTTATATATTGATACAGGAGCTTCAAATCGTTTGCTTTTTTTAAGTGCATCAATTGCAGGCTTACGCAGAATTTTTATAGCCTCTATAAATATCTTTGATGTTAAAGCAGCCGATTTTTTTGTTCCGAGGAATTTGGCGTTATACTGAGAACCGTATACACTGTAATTGAAAAAGTCAACAAGATCGGGTACCACGGCTTCAGCGCCTTCTCTTTCAAGCAGATCTACCAAGTGGTTGTTGGCAAGCGGCATATACTTTACAAGTATTTCACCAACTACTCCAACACGCGGTTTTTTGATTGTTTCATCAATTTCAAATTGGTCAAATGCTTTTACAATACCCTTACATACAGCCCTATAGCTATATTTTGTTTTAGGATTTGTCAGAGAATCAATACAGATTTCCTGCCATTTTTTATGAAGCGCGTTTGCAGAGCCTGCTACCTTTTCATACGGTCTTACGTGGTAAAGACAACGCATAAACAGATCGCCGTATACCAGTGATTTTCCTGCATCCATTAAAAACGGAGCGGTCAGCTTAAAGCCATCATTTTTTTCCATTCCGTTAAAATTGAGCGAGATGACAGGTATGTGCGAAAGTCCTGCTTTACTTAAAGCTCTTCTGATAAAAGCAACATAATTACTTGCTCTGCAACAACCACCTGTCTGTGTCATTATAATTGCGAGCTTGTCGGTATTGTATTTTCCTGAAAGAACCGCATCCATAAACTGTCCGACCACTGTAATTGACGGATAGCAGGCGTCATTATTTACATACTTAAGTCCCGTATCTATAGCTGTACGGTTATCGTTACCGAGCACTACAAGGTTGTATCCGTGCTTTTCAAAAACAGGCTCCAAAATATCAAAATGGATCGGGCTCATCTGCGGAGCAAGGATTGTGTATTTATCATCCTTCATCTGACTTGTAAATTCTGCTCGTTTAAAGTCAACAGGCTTTGTTTTTGGCAGAATATTTTGCTCTTTTCGCATATTCATAGCTGATATAAGGCTACGTATACGAATTCGTACTGCACCGAGATTTGCCACCTCATCGATTTTAAGCAGTGTATACAGCTTGCCCGAGTTTTCTAGAATTTCACTTACCTGGTCGCTGGTAACAGCATCGAGACCGCATCCGAACGAGTTGAGCTGAATCAATTCGAGGTCGTTTGTTTTACATACAAACTCCGCTGCAGTATAAAGTCTTGAATGATAAACCCATTGGTCAACAACACGGAGGGGTCTTTCGGGTGTAAAATCAATCGGTAGACTGTCTTCGGTAAATACAGTAAGACCGTATGATGTTATAAGCTCCGGTATACCGTGATTGATTTCAGGGTCAATATGGTAGGGGCGGCCTGCGAGAACTATACCTCTGCTACCGTCTTTTTTCATAATGTCGAGTAAACGCTTGCCTTCAGCTCTAATATCTTCTTTTGCCTTCAGTTGTTCTGCCCAGGCAGATGTGACAGCCTGACGGACTTCGCTTTCGCGTATATTCCATTCTTCTTTGCATACACGAACCATACGGTCAGAAACAGTCTTTTCGTCAGTAAATGCCATAAACGGACGGATATAGTGAACATTTCCGTCAGTTACACCTTCAACATTGTTTTTAAGATTTTCAGGGTACGATACTACGATAGGACAGTTGAAGTGATTTTGTGCTCCTGGGGTTTCCTGGCGTTCATAAAATACACAGGGATGGAAGATCGTTTCTATTCCCTCGTTTATAAGCCATTGTACGTGACCGTGTGCGAGCTTTGCAGGATAACACTCCGATTCCGAAGGTATTGATTCCATTCCGAGCTCGTAAATTTTTCTTGTTGAAAATGGAGACAAGATAACACTGAATCCGAGCTTTTTAAAAAATGTAGCCCAGAACGGATAGTTTTCATACATATTGAGCACGCGTGGAATGCCTATGATGCCGCGTGGTGCTTTATCAACTTCGAGCGGCTCATATGAAAATATACGATTTCTTTTAAATTCCATCATATTTGGTGCAGATATTGCTTTTTCAGTGTTTCCTGCACCTTTTTCACAGCGATTTCCTGTTATGTGACGTCTGCCGCCTTCAAACGTGTTTATTGTAAGCATACATCGGTTAGAGCAACCGCCGCATCGTGTTGTTTTTGACGTATATGTAAGTGATGATATTTCATCTAAGGATAGCATTCTGGTTTTTTCACCTGTATAATGCTTTCTTGCAATGAGCGCTGCGCCAAAAGCTCCCATGATTCCGGAAATATCGGGGCAGGTGACATTTACTTCGGCAATTTTTTCAAGTGCGCGAAGCACGGCTTTATTATGGAATGTACCACCCTGAACAACAATGTGCTGCCCGAGCTCATCAGCGCTTGCAAGTTTTATTACCTTGTACAGAGCGTTTTTAATTACTGAATAAGCAAGCCCTGCTGAAATATCCGAAACATCAGCGCCTTCTTTTTGTGCCTGCTTTACATTAGAGTTCATAAAAACGGTGCAGCGTGTACCAAGGTCAACAGGGTTTTTGGCAAAAAGAGCCACCTTTGCAAATTCTTCGGCAGTAAAGCCAAGAGAGTTTGCAAAGTTTTCTATAAACGAGCCACAGCCGGATGAACAAGCTTCGTTAAGCATAACATTGTCAACAGTACCGTTTTTAAGCTTAATGCACTTCATATCCTGACCGCCTATATCGAGCACGCAGTCAACCTGTGGGTCGAAAAACGAGGCGGCGGTGCAGTGAGCAATTGTTTCAACCTCGCCCTCGTCTAAAGAAAAAGCGGATTTAAGAAGTGCTTCCCCGTATCCTGTCGAACATGAACGGACGATTTTTGCAGTAACGGGTAAAAGTTTTTTTAGCTCTCGGATAGCAGTTTTTGCAGTTTCTATAGGATTACCCTGGTTATTTGCATAAAAAGAATATAGCAATTCTCCCTGCTCGCCTATAAGGGCCATTTTTGTTGTGGTAGAACCTGCATCAATACCTAAAAAGCATTCTCCGTTATATATAGCAAGAGCTTCCTTTTTTACGGAACTTTTTTCATGCCTTTCGCAAAACTCATTATATTCGGTTTTGTCGTTGAACAAAGCTGGGAGTCTTGGCATCTCAAAGGATACCGCAACACCGGTATTGAGCTTTTTAATCAGTTCATCGATTGAAACAGGTGCACTTTGTTCACTTTCAAGAGCAGCACCCATCGCTGCAAATAAATGAGAGTTTGAAGGGTCAACGATATTTTCGGGTGTTAATTTAAGTGTGCGAATAAACGCTTTTTTTAGTTCAGGAAGAAAATGCAGGGGACCACCCAAAAACGCAACACATCCACGAATCGGCTTTCCGCAGGCAAGCCCTGAAATTGTCTGGTTGACAACGGCCTGGAAAATTGATGCCGCAAGATCAGCTTTTGTTGCACCTTCGTTTATGAGAGGCTGTATATCTGTCTTTGCAAATACACCGCAACGTGCAGCAATCGGATATAGCTGCTTGTACTTTTCAGCTTCTGTATTAAGGCCCGATGCGTCGGTTTGTAAGAGTGATGCCATTTGATCAATAAATGACCCGGTTCCGCCTGCGCAGACACCGTTCATTCGTTCTTCCAGCCCACCTGTAAAATATATGATTTTAGCGTCTTCACCGCCGAGCTCTATAGCGACGTCGGTTTGCGGATATTCACTTTTGAGTGCTGTGGCAACCGCTACAACTTCCTGTACAAAATCAATGTTAAGAGCTTTCCCGAGATTGATTGATCCCGATCCGGTAATATTAACTTTGAGTTCACACTCGCCGATAGTTTGTTTTGCCTGCACCAAAAGCTCACACAACGTTTGCTGTGTGTGGGCTTGATGGCGTTTGTATTCACCAAATACTATATTGTCTTTTTTATCTAGAATTACAAGTTTAACAGTAGTAGAGCCGATATCGATACCGGCACGATAATTTTGCATGTTTACCTCCTTTTTGTGTTTATGTTTAAGATAAACGTATTATATTTGTAACAAAAAGATAATAATTTTCTATTTTTAAAATCTTATTCTAACATGTTTTCGACAAACTATCAAGTTTTTTGACTGTTTTTTAACAATTGACTATTAATTAACTTATAAATTATATTCTCTTGATTTAAACATATTGATTGTTGTATAATAGAAAAAAATAATAATAAGGAAAAAAATATGAAAATTATTGATATTATTACAAAAGATAGCCTTTCGCTTTCCTTTGAGGTTTTTCCGCCCAAGACTGAAACAAGCTTTGATAGCGTGAAGAGAGCGACCGAAGAAATCGCCAAGCTCCGTCCTTCTTTTATGAGTGTTACATACGGCGCGGGCGGTGGTACAAGTAAATATACTCTTGATATTGCAAAAAACATTAAGGAACTTTATGGGGTGCCTACATTAGAGCACCTTACTTGTGTATCGTCAACAAGGCAAACTGTTCGTCAAAAAATTGAGGAGATCAACAGTGCGGGAATACAGAATGTAATGGCGCTTCGCGGAGATATTCCTGCAGAGCTTGAGAGTGCTGACAGAAGCAAGTGGGAATACAAGCATGCTATCGATCTTGTTATTGAACTTAAAGAGGCAAACCCCGACTTTTGTATTGGCGGTGCCTGCTATCCTGAAATTCACCCCGAAAGTATAAACCAAAAAGATGATATTAAATGGCTTAAGGAAAAGGTTGATGCCGGTTGCGATTTTCTGACAACTCAAATGTTTTTTGATAATAATTTACTGTATAATTTTTTATATAAAATACGTGAAGCGGGAATTACTGTGCCTGTGGTACCGGGAATTATGCCGATTACCAATGCTAATCAGGTTGCACGTGCAATAAAGCTTTCCGGTTCGTTTATGCCGCAACGTTTTAAAAGTCTTGTTGATAAATTTGGTTCAAATCCCGATGCAATGAAGCAAGCGGGCATTGCTTATGCCACTGATCAGATTATTGATTTATATGCCAACGGAATTACTAACGTCCATGTTTATTCAATGAACAAGCCCGATGTGGCTCAAAAAATCCAAGGCAATTTATCGGATATAATAGATTGATTTGCAGAGGTAAGATATGACTTTCAGAGAATATTTAAAGAATAATATAGTTTATCTCGATGGCGGAATGGGTACGCTTTTGCAAGCGCAGGGACTTTTGCCGGGAGAGCACCCTGAACGTTGGAATATAACTCATCCTGATGTGATAAAAGATATTCATAAAGCATATTTTGATGCGGGAAGTAATGTGGTTTGCACAAACACTTTTGGTGCAAATTCTCTCAAATTTTCAGATGATGAGCTTGAACAAATAATTAAAACAGCTGTAGAAAACGCAATATTTGCAAAGCATCAATCTGTATCACAGCAAGAAAAATATATTGCTCTTGATATTGGCCCCACCGGGAAATTGTTAAAGCCTTTAGGTGACCTTGATTTTGAGGAGGCTGTCGGTGTTTTTGCCAAGACTGTAAAACTTGGCGAAAAATATGGGGTGGACCTCATAATTATTGAAACGATGAACGATAGTTATGAAACAAAAGCGGCTTTGGTTGCGGTCAAGGAAAACAGCACCCTTCCCGTTATTGTTTCTAATGCCTACGGTGAAGACGGTAAGCTTATGACAGGTGCCTCCCCTGAGGCAATGGTTGCTATGCTGGAGGGAATGGGAGTTGATGCACTTGGTGCAAACTGCTCTCTTGGTCCGCGTCAGCTTTGCGGTGTCGCGGAAAAGCTTGTTCAAAAAGCATCCGTTCCCGTAGTATTAAAACCAAATGCAGGTCTTCCGAAATCGGTTGGCGGAAAGACTGTTTTTGATGTAACAGCTGACGAGTTTTCTGATGAACTTGCCGAGCTTATTAAAAAGGGTGTTTGTGTCGTCGGTGGCTGTTGCGGTACAACCCCCGAATATATTAGTGCTCTGTATAATAAAACAAATACCATTGAACCGTTACCTGTTCAAAAAAAGAATATTACGGTTGTATCATCGTACACACACGCAGTGGAATTTGGCGACAAACCGATTCTTATCGGTGAACGCATTAATCCTACGGGTAAGAAACGTTTTAAACAGGCCCTTTTAGATAATGATATCGACTATATTTTGTCCGAAGGTATAAACCAACAGGAAAAGGGAGTTCATATACTTGATGTAAATGTCGGACTTCCTGATATCGATGAAGTATTGATGCTTAAAACGGCTGTTTGTGAACTGCAGGCAGTAATAAGTCTTCCTTTGCAGATCGATACAGCAGATATTACTGCAATGGAAACCGCGCTTCGACGTTATAACGGAAAAGCAATGATTAATTCTGTAAACGGAAAGTCGGAGAGTATGTCGGCGGTCTTTCCGCTTGTTAAAAAGTACGGCGGCTTGGTTGTAGCACTTACTTTAGACGAAAACGGTATACCTGAAACCGCGCAGGGCAGGGTAGACATTGCAAAAAAAATTCTTGATACTGCAAAATCTTATGGTATCGAAAAAAAAGATATCATTTTTGATACTCTTGCTATGACAATAAGTGCTGATAATAAATCTGCGATATCGACCCTTAAAGCTCTTAATGTCATAAAAAATGAGCTTGGTTGCCACACATCATTGGGTGTATCTAATGTATCGTTTGGTCTGCCTTGCCGCGATGCAATAAACGGAACATTCTTTACTTTGGCACTCGAAAACGGGCTTTCTGCTGCAATTATGAACCCATATTCGTCGGATATGATGAAAGCGTATTTTACATATAACGCTCTTAAGGGCTTTGATGCCAATTGCGCAGAATATATCGGTAATGCTGATTCTTTCATAATGGCTTCACCCTCTAATGCGGTTGTGACTTCAAACAAAACCGAAGAGTTTTCATCCGATCTTCAACGCGCTGTAATTAAGGGGTTGAAAGAAAAAGCGGCAGAGCTTACAAAAAATATTCTTTCGGATGTTCCGCCGTTGCAAATTGTTAATGACGAGATTATACCGGCACTTAACACAGTTGGCAAAGGATTTGAAGATAAAACAGTGTATCTTCCGCAGCTACTTATGAGTGCTGAAGCGGCAAAAAGCTCTTTTGAAATAATTAAAGCTTATATGTCAGATAATGAAAGAACCGCTGATAAGGGAACAATCGTAATTGCAACGGTTCATGGCGATATTCACGATATCGAAGTCGG
>JAZQDN010000031.1:0-4696 GCA_045546815.1 Eubacteriales bacterium
CATGATGGATATAACCGAGGAAATTATAAAAACAACCGCACAGCGTGTTGTAGGGTCGCTTAATATTGAATATGGCGGTATTGAACTGGACCTTTCAAAACCCTTTGAAAGAATTTCAATGAAAGACGCTGTTAAAAAATATGCAGGTGTTGATTTTGATGAAATCAATACAGCAGAAGAAGCTAAAGCGGTTGCGAAACAGCACGGCATTGAATATGAAGAACACCATCTTAAAGGTGATATACTTAACCTTTTCTTTGAAGAATTTGTTGAAGAAAAGCTTATTCAGCCTACATTCCTTACGGGTCATCCGGTAGAAATTTCGCCGCTTGCAAAACGCTCAACGGAAAATCCCGATTATACACAGCGTTTTGAACTGTTTATTATAGGCAGAGAATATGCAAACGCATTTTCAGAGCTCAATGATCCCATTGACCAGCGTGAACGTTTTGTGCGTCAGGCAGAACTTAAGGCGGCAGGTGACGACGAGGCTAACGATATTGATGAAGATTTCATCACTGCACTTGAATATGGTATGCCCCCCACAGGTGGTATGGGTATGGGTATCGATAGACTTGTTATGCTGCTCACAAACGCGAACTCAATAAGGGATGTAATTCTTTTCCCAACAATGAAGCCTATAGAGGGTAGATAATGAGGGAACAAAATCACGTTATTTTAAAATTATAAAATCAGTATTACTGCATTAAGCAGAACCATTTTGTGATATTTCAGCAAAATGGTTCTGTTCGCTATTGCGGAATACTGTTTTTTTGTTGTAATATAATTTTTTTTAAATACTTGATTTGTAAAGAAAAATGTGATAAAATATACAATGTTATTAAAAATCGTGAAAAAGCTGGTAATGAAAGGTTGTGAAAAGCTGATTTATGGACAAGGGTTTTTCAAAAACAATCAGCCCTAAAGATTCCCGGTTCTGGAAAAATGTATGGTTTTATTACCGGGCACATATCATGATAGCGTTGGCGCTGGTGTTGTTTTTTGCGTGGGGTATTTTAAGCTGGGTAAATCAGGTTCAGCCGGATTTTCAGATTATGTATATGGGGAAATACGGCATACAGAGCACACATGATGCAGAGGAATATTTAAAAGAATTTGTTACAGACGCCAACGGTGATAAAAAGTCTGTGCCTAGGGTTGTGAGTATGGCGCTGGGTGAGCAGGAAAATCCGCAGCTGACATACGCATATATATCAAAACTTGATGTCGATGTTCAGCAGGGCGATGCATCGGTGTTTATAATGAACAGTGCGTTTATTGACCGTTACAGCCAGCTTGAGTGTTATGTTTATCTTGACGATATAGCTGACAGATATAACATTCCCGAGCAGCGCCGCATACGTGAAAATATAAGCGGAAAAACAGTGGCAATAGATATAGGCGAAACGGTCTTGTGCGATAAGCTTCGCGTGGGCGAGGATGGCAACCAGCCGCTGTATTTTATGATGAATATGCCAAAAGAAAAAACATTAAAAAATGCTAAAAAGGCGGCAGTTTTCGAGGAGACGAAACGTGTTTCTGAACTTCTTCTTAAAAACTGTTTTCTGGAATAGAGCGGTCAGATTCAAGAAAATTTTATTTTTTTCTATAAAATATAAAAAAGTACTTGATTATTTACAAAAAATAGTGTATAATTAATAAGTGTATTTTAATAAGAAAAAACCAATACAGAAAGGTGGTATGCGAAATGTCACAGGGTGGTGGCATGGGCCTTGTATCTATGATTCTTTATATAGTATTCATAATTGCTATATTTTATTTCATAGCTATAAGACCTCAGCGAAAAAAAGACAAACAGCTTCAGGCGATGATTGATGCGATTCAGGTGGGCGACGATATTGTTACAATCGGTGGGATTTACGGTACGGTTGCACGCATAAAAACTGTTGGAGAAAAAGAACGCAGATATTTTATTGAAAGCTCAAAACAGGACAAAACAACTATTGAAATTGCGTCCTGGGCAATTAAAGATGTCCTTAAATACGTAGAGGATAAATAATTAAAAGGGGTGGGGTAACTGTGGAAACATACAAAAGAAAAGACGCAAAAAGATACAGCAATCTTGATAAAAACGCAATGCTGTTTTTTGTTCCGTACTGGATCATTGCGTTTGTACTTACACTGTTTGTGTTTGTTATTCTTGCCCTGCTTTACATTTTTACACCGTTGCCGAATATTGCGCTTCCTGCTATAAGCCGTATTGCGGTTCTGGCGACAGAATTTTTTATGGCATATTTGGTAGGTAAATTTTCAAGATTTCCTTCAATTGTTGCAGGCGGCCTGTTCGGAACAGGGTATACGGTTATAATTCTTTTTATAGGGCTGTGCACACTGTCTGTATCGCTGTTTTCGCTTAAATTTCTTCTGATGCTTTTTACCGGCATTTTGTTCGGTATGCTAGGAGGGGTTTTTGGCGGTTCGATAGCACAGAAACGGCGCAGACGGCGCAGATCCCGGTATTAATCAGTAAAAACAAAAAAATGTCTGCAAAAAACGCAGACTCAATAATTACAATGTGTTTTAACACAAGGAGGAAATAACAAATGAAAGCAAAAAGCATAATTAAGCTGTTGCTTACGTTTCTTGTTATCGGCGGTCTTCTCTTTTTGACACTTGCCGGTATTAAAATAGGAAACTGGCAGCTTCAGCCCGCAAAAGACAGCGTAAGACTTGGTCTTGATATTTCAGGTGGTGTGCATCTTGAATATCAGGCAACAAGTATTGCAGAAGGTGAAGGGGCAGAATCAGAACTTTTATATGAAATAAGTGATGAAGAAAAAGAATCAACTATTTCAAGCCTCAGAGCCAGATCAGATAGCCAGGGCTACACAGCAGCAAACATTTATTATAACGGCAACGGCAGATTTGTTGTTGAAATCCCAAATATTGAAAATGCAGACGAAGCATCAAAAATATTCGGAACAATAGGTAAACTTACATTTACAGATCCCGAAGGCAATGAAATTATTACAGGTGCGGATGTAAAAGACGCAGTTGCAAAATACGGTCAGACATCAGAAACAGGCGGCAGCAGTCACTATGTTGCTCTTACACTTTCAGACGAAGGTCTTCAGAAATTCTCTGATGCAACAGGTAGACTTATAGGTTCTTATATTTCTATTAACCTTGATGGAGTGCCCTATTCACAGCCGACAGTTCAGACAAGAATTGATTCTGACCCGATTATTACAATCGGTTCAACAGAAAATGCTTCACAGCAAGCAAGAGATCTTGCAGGTATTATCCGTTCAGGTCAGCTTCCTTTCGGGCTGCAGGAAGTAGGTTCAAGCACAGTTTCTGCTACTCTCGGTCAGAACGCGCTTGAAGGCAGCCTTTGGGCAGGTCTTATCAGCTTGATTCTCATCATCATTTATATGCTGATCTTTTACAGACTCCCCGGCTTTGTTTCGGGTGTTGCGCTCATATTCTATGCAGTGCTCACAGTTCTGCTTCTCGGCATATTCAAGGTTAACCTTACACTTCCGGGTATTGCAGGTATTGTAGTTTCAATGGGTATGGCGGTCGATGCAAACGTTGTTATTTTCGAACGTCTTACTGATGAAATGAAAAACGGCAAAACTCTTCGTGCAGCAGTTGATGCAGGTTACAACAGAGCGCTTACTGCCGTTGTTGACTCAAACGTAACAACACTTATTTCTGCCGGAGTTCTCTGGTGGCTCGGAAGCGGTACAGTAAAAGGCTTTGCAATCACACTGTTCCTCGGTGTTGTTGTAAGTATGTTCACCGCTATCTTTGTTACTAAATTTATTCTCAAACAGGTTATTAATCTTAATATCAGAAACCGTAAACTCTACGGAATTGGTATTAAATAAGAAAGGGGAGAAATGTAATGTTTAATGTTGTTAAAAGTTTTAAGAAAATACTTATTCTCCCTGCGCTTGTGTTTATTGCCGGTATCGTTTTCGGTATCATAAACGGCGGTTTTGCAACAGATATCAATTTCGCAGGCGGAACTGAAATTACAATTGATATGGAGAAAGAATTTTCTGTAGATGAAGTTAAATCAGTAGTTAAAGATACACTCGGTTTTGATGCTGATATGGTTCAGACAGCTACTGACGAAACAGCACAGTATCAGGTTGTTATCAAGACAAAAACACTTGACGCTGACCAGCGTGACAGCCTCTACAATGCAATTAAAGAAAAATTTGCTTTAACAAAAGACAAATCAGAGTCTCTTATTAAAGCAGACAGCATCACACCGCTTATCAGCAGCGAAATCGTTTATAACGCACTTCTTGCTGTTGCAATTGCAAGCATACTCATTCTTATTTATATTACAATAAGATTTACATTCACATCAGGTATTGCTGCAATCGTTATGCTTCTTCACGATGTGTTGTTTATGATTTGTGTTTATCTTATCTTAAACATCCCGGTAAACGATTCGTTTATTGCGTCTATTCTTACAATTATTGGTTATTCAATCAATAACACAATCGTTGTATTTGACCGTATAAGAGAAAATAAAAAATTCGCTAAAAAAGAAACCTTTGGCGAAATTTGCGAAAAGAGTATCTGGCAGACAGCTCGCCGTACAATCAACACATCGGGTACAACACTTGTTACTCTTATTGTGCTTGCAATTCTCGGCGAAGATTCAATCAGACAGTTTGTAATTCCGCTTATTATCGGTGTTGTAGCAAGTCGGAGG
>JAZQDN010000032.1:0-8721 GCA_045546815.1 Eubacteriales bacterium
CTCCCTCCGTCAAAAATCATAGATTTTTGCCACCTCCCTCATCAGATGGAGGTGCTGTTTATTATTAATAATATCATCTTTTGTTTTCATTGACAATATGAAATTGATTTTATATAATATAATTTACCACAAAAAAAGGAGAGCGCATTTTGGCAGGCTATATTTTTTCAAAAAATCAAATACCGATGATGAGCATCCCGTCGTCAATCGCCGACAGATTTTTGAACGTTGCAACGGGTGTGCAGATAAAGGTGATACTCTGCCTGCTCCGCTTTGAAAATATGCCGCTCACAAAAGAGGATATTGCAAGACAGTGCAATATCTCGGTCGACGACGTCGAGACCTCGATAAGCTTCTGGATAACCTCGGGCGTGCTGATACGCCGCGGTGCAGAGCTCTGCCTTTGCGGCACAGTCAGTGAGCAGCCGCAGACGCTCCCGCGCTATAACCCTGACAGTATATTGCAGTATAAAACGACCGACCCGTCCTTTTCCCACCTTGTTGACGAGATCCAGCGTGTCCTCGGAAAAACGCTTAACCATAACGACGTGTCCGTTGTCCTTGCGATGTATGACCATATGGGCTTTTCGTCCGACCTCATTTTACATCTTGTGACCTACTGCGCTTCGATAAATAAGCTCAACTTCCGCTATATCGAAAAGGTGTCGCTCGACTGGTACGACCGCGGTATCGATACCTTTGAAAAGGCAGAAAACCATATACAAAATCTTGAACGCACAAAACGGCTCGAAACCGCCGTCGCCACATACTTCGGCATCGACGGCCGCGCCCTTTCCAAAAAGGAAAAGGAGTATATCGCTTCGTGGTCAGACGCTTTCGGTATGTCGCTTGAAATGATAAAAGAGGCGTATGAGCTCTGTATCGACAAAAAGAGCAAGCTGTCCTTTGCCTACATAAACGGCATCCTTGCCGACTGGTACAAAAAAGGCTATAAAACTCTTGCCGATGTCACAAAGGATGCACCCGCACCGACCGACAGCAAGAGCTATGATACAAACGAGATAGAAAAAGAAATTTTACGACGTCTGGCAGGTGAAAACTAATGGCAAATGCAGTCCGCGCAAAAATCCTTGCCGAGCTTGAAACCAAACGCCGCGCCGCACAGATGCGCGCTTTAAAGGCACGCGCCGAGGCGTATGCGACCCACCCCGAGCTTGCCGAGTTTGATAAAGAAATCAGTAACACCGCAACCGATTATACAAAGCGAATGATTGCGGGTCAAAACGTAAAAGAGCAGATGCAGGCAGAAATTGCGCAGCTTATGGCAAAAAAGACAGATTTTTTGCACAGCGTCGGTATCAGCACTGCCGAGTTTGAGCCGCAGTACAGCTGTACCGCCTGTTTCGACACCGGCTTTACAAAGTCGGGCGAGTGCAACTGCTTTAAGGCGCGCATAATCGAGGAGAACTTCAAAAACTCCAACATCGGTAACGCGCTTAAAGATCAGTCGTTTGAAACGTTTTCGCTTTTGTTTTATCCCGATGACCTTTTACCTCCCTATCCCATCTCTCCCCGCGCCAATATGGAAAAAAACCTTGCTGTCTGCCGCGCCTTTGCCTTAAATTTTGACAAGGTGCAAAAAAGCCTGCTGCTTTCGGGCGGCACCGGCCTTGGCAAAACGTTTTTGTCCACCTGTATCGCGCGCGAGCTTTTGCTTTCGGGTAAAAGCGTTATCTATATAAGTGCAGTCGACTTTTTCAAGCGAATTGAAAACTCGCGCTTTGATAAGGATAATACCGACGTCGAAATGTTTGAGGGCTGTGACCTTTTAATTATCGACGACCTCGGCACCGAGGCACCGTCGCAATACACCACCGCGGTCTTCAGCGACATTCTTGACAAACGCGTAAACACGGGCAAAAAAATGCTGCTCAGCACCAACTACAAAATCAGCGATGTCGAAAGGCTGTACGGTCAGCGTATCTACTCGCGTATCTCCGGCTACTTTGAGCACCTGCTCTTTTTCGGTAAGGATATCCGCGTTCAGAAATTTTTGAAAGGAAACTAAAAAATGAAAAGATATATCTCTTATGCGCTAATGCTCACTTTAATACTCACTCTTGCCTGCTCCTGTATAAAGGCACCCACGCTCATTGAGGAGGTTGAAACGGCAGACGAGCTTTCAGAACGCCTTGGTTTTACAATGGCGGTGCCGTCCACGGCAAAGTATACCACCTTTTCAATAATCGAAACGACTATGGGCGAGGTACGCTTCACCTTTAACAGCTTTATTTTTATCTACCGCGGCTCAAAGATAAGCTCCGATGCTGCCCTTCACGAAAAGGGCACCGACTTCGAGGCCACCTCGTCAATCGAGGTCGGCGAGCGCGCAACGGTTGCCATCTCGACCTATAAGGACGGCAGCCGTGTTGCCACCTGGAACTACGGCGGCACAAACTATTCGCTCTTCACACAAAAATCGGTGCCCGATGACACGTTTTTGGAGCTGTGCGACCTTATAATCAAATAAAAAAAGGGTAGGATCAAACGATTCTACCCTTTAATATTTAGTTTATATCAAGGCAATAGGAAACCAGACTATCGTGATTTGTTTGTTTGTTGGTTAGTATAATATTAACAAATATCACCCATTTTTGTTTGCTGTATTGAATACCAACCGAGTCTATAGCAACATTCTGGTCTGCTATATTTTTATAATCTCTTGCCAAAAGCGGCTCTACTGCTTTTTCAATATCTTCCTTGGTAATTTGCGCGACTGTAGACGCATCAAAATCCTTAAACGCATACAAATCTCTTATATAACATTGTTTAATTTTCCCGTTTTTGTAAATTTCCACCCTGCAGATCTCGCCATCAAGATAACCGACCTTACCGTATTTTTTTGAAAAATGGTGCACGTATATAGGCTCATCTCCATTATAAGTATACGATTTTGAAAGCTCATAGCCAGCAAACTCGTCTCCAAACAGCTTTTGAGCAAAGTTCTTTGCAATTTCTACTGTCTCGGCTTCTGTTACAGTAGTTGGCACACTTCTTTCGGGAGATGTTTTATCGCGAATTCCCACAAAGCCCTCATCCTCGTGAAACATGTATATTATACCATTGCAGTCAACATAATTGTATTGATACCAGCTGTTGCAAATATTCTTTTTTTCTGAGAAAGTGAGTTTTATTTCTTTTCCGTCTATGGTAATGGTTTTGCTTGTCGGAGTTATTTCTTCGCTTTTTTCTGTTTTCAAATCAATCTTTTTATAATGGTCTTCGGTGTTTTCGGTAAGCGTAACCTGTTTTGGAGCTGTTTCGAGCGTTTGCTTTTCTTCGCTTTGTTCAGCACTCTCTTGTTTTGTTTGTACCCCGCTGTCTGCCGCAACATTTGCAATTTCTTCGTCGCCCTTCGGCTTTACTTTGCAAGAGCAAGCCGACAAAAGCATTATTGCGATTAAAAAATATATTAAAGCTTTTTTCATACTTAAACCTCCTTTTCACTTATATATGTAACGACAAGGCAAAAATGTTTCACTTTTTTAGAATTTTTAGCATAAAATCTCTCATATATTAAAAATAAAAAGGAAAAATTAATATGAAAGATTTAAAATGGTTTGCGCTTGCACTTTTTTTAACAATGCTCATCGTCCCCGCGGTGATGTACACGCTGTTTTTCAAAGCCCCCTCACCGCCGCCCGAGGCTGACCCCGCGCGAGAGGACGTGTTCAATATGCAGGTATCGCTTTACCGAAGCAATACAAACAGCGTTGATACATTTGACTGCTACAGCTATATCTGCGGCGTGGTTGCCGCCGAGATGCCCGCATCTTTCGAGCCCGAAGCGCTCAAGGCGCAGACCGTTGCCGCCTTTACATATATGCTCAATAAAATGAATTTTGACCCCTCGCACGACGGCGGCGCGTATATGTGCGACGACTATAACCACTGTAAGTCGTTTTTTTCAAAAGACGAGCTTATAAAAAAGTGGGGCGACAGCTACTATAATAAAATGTACCCCAAAATTGAGCAGTGTGTTTATGAGGTGCTCGGCAAAATGCTCACCTATGGGGGTTCCCCGATAAACGCGGTCTTTCACGCAATGTCGTGCGGCACCACCGCCTCGGCAAAGGAGGTGTGGGGGAGCGATATCCCTTACCTTCAGAGCGCTGACTGCGCGTATGACAAATCCGCTGATAGCTATATCTCAACGTATGCCCTTTCAACAGAGGAGTTTGCGGGCGTGTTTTACGAAAAGCTCGGCGTCGTTTTGCCAAGCGATGAGAGCGGGTGGCTTGGCGAAATGACCTATCATCCGTCCGGCTATGTCGACCGGATAAACATCGGCGGCACGCAGTACTCAGGCAGCTATATCCGCAAGTTGTTTTCGCTAAAAAGCGCGGCATTCGATGTTGAAATTTCACAAAAAAAGGTGACCTTCACCGTCTTCGGCTACGGTCACGGCGTCGGTATGTCGCAAAACGGCGCTAACGAAATGGCAAAAAACGGCTGCGACTATAAAGAGATACTCAAGCACTTTTACGTCGGCACAAAATTAACCGATTACAGTGCATAAATATTACTTCCGTGTCAAAAATACTTGTAACGGAGGTAAAAACAATGGACAACAAAAATATATTTGAAAAATCAAGGTTTTCGGGCAAAAAACTGACATATTACATCGTGGCGGCGCTGTGTATCGGCGCGATTGCGTTTGTTTCTTATCTTTCATATCAGGCGATAAATGCAAAAAATGTACCCGAGCCCGAACCGATAGTTACCGACCCTGTCGACACCACAAAAACCGATGTCACCGAGCCCGAGCCCGAACCCGAGCCCGAGCCCGAGAGCGAGCAGACGGTAACGCAACCGCCCGAGATCACCGTTTCGTCAAAGCCGTATATAATGCCGGTCTCTGACGGCAAGATCACAATGGCGTTTTCGGTCGATGTCCCCGTCTATTCGCAGACACTTTGCGACTGGCGCATACACGACGGCATTGACATTTCAGCACCGCTCGGCACAGAGGCGCTTGCCGTAAACGACGGCGTTGTCGAGAGCATCGAGTGCCACGACCTCTACGGCGTGACCGTCGTACTCAAGCACACCGACGGCAAAAAAAGCACCTACAGCAACCTTGAGGACAGCGTAGAGCTTGAGCAGGGACAGATAATAAATCAGGGCGATATTGTCGGAAAAATAGGTGAGACTGCCGTCTTTGAGATCGCCGACGGTCCGCACCTTCACTTTGAAATGTCGCAAAACGGCAAAAAAATCGATCCTACAACAGTTATCGGGTAGGGGTCTGTATATGGGAGGAGCTTGCTCCTCTCTTTTTTTATCTTTTAATTGCATTTTCCTTCTGTATATATTAAAATGTTGAAAAAGGGGAGTGCGCAGTGAAAAAAACAGTATTTGCAGCATTATTGATAATAGCCCTGCTTTTGCCGTCGTGCAAAATGGGCGACTTTTGCAAGGTGGCTGACGAAAAAATACGTATCCTGAATGACGTTACCGACGTTATTGTCGATGACGGCGATGACGTATATTTTTACGCAACAAAGCCGCTTTATAACGTCAGCGTCGATAAAATGGAGTGGGACTATGCCTTGCAGTGCTACATACTCGTTCAAAACGTTGCAAAAGATATCACCCTTGAAAAAAACGATGCCCTGCGTATTGTTTTTGATGACGAAAACGAAATGCCGTATGTCCGCGTAACCTTCACTGACGCAAAGGGCAGAGCGGGCGAGCGGTATGTTTTTGAGGACCGGAACGACAGAATGTGGGTGCTCGAGCAGGATGCTTAAAGGAGAAAAAACAATGACCTTCGGAATGTGCGGCGGTTTTGATATAACCGAACAGATAAAAAATGCAGGCTTTGACTTTTTTGAACCAAAGCTGCGCGATATTGCAACCTTTGACGAGCGCGTGTTTTGTGACACCTGCGAAAAAATCAAAAAAACAGGCATAGTGCCAAAAACCGTCAACTGCTTTTTTCCAAACGACCTTCGGCTTACGGGCGACGTTGATTTTGAAAAAATAAAAAGCTTTACCGACCTTGCGCTCGGACGCGCAAAGCAGATGGGTGTTACCGTTGCGGTGCTCGGCAGCGGAAAATCGCGTAACACCCCGCAGGGTTGTTCAAAGGCGCAGGCACTTTTACAGCTTGCACAGGTTGCCCGTCTTTTAGGCGACATCGGTGAAAGCCACGGTATAAAAATCGCGCTTGAGCCGTTAAGATATGAGGAGACCGACATTGTCAACACCGTCCGTGACGGCATCGACTTTTGTAACGCAGTAAACCATAAAAACGTCGGACTGCTTGTTGATTTTTATCACGTTTTTTGCAACGGCGAGCAGCTTGAGATAAGCGACGACCTTGTGCGCTGTCTTACCCACGTGCATATCGCCCGACCCAATGTTGACCGTAGGGTACCGACCGAGGCAGATATGCCCACACTCAGACAGTGGTCGGACTTTTTGGCGCGTTGCGGCTACGACGGCACACTCAGCCTTGAAATCAAAAAAGGCGATGACCTTAATGCTGACCTTTCAAGCCTTACGCTTTTAAAGGAGGTTTTTTAAAATGGAAATCAAAAATATCAAAATTCTCGGTGAGCTTCCCGACCCGTTTTTAAAGGCTGACGGTACCCGTGTAAAAGATGCAGACGAGTGGCAGACCCACCGTAAAGAGCTGTATAAAACCGCGGTCGAGCTGCAATACGGCACAATGCCGCCAAAGCCTGAATTTTTAGAGGTGGAAAAACTGCACGACAATAGCTACCGCATTATAACGGGCAGACGTGTAAAGCCTGTCAGCTTTACAATGCGTCTTATTCGTCCGAAAAAGGACAATAAGGTGATCCCCGGCAAATTCCCCGTTGTAGTTGACGGTGACCTCTGCTTTGACTATGCTTTTAATAACGATTGGGTAGAGAGCTTTTTAAATGAAAACATAATGCTTGCACTTTTTAACCGTTGCGAGCTTGCGCACGATGTAAAGGACGAGGGCAGACGTCAGGGCCAGCTTTACGATACATACCACGAATACACCTTTGGTGCGCTCGGCGCGTGGGCGTGGGGATATTCGCGCGTGGTTGACGCACTTGAAATACTCGATATTGCCGACCTTGACTGTGTCACCTTTACCGGTCACTCGCGCGGCGGCAAAACCGCAATGCTCGCGGGCGTGCTCGACAGCCGCGCCGCTATCACAAGCCCCAACGAAACATGCGCGGGCTCCTGCAGCTGCTACCGTATGCACCTTGACGCGACAAACAGCCGCGGCGAGCTTAAGCGAAGTGAAACGCTCAAGGACCTGTGGGACAAGTTTTCCTTCTGGATTGGCGAAGGAATGGAAGAATACACCGAGCGCGAGCAGGATTTGCCCTTTGACGCTCACTATTTAAAGGCGCTCGTTGCCCCGCGTACACTCTTTATTTCCGAGGCGATTGACGATATCTGGTCAAACCCCGTCGGCTCGCTTGTGACAACCGCGGCGGCGGGCGAGGTGTACAAGTTTTTAAACGCAGAGGACAACCTCTATTGGTACTTCCGTGAGGGCTATCACTACCACGACCTGCGCGATGTAAAAATGCTTGTTAATTTAATAAAGCATAAATATAGCGGCGCACCGCTATCAAGCGACTTTTTCAAAGCCCCCTTCACGCCCCCGAAAATGTACGATTGGCAGGCACCTCAAAAATAAAATAAAAAATTCCGATCAAACATCGGAATTTTTTTAATATTCACTCACTTTTAATGCAAACTGTTATAAAAGGAGTGAAAAAATATGAAAAAAATAATAGCTTTTTTTATGACAGCAGTGTTAGCACTGTCTCTTGCATCGTGTAATATGGGTGGAACCGATACGGTTGCGGTGCGCTTTTTAAACTTCAAGCCCGAGGTCGCATCGGTCTATACCGATATCGCCGCCGCATACAAGGCGGAGACGGGTGTTGATTTAATTGTCGATACTGCCGCAAACAACACCTATGAGTCGACGCTTGCCGCGCGTATGGGTACGAGCGAAGCCCCCACTATCTTTCAGGTGAACGGTCCGCGCGGATACGCAAACTGGAGCGATTACTGCGCCGATTTATCAAACACCGAGCTGTATAAGCACTTAAATGACAAGTCGATTGCGCTCGAGGTTGGCGGTGCGGTATACGGCATACCCTATCTTGTCGAGGGCTACGGCATTATCTATAACGAGGAGATAACTGACAAGTACTTTGCCCTTACAGACAGAAAGACCGACTTTTCGTCAATGGACGAGATAAACAGCTTTGAAAAGCTGTCGGCACTTGTCACCGATATGCAGGCAAACAGGCAAAAGCTCGGCATCGACGGTGTTTTTGCCGCAACAAGCCTAAAGTCAGGCGAGGACTGGCGCTGGCAGACACATCTTGCAAACGTCCCCATTTATTACGAGTTTCAAAAGAACAATACCGACCTTTCGGGTGACGACACAAAAACAATAGGCTTTGACTATAACGAAAACTACAAAAACCTCTTTGACCTCTATATAAATAACTCCACCACCGAAAAGGGTGTGCTCGGCTCAAAAATCGTTGACGAGTCAATGGCGGAGTTTGCGCTCGGCAAGTGTGCAATGGTGCAAAACGGCAACTGGGCGTGGTCGCAGATAAATGGAATTTCGGGTAACACCGTAAAAGAAGAAAAAATCAAGTTTCTGCCGCTTTATATGGGCATCGACGGTGAAGAAAAGCAGGGTCTTTGCATCGGCACCGA
>JAZQDN010000033.1:0-3581 GCA_045546815.1 Eubacteriales bacterium
TATCATATGTCTTTCTTTCTTCATCATTGCAAGGACAGATCCAACCATCAGGTTTTTGAGCGGCAATAATTGCATCTATATATTTTTTTGCTCTCGATATCATATCATTATTTTCAAGTAGATACGCAAGAGGGATAAATCCGTCAAGCCAATACGGTACTCTTTCCCAACCCTCACAATTACCGCCAATCCATGCACTATCGCGAACATCCGGCCATATTTTATCAAGGTTACCGCAAAGACCTTCTGCCTGAATTTCAAGCTGACGCTTTAACCAGCCTTTTGGTTTCAGCTGATTTGATGTGTAAAAATTAAAATTATTCATTAAGCTCACCTCATATGCATTTTATCACATAGAAATCACTATTAAAATTGATATTATCACATATTATATTGACAATATCACAATACAATTGCTATAATTTTCAAGGTGATAGTATGTATGGAATAAATGTCAACAAAGAAATTAAATATAAATATGCATCTTTGCGTTTTTTTGAAAAGAAAGAGTACCACGTAAGCAGAGTATGTGACGATGATGTTTTACTCTTGGTTTTTGACGGAATATTGCGGTTTTCCGAAGACGATGTGTTTTATGAAATTCACCCCGGTGAATATCATATTCAAAAGCATGGTTCAATACAAGAAGGTGTAGTCCCGAGCGATTCTCCAAAATACCTTTATGTTCATTTTTACGCTGATTGGACAACGGAAAGCCAGATTGCCAAAAAAGGTACTTTTAATTATGAATATTTAAAAAACGACATTGAACAAATGAATGCACTTTCTTACAGTGATGCTCCATACATAGTAAAGGCAGCTGAATTTTATAATATATTATCAAAGCTTTGCAAAACTAAAACAATTAATAACACTGCAGATAAAATTGCAGAATTTATACAAAAAAACTACCGATTCAATATTAGCATAGATCTGCTTTGCAAAAGGTTCTCTTTCAGCAAAAATCACATAATAAATTTATTTAAGGAGTCTTTTGGTCAAACGCCTATTTCATATCTTAATTTGGTACGACTAAAACGAGCGGAAGAATTGTTAATTACAACATCTGAACCGATAGAAAGTATATCATTGAATTGCGGATATCAAAACTACTCACATTTTTACCGTCAGTTTGTGCGCAAAAATAATATTTCTCCCGAAAGCTTCAGAAAACAAAAAAGACTTGACTGAAATCAGTCAAGTCTTTTTATATTGTATATTCACATCTGCGGATAATATGATTTTGATACTCTATATCCAACTCATTGAAATAGCCGCTCCAGCCCCAGACACGAACAATAAGATTGGGGTACTTTTCAGGATTGTTCTGCGCATCCAATAATCGATCCCTGTTAATTGAATTGAGTTGTAACTGATGACCGCCCATTAAAATATACAGTTTTACCAATTGAGATATTTTTTTGACGCCCAAATCATTTCTGAAAACAGTGTCATGTATTTCCAAAGTCAACGGACCGCCGTTAATTATTTCTGTCATATCATATTTTGTAAACGACTGAATAATTGACAGTAATCCACTCACCTTCACATCTAATGACGGCGAAAAGCTCGAAGAATATGGTTGAAAAGCCTTTCTTCCATCAGCTGTAGCAGGACATTGAGCTGCACTCCTGATATATTCCATTGCGCTGCCTGTACCCGCACGCCATATTCCGTAGGCACCATTACCTCTACCGTTTAAATTTTTAGAAAAGCACATCATCAGTTCACAAGCGATATCATCAACAACATCTTCGTTATTACCCATCTTCGGGCAAGCTCGAAGTCGGTTCCGTATATCACTAAAGCCTTCAAAATTGCTGTCAAGTGCATCAAGTAATTGGGCAGCAGACATTGTTTTATCGTCAAAAACACATATCCTTACAGCTGCCAGAGCATCAGTAGCGTTGGCAATACCGAGACCGTGACAACCATAATTTGAGTATTTTGCACCGCCATGCCACATATCTGTTAAATTATCTATACAGTTATCGGTAAATAGTGATAAAAGCGGGCTTTCTTTGCAGTTTTTAGTATAATTTCTGATAATATTATCACATTCGTCAGCTATTCCGTCCTTTACAAATTCCATAAGTTGCTCAAAAGTATCACAGCTGCACAAATATCTGTGAATAACATTATTGACAACCATCGGGAAGTCAAGCTTTGTTCTGTTAGGAATATCGGCAGAGCAATTTGGGATAATATATTCCCAGCAAGCAGCCACAACATAATCCTGTGCATCATCAACGCTATATCCAAGTTTCACAAGACCAGGCACCACTACGTCATCGTTGCAATATTGCGGAAATCCAAGTCCTTGCTTTGTGAGTTCGGTCGCTTTGACAAAAATTTCATCGGGGGTGTTCTTTCCGACACGAAGATTGATTTTAGGATCTATAAGCTTTAATTCCAGTGATGCTTTCATACACAGATCTGACAGCTCATTATACATACTGTTTCCGTTTTTATCAAATCCACCCAAAACCATACTCTGTCCGTTATCACCTTGCTGAACACCAAAATACAAATCAGTATCATAATTCAGCGAAACAAAAAAAGCTTGCAAAGTCTCAAAAATCTCATCATCTGATATTCCGCTCATTTTACTGTTTATGTAAAACGGATACATATACTGATCAAACCGACCAAGACCAAGATGCTCTACATTTGCAACACGCAAAAAGTAAATGCAAATTTTTAAAATTAAACAGGCCTCAAAAAAAGTCGTTGCACCATTATGGGGAACTTTTTGCAATGCATCATATAAACGTTTATCCCCGTTCTCTTTTACAGCATCAGCGAACTCATCACATACAGAAATACATCTGTCCAGCTCACAAAGCATTTTATTACCATAAGCCTTTTTGTTTTCGTCAGTGGCAGATTCAATATTTGTAACCAGTTTTTTTCTGACTGCGTCAAAACCGTTTGTAATTATATATTTATAATCGGGGGTCACATTACCGCCTGACCTGCCGTAAATTTTTGATGTTCCGATGTTGAACCCAAAAAAATCAACCGGATAAACAATGGGCTTTTCGTTATCGTTCACTCTATATTTTTTATAGCCTTTATCCTTTAGCTGTTCAAGATATGCTTTAACTCTTTCGGTCATAACTATCACCTTATAAAACCTTAAAATCTATATTGTATTTTTTGAATATTTCATATGGAATTTGTACATCCCGGTTTTTGTCAAATCCAGGCAAATATTTGCGCCCCAGCATTTTATATTTTCCGCCCGACATTTTATTATAGGGCAAAAGCTCTGCGTAATCGGTATTATTGTCTTTAAGTATTTCAGCAATGCCCGTGATGTTACTTTCTGTATCGGTAACACCCGGAATAAGCGGAATTCTTACAACGTATTCTTTTTTGCTCTGCGCAAGAATTGAAAAATTCTTAAGTATTTTTTCATTTGATACACCCGTATATTTACGGTGCTGTTCGTCATCTGCAAGTTTTAGGTCAAACAAAACGTAGTCAGCAACTGTCAACACTTTTTTAAAGGTATCACTTTCACAATAACCGCTCGTTTGAATTGCGGTATGTAGTTTGCCATTTAATTTTTTTATAAG
>JAZQDN010000034.1:0-26030 GCA_045546815.1 Eubacteriales bacterium
AGATAAGAGTGAAAAGTGAAGAGTGAATAGGTAATAAGTAAAAATGGACAAACCTCTGTAGAGATTTGTCGATTTTTGGCGGAGAGAGTGGGATTCGAACCCACGGACCCTTGCGAGTCGACGGTTTTCAAGACCGTTCCGTTATGACCACTTCGGTATCTCTCCAAATGCCTAAATATATTAACATACAAAAAATGCTTTGTCAATACCATTTTGAAAATAAAATGCATAACGCATTTATTTTTACGCAAATTAATATAAACTGACAAGGAGAATTGATTATGACGGAAAGCAGATTTTATATTTGTAAGCATTGTAAAAATATCGTAGGTCTCATTCACGGCGAGGGCAAACCGCTTTATTGCTGCGGCGACGAGATGACGCACCTTGAGCCCCGCGAGGAAATTGACGGTAAGCACGGTCCTAAGGTAACTGTTGACGGCAACAGGGTAAAGGTCGATGTCGGACATATCCCGCATCCAATGACTGATGAACACAGCATAAGCTGGATATATCTTCAGACCGACCGCGGCGGTCACCGCAAGTGCCTTGAGGGCGAAAACGACCCGTCAGCCACCTTTTTGCTGTGTGACGAAAAGCCAAAAGCCGCGTTTGCCTACTGCAATATGCACGGATTATGGAAAACCGAAATCAAATAAAACTATAATAGGGGAGGGCGCAGGCCTTCCCCTAAAAATATGCAAAAAATCCGAAAAATCTATTGACTTATCAAAAATAGTAGGTTTATACTAATAAAGTAAATAATTATGGTTAGGAGATACTCAATATGTACGACAGAATTTACAATTTCTCGGCGGGACCTTCAATGCTCCCCGTTTCTGTTCTCGAAAAAGCACGTGATCAGATGCTTAACTACGAGGGTTCAGGAATGTCAGTTATGGAAATGAGCCATCGCTCAAAGGTGTACGATGACATCATCAAGGACGCTGAAAAGCTTCTTCGTGAGGTTATGAACATTCCTGAAAACTACAAGGTACTCTTTTTACAGGGCGGTGCTTCGCTCCAGTTCGCAAGCGTAGCAATGAACCTTATGAAAACAGGTAAGGCTGACTATGTTGTAACGGGTCAGTTTTCAGGTAAGGCTTACAAAGAGGGTCAGAAATACGGTGATGCTCACCTTGCCGCTACAACAAAGGACGAAAACTTTACTCGCATTCCGCGTCAGGAAGAGCTTGATCTTCGCCCCGATGCTGACTTTGTACATATCTGCTTTAACAATACAATCTTTGGTACAAAGTGGGATTACATCCCCGAAACAAACGGTGTTCCGCTCGTTGCTGATATGAGCTCGTGCATCCTTTCAGAGCCCGTTGATGTTTCAAAGTTTGGTCTTATCTATGCCG
Source organism: Eubacteriales bacterium (assembly GCA_045546815.1). Taxonomy (GTDB): domain Bacteria; phylum Bacillota; class Clostridia; order Oscillospirales; family QAKW01; genus RGIG9041. Next base: position 1,365 of record JAZQDN010000034.1, read on the forward strand.
GCGCACAAAAGAATGTAGCGCCTGCAGGTCTTACAATCGTAATTGTTCGTGAGGACCTTCTTCGTGACGACCTTGACGTTACTGTTCCTACCGTTTGCAGCTATAAGGTAATGGCAGAAAACGATTCAATGTACAACACTCCCCCCTGCTACCCGATCTATGTATGTAAGCTTGTTCTTGAGTGGATCAAGGAGCTTGGCGGTCTTGAGAAAATGCAGGAAATCAACAAGGCGAAGGCGGATAAACTCTATGCTTGTCTTGAAAACAGCAAGCTGTTCTCAAACCCTGTTAAAGAAAACAGCCGTTCAATGATGAATGTTACATTCCGCGCAGCTGACGATGAGATCAATGCAAAGTTTGTAAAAGAGAGTAAGGCTGCTGGTCTTGAAAACTTAAAGGGTCACCGTTCGGTTGGCGGTATGCGTGCTTCGATCTACAACGCAATGCCTGCAGAGGGTGTCGACAAGCTCGTTGCATTTATCGAAGAATTCGAAAAAGCAAACGCATAAAACCACCCCACAAATGTAGGGGCGGCCATTGGCTGTCCGCCGTGTTTTTGCACAAACCAAATAAGGCAAAGTCCCAATTTAAAACGGGCTTTGCCTTTTTTTATAGAATAAAAACAATAATACAAAAAAGACGGAACATTGTGTCTTTTGTTATAAAAACATATTTGCTAAAATAAGGTGAGAACTATGGAAATACTTTTTAAAGACTTAAAATTCAGAGTGACCGACGGCGTGGTTGACTTTGTAGGCGGCTTCGGCACTGACAATTCTGAAGAAAAAAACGTCAAAAAGCTCGGCACTACCGAGGTGCATATCAACGGCAGAAACCATCAGATAAGCGGCTCGCACAAGATGTTTTCGTCAAGCGAAAAGCCGTCGCTTTTGTATAAAAGCCACACGCTTGAAAATGATCTGCTCACAATTGTTGAGGAAAATGATACGGTTGAGGTTACGACTGTTTACGAGAGTATCGGTGACGCAATCCGTGTCCATCGCGCGATAAAAAATATCTCAGACGATGAAATTTTGCTCGACTGGGCAAACTCGATGATGCTGTTTTTCGGCACAGATGTTATGAAAGATAGTAAGGACATCTATCTTCATACCTTTACTAATTTCCGCTATTCAGAGGCAATCCCTAAGGTAGAAAGTCTTGACGACCTCGGTTTTTGTTTTATCAATGCATCGCATCGTGTTTATAATATGGGTAGCTGGTCGACAAAGGACCTTTTGCCGCAAGCCGTCATTGAGGATAAGACGACGGGCAACTGCATAATGTTTCAGATCGAGTCAAACAATAACTGGTACTACGAAATCGGCGTTACCCGCAATCGTTTTTACCTCACTATGATGGGCGCGACACAGCGTTTTCATCAGTGGAATAAGCTGTTAAAGAGCGGGGAAAGCTATACAACTCCTGCAGTTGCTGTTACAAACGGTAAAACTCTTAATGATGTGTTTGCAAAAATGACAAATTACCGCCGTAACATAAAAGGCACTTGCGTTTCAGATGCGCACCTTCCCGCAATATTTAACGAGTATATGCATCTGTCGTGGGACAGCCCCGATGCAGAACGTACAAAGGAAATTGCGCCCACTGTTGCCAAAATGGGCTGTGAATACTACGTAATCGACTGCGGCTGGCACGACGAGGTGGACGGAAGTAAAATTTACCCCTATGTTGGTGCGTGGGAGCAGAGTAACGCGCGTTTTCCAAAGGGTGTGCGCGAAACAGCTGACTATCTTGATAGCGTGGGCTTAAAGCTGGGTCTTTGGATTGAACCTGAAATAATCGGTCAGAAATGCGACGAAATGCTCAAAGTTTACGATGACGACTGCTTCCTTACCCGCAACGGCAAAAAGGTTGCCGAGATGGGAAGATATTTTCTCGACTACCGCCATCCCAAAGTGCGCGCACGTATGACCGACGTTATAGACCGTATGGTTGATGAATACGGCGCAAAATACATAAAATTCGACTATAATCAGGATACGGGTGCGGGTACTGAACTTGATGCCTGCTCACTCGGCGACGGTCTTGAGCGCCACGCGGACGCATTTTTGTCGTGGGTTGAGGAGCAGATGGCCCGCCATCCCGAAGTCGTGTTCGAAGCTTGTGCTTCGGGCGGTCAGCGTATGGACTATAAGACGCTGTCGCGCTTCCCGCTTTGCTCAACGTCTGACCAAACACGCTACAACCTATACCCCTATATAGTCGGCAACATCCTGACTGCCGTAATTCCCGAACAGGCAGCTGTGTGGAGCTACCCTGTTGATATGTGGGTTTATGACAAAGAAAACGAGCAAAACTCGAATGGCAACATCTCAAAAGAACGCGTTGTTATTAATATGATAAATGCACTGCTCGGCAGAATACACCTCGCATCACGCATCCACCTTTTAGACGACGAAAAGCAGGCACTTATCAAAGAGGGCATCGACCTCTATAAAGAACTGGTACCCTTTAAGCTGCGGTCAGTACCGTATCTGCCCAAGGGCTACACCAAGTTCGGCGACAGCTTTGTGGCGGTCGGCTTAAAAGATGATAAAAAGCTGTATCTTGCGGTTTGGAATCTCGGCGGCGATAAGAATATAAAGCTCGCACTTCCCGAAATTAACGCAAAATCTGCAACCGTTGCTTATCCAAAATCACTTTCGACCGATTTTGAACTGAAGGATAACGCTCTTTATCTTAATTTTACCGAAAATGAACAGGCGCGCCTGTTTGAAATAGAGCTATAGGAGAAAAACTATGGAGATTAAATTTAAATCGCTCACCTTTACAGTAGCCGATAACGGAATAATCGGTCTTACAGGTGTTTTCGGTCAGGAATATGCGGTGACTGAAAAAAACGTTCACCGTTTTGCGTTTCCCGTGTTTGACGTTGCAGGCGGTACGACCTCGGGCGGTAACCGTATGAACAAAAGCGCGGCAACCAACAGCCTTCGCTACCAAAGCCACAAGATTGATGGTAACGTGCTCACCATTGTTCAAAGCTCTGATATTGCCGAGATCACCTCGCGCTATGAAGCTTATGATGACACCAACGCAATTCGTGTTACCCAGACTATAAAAAATATCGGCAATGAGGATATGTGTCTTGAACTTCTTAACACTATCGGACTGCGAATGGGAACAAATATTGTGGGCGAGCATAAGGATTGGTATCTCCACCGCTTTACAAACGCGCGTTATACTGAGTCAATGCCCGACGTGCGCAGCTTTTACGACCTTGGTATGTACTGGCACAACGGCTTTTATCATATGGAAAATGTCGGCAACGTTTCGTCACTCGAAAACGTTCCGCAGGGCATTATCGAAAACCGCAGAACAAGTGATTTTATTATGTTCCAGATTGAGTCTTACTCTGGTTGGTATACCGAACTTTCGACTTCGAACGATATGTTTAATTTTCAGATAGGCGGACCCAACGCGCACTATCATATGTGGAATAAGGTGCTTTCCCCCGACACCGAATACGTTTCAACCCCTGTAACGCTCGCATACGGCAGCTCTGTAAATGACGTGCTCGCGCAGATGACCTACTACCGCCGTCATATCAAGCCAAAGGCAGAGGTGGACAGAAATCTTCCTTCTATATATAATGAATATATGCACTATTCGTGGGACGATCCGTATGCCTCGCGCTCGCTTGAGACCGCACCGTATGTTGCAAAGACGGGAACCGAGTACTACGTAATCGACTGCGGCTGGCATAACTCACGCGACTATGATACAACAGGTGAGATGTATCAGCATTTCGGTACGTGGAGAGAGGACCTCGGGAGATTTCCCGACGGTATCAAGGCAGTGTCTGACTATATGCATTCACTCGGAATGAAGTTTGGTCTGTGGATAGGACCCGAGGTTGTCGGTCGTAAAAATAAAGAGATGCTTGCCTACTACGATGACGATTGCTTTATGACCAAAAACGGCAAAAAGATAACGCAGGGCACGGGCTACTGTATTGACTACCGAAACCCCAAGGTGCGCGATTATATGACAAAAACCATTGACAGAATGGTTAACGAATACGGCTGTGACTACATAAAGTTTGACGGCTGCCCCAACCCCGGCTTTGGCACTGAAATAAATTCGACAAGCCTCGGCGACGGTCTCGAGGGCTATATCGATGCGTTTACCGACTGGTCGTATGAGATGACACAGCGTCACCCAAATGTTATTTTTGAAGACTGTGCAGGCGGCGGATTGCGCACCGATTATAAAGCATTGTCGATCTTCCACCTCATATCAACATCTGACCAGACAAATTATACTCATTACCCCTATATTGTCGGTAACATCCTTTGCTCTGTTCTTCCCGAACAGGCGGCTGTATGGAGCTATCCTGTAGGCTCTGATGTTTATAAAGAGGGCGGCGAAGAGGGCACCGATGCACTTGTGTCAGAGGAGCGCGTTGTTGTTAATATGATCAACTCGTTTCTCGGCAGAATCCACCTTGCATCGCGCATCCACCTGCTGTCAGACAAAAAGCAGGCACTTATCAAGGAGGGCATTGACCTCTATAACAGTCTGACTCCCGAAAAGTTGCAGTCGGTTCCGTATCTCCCCAAGGGCTACTCAATGTTTGGCGACACCTTTGTTTCAGCAGGTCTTAAAACCGATAAAAAGGTGTATCTTGCGGTGTGGAACTTAAACGGCGAGCGTCATGTAAAGCTTGATTTACCCGATATTGAGGTAAAGAATGTAAAGGTTATTTATCCAACGACTCTTCCTACAACCTTTACTTTTGACAAAACCTCGCTTACAGTCGACTTTACCGAGGACATTCAGGCAAGATTTTTCGAGATCACTATAAAATAATAAAAAAGTCCACAGTTAACTGTGGACTTTTAATTCTCTCATAATGTTTTCGGGTCGGTGCGCATCTGTCGGAGAGTATCTGCCGAGCTTTCCGATTTTCAGCATTTTGCCGACGTGAGTGTAGCCGAATATTTTTGGCGGCAGGTGCGTCACAATATCGTCTATATTTCTTATAACGGTAAAATTTTCCCACCGCAATTTAAGAGCGGGCGAGGGGAGTCCCCACACCACCCGTGGACAGCCAAAGCCGTAGCCAGTAAGCTTTTTTTGCAGATCGGGGCGGTGAAACCACACGTATTCGTGACAAAGCAATGCAAGGGCTGCACCGTGCGAGTAACCTGCAATAAGAATTTTATGTGTACTCTTGTCGGCTATCGCATCTGCAACGTGTTTTTCTGCTATCTTCCATACCCGCACAAACCCACGGTGAGCATACCACACTCTGTCGCAATTTTTAGTGTAAGGTGTTGCAGGAAAATCAAAATTATTCTTCCAGTCAACGTTTCCGACTGATGCCTCAAAATAAATCTGTAAAAAGTTCCCCTTTTTAATTATTGCAACGTCGACATCGTCCTCAAGCGTAACATACGGTGCATTTAAACAGTTGTCAAATATTTCATAAAGCTTCATACTTTATTATATTAAAAAAAGCCTTTCTTGTTGAAAGGCTTTTTATATTACATTTTTATTTTGGGAGCGTTTTCAAGGAGATATTTTTCTGCTTCAACAGACCACTTACCGCCGTTTTGTGAAACAATGCTGTAAAGACCCTTGTAAAGCGGGCCTTTGTCCGCCCACTCTGAAAGCTTTGCTATCTCAATGCAGGGGATATCCAGCTCGTTGTATGAAATCTTCTTTGCACCGTTTGGTACTTTCATTGCAAAAATGTTTTCTGGCACTTTATCAATACCCATAATGTGAGAAATAAGACCCGACGGGTCGATCTTGCCGTCCTCAATAAGCTTGATTATGTCAAGTGTATCCTCGGGAATCGAGCCTGCTGTACCGAGCACGTGAATACCGTCGTAATGTACGCGGTAAAGATTGAGCGAGCCTTGAAGCTCGTGTACGGGCGGGCCTGCGAAAAAGTTAAGACAGCCGTCAAAGCCAAGAATAGCTTCACCCTGTGTCAGAAGTGAGGGGACGGGGACCATAACAAAGCAATCGTCAAAGCCACCGTCTGAAATTTCTTTTAAGTAGCCTACAACATCTTCAATCTCTGCTGTGTTTATATAGCGAAGGTCAACACCTTTTTTTGCGGCATCCTCAACAGAGTACATTTTGTTTGCATAGTCAAGGCGCTCTTGGTTAAGGTCAGTTACAACGACCTGCTTGCAGCCGGCGTAGTTGATGGCAAGGTCAACCGCGGCAAGACCCATAGGACCTGCACCGCCGAGGATAGCGAACTTACCGCCGACCTTTGCACCGTCAAAGCGGGTGTATGTTTCATAATCGGTATGATAAAGACCCTTGAAAGCGCGGATAACACAGCCGTATGCCTCAACGAGCGAGCCTTTGTAAAAACCCTCGCCGTTATATGCAATAAGGCAGTTTCTTTCAAGCACGATTTCGGGAACAACGGCATAAACGGTGTTACCGCCGACCCATCTGTATGAATAGCCGGGATCATAGTTGTTTTCAAGCTTGAGCGCGGGCTGAATAACAATGTTCATTCCCGACTTAAACTTGTCTGACACATTTTTGCCGGCGGATACAACAGTGCCGCAAAGCTCGTGACCGATGATGATGGGGTTTTTGTCAACATCGGGCGGAACACGCTTGTGGTTCGGACCCTGAATTACAGCTTTATATGTAGATGCGCAAAGGCTGTCTGTTACCACCTTTATAAGAACTTCGCCGTCATTAATTTCGGGAAGTTCAAAATCTTCAACACGAATATCATTTTCGCCGTAAAGACGAACAGCTCTTGTCTTCATATTAACTCCTTGATTTATATAATTTGTATGTTATAATTATATCAACTTAGTCAAACTTAGTCAATGAAATGTATATAATTAGAAGAATTTATTAAATTTATAATCAAAGTTAATCAAAAGTAATCAAAGGTGTTCAAATGCTGATTGAAGAACGACGCAAAGAAATCAAAAACTATGTCGATGCACATGGAAAAGCAACGGTAGAGGAACTGTGCCGTGCTGTTTTTGCAAGCGCACCCACAATCCGTCGTGATATTACCGCGATGGAAAAAGCGGGGCATATAAAAAAGGTGTATGGCGGGGTTATGCCGCTTTCTGCGGCTGACCGCGAAATACCAATGAGTGCAAGAGAGCAGGATGCACCCGACGCAAAAAAGAAAATGGCAAAGCGTGCGGTACAGCTTGTGCACGACGGTGACGTTGTGATACTTGACGGGTCATCGAGTGCTATGGCAATGGTGCCGTATCTTGCACATTTAAAGGAACTTATTGTTATAACGTCGGGTGCAAAAACCGCAGTGGCACTCGCCGCAGCAGGTGTACGTACATTTTGCACGGGCGGTAAAATGATAACCCGCTCTTTTTCATATGTGGGCGAGCACGCACAACAATACATAAAAAATATAAACGCCGATATTATGTTTTTTTCCTGTCACGGCTTTGACGGCGAAAATGCAACTGACCTCTCGGCAGACGAGGTGGCTTTGCGCCGTGTTATGATGAAACAGTCAAAAACAAAGGTATTGCTTTGTGACAAAAGTAAATTTAACAAAAAATATATTTACAATCTCTGCACGGTTGACGAGATTGACACGGTGATATCCGAATGATTTATAACAGTCTTAATCAAAACCTGAAAAAACGTTTTGGCAAAAAAATATATAAACTCGCACTTTCAATAAACGTGACCTGCCCCAACCGCGACGGTACGCTCGACACCCGCGGCTGTATTTTTTGCTCTGGTGCAGGCTCAGGTGAGTTTGCGCAGGACGGACACGATATAGTTACGCAGATCGAGCAGGCGAAAAAGCGTGTTGAAAGCAAGGCGGGCGCGGGTGCAGGGTATATTGCCTATTTTCAGAGCTTACCAATACCTACGGCGATATAGAGTATTTGGAGCGCGTGTTTATGCAGGCGGTAAGCCACCCCGATATTGTGGGTCTGTCAATAGCCACCCGCCCCGATTGCCTCGGCGTTGATGTGCTGTCGCTTGTTGAAAGGCTTGCAAAAATAAAGCCGCTGTGGGTAGAACTCGGACTTCAGACAATCCACCCTCAAACCGTCAGATATATTCGCCGTGGCTACGACACAAATGTATACGATGCCGCCGTAAATAATCTACATAACATCGGCGCAGAGGTGGTGACGCACGTAATTCTCGGTCTTCCCGGCGAGAGTGAAGCAATGATGCTTGATACCGTAAGATACGCCGCCGATTGCGGTACTGACGGCATAAAGCTGCAGCTGCTGCACGTGCTTAAAAATACAGATCTCGAAAAAGATTATGTAAACCATAAATTTGAAACACTAACGCTTGATGAGTACATAAGAATACTTGCAAAATGCATTGAGCTTTTACCCAAAAATGTGGTCATCCATCGTCTGACGGGTGACGGTGCAAAAAAAGATCTTGTTGCACCGCTGTGGTCGGCGGACAAAAAGAATGTCCTCAATTCGATAAATAAATACTTTACACAAAATAACATAGTCCAAGGAAAAAATTAACGCTTTTTAAAAAGGTTGCATAAGATACTATAGCTGTATTTTACAGCGAGTAAAATAAGGAGAAATAACTATGGCAACCTTTACAAACAAGGCGACCCTTTCGTATAACGGAAGGACAACCGACTCGAATACCGTAACGGGTACTATCAGCCAGACGCTGTCGTTGACAAAAAACGCGCTTGTCAACGAGTATACCCGTGACGATAATATAGTTTATGTGGTAAATCTCATAAATTCGGGCAGTGCTTCGTTTACAAACCTTACCGTTACCGATACCCTCGGCAGTTATATTTCAAACGGTAACACGGTTTATCCGCTTGATTTTATAAACGGTTCTTTGCAATATTATGTAAACGGTGTGCTCGCACCCGACCCCACTGTTTTGAGCACACAGCCGCTCACCGTTACGGGCATTGATGCCCCTGCGGGCGCAAATATTACACTCATCTATACCGCCGATGTAAACGGGTTTGCACCCCTTGACGCCGACGGTACAATTGTCAATACCGTAGCCGTGACGGGTGAGGGCATCGTAAACCCCGTTACCGCCACCGAAACAATCAGCACAGCAGACGCCCCCGAGCTTACTATCACAAAGGGACTTTCGCCCACAAACGTTATCGAAAACGGTACGCTCACCTATACCTTCACTATCCAGAACTACGGCAATACTCCTGCTGTTGCAACAGATGACGTTGTTGTAACAGACGTCTTTGATCCCATCCTTCGCAATATTACAGTGACTTATGAGGGCACGCAGTGGACAGCCCCCGTAAACTACACTTACGATACCGTAACAGGTATTTTCGAAACAGTCAGCGGACAGATAACTGTTCCCGCCGCAACCTATGTTCAGAATGCCGACGGCAGCTTTACTACAGTTCCCGGTTCGGTTGTTCTCACAGTTACAGGTACAGTATAAAATTAAACGCTCTGCAAAAGCAGAGCGTTTAAAAATACATATTATTAATAAATTCGCTGTTAAATCGTTCACTTCCGCCAAGCGTTATCTCTTCAGCGACAGCCGCAATTTCAAGAGCTTTATTTTTATTGCGGTCGCTTGCCAGCATCATTGCCGCCCCCGAAAGTGCGCCGTTTGCTAAAACCACCGATTTGTGTACAAGCTCTTTTGGTATAAGACCGATTTTTGCGCCGTTGTTTAAGTTTATGTGCGAGCCAAACCCGCCCGCAATATAAAAATCTTCAATTTCATCTGCAGAGACTTCTGCGTGCTTCATTAAAACGCTAATTCCTGCTGCGATTGCCGCCTTCGCAAGCTGTAGCTCGCGTATGTCGCTTTGCGTTATGTAAACTCCGTCAGCGAGCAAAATATCGTCCTCTGCCGCTCCCGTTTTATCCATCAGCTCAACATCAAGAGCGCAGGCAAGCGCGTCAATAACGCCTGACCCGCAAATTCCTATAGCCTTTTTGTTTTCTATCGTGTGTATGTGAAGCTGTCCGTTTACAATGCAGACCTTGTCGATCGCACCGAGTACGCTCATACATCCGCATTCTATTCCTGCACCTTCAAATACGGGTCCCGCCGCAGTAGAGGTAACGTACAGCCTGCCGTCCTTGTAAAGCGCTATCTCGCCGTTTGTGCCGATGTCGCAAAGCAGAGCGGTCTTGTTTTTGTCCACCATACCCGATGCAAGTATCGCACACGTTATGTCTGCACCCACAAATGCGCCAATGCATTTTGGCAGATATACGTTATTTATTTGCGTGCCAAACAGCGTGTCCGCCAAAAAAGGCGCAGTTGCAAGAGATTTTGGGTTTTTGCCCGTCAGCAGATACAGCATCGCGGTGTTTCCCGTCACGACAAATCGCTCAATATCGCTTTTATCAATCTTTGCATTGTCACACGCCTTTTGTAACAGCTCATCTATACAGCCTGTTATCTTATCTTGTAAAGGCTTTGCGCCACCGTTTAATGCATAGCTTATTCTGCCGATGACGTCAGCAGAAATGTCGCGTTGCGGATTTAATGCGGCTGTCGTTGCAATACAGCCATTGTCCTTTGAAAAAAGCTTTAAAACAACTGTTGTCGTGCCGATATCGACTGCGCATCCATACTTCCACTTTTCGTTTGTTTTTGCTTCAAACTCTGTTTTTGTTTCAATGATAACTGCGCTGTCGTTTATCGTAGTATCGCCGTTTAACACCTTTTTGCAGGCGGTAAGTGCACAGCCTGTGCACACGCCCGTTTTTGCGCACGGCAAAAAATCGGTAGTCCCGTTTTGTAAAAAAACCTCTTTTAAAGTTGGGTTACCGTAAAATTCAAATTTATATTCGCCGTTTTCTGTAATATATGTTAAAATAGACATATTAAAATTATACTGTAATATTTTTAAAAATACAACATCTGATTGGGGAGAAGTATTATGTACATAATCGATGCACACTGCGACAGTATCGGTCTTGCACCGCCGCTTGTCAAAAAACATAACTTCAGCCAAAAATATCCGCAGCTGCAGATAGTTGCGCTTTTTGATACCGACGGCACAAAAACCGACGCGTATATAAATACGTTCAATGAATGTGTAAAAGCTGAAAACCTTTGCGTTGTAAAACAGTTTAAAGACATAAATACCGACCGCCGTTCAGTTATGCTGTCGGTTGAGGGCGGAACGGTGCTTGAAACAAAAAGCCTTGAAGAGCTGTATAGCGCGGGTGTGCGTATTGTCGGGCTTGCGTGGTACTCAAACGCGCTTGCAAAGTCAAACCGCCTTGAAAAAGGTGAGCACGATACGGGGCTTACCGACTTTGGCAAAGAGATAGTAAAGTGCGGCAACGACCTCGGCATAATTTTCGATGTGTCTCATCTGTCCGATAACAGCTTTTGGGATGTTGCGCAGCTTTCAAAAAAGCCGATTGTTGCTACACACTCAAATTTCAGAAGGCTGTGTCCGCACAGCCGAAATCTGACCGATGCTATGGCAAAGGAAATTATATCGCAGGGCGGTGTGATAGGACTCAATTTATACCCCGATTTTGTCGGCAAAAGCAAAACGGTCGATATGCTTTTTGAACACGTTGACCACTGCCTGTCGCTCGGCGGTCATAACTCTCTCGGCTTTGGCTTCGATATCGACGGCACCGACGGATTATATATAAGTCCGCTTGATGAAAAACGCTCAATTCACGACAGCGTAATCGAGCTTATGCTAAAGCATAACTACCCCGATAGCCTTGTGCACAATATCGCTTATAAAAACTTTTTAAACTTTTTTGAAAAATATATTTAAAAAAGAGCGTTTTAACGCTCTTTTTTTGTACTTATATTAAAACATAACTGTTTGCTTTTACCGTTACGCCGTCATACTCCCTGTCGCTGTCAGAAAAGTTACCGATGACCCTGACACCGTCCTCGTAGAGAGCAACCTCAATGTCGCCGTCAACGATATAATCCTTCATATAAACAAGCTGTCTGTCGGCAAAAGGCTTATACTGCTCCATACACTCCTTGATTTTGGCAACACTGCGTTTGAGCTCCTCATCCGTTTTTGAAGTCAGGTCAACCATACCCATCCAGTCAGAGCCGTTTGAGCGGAACTTTGAGTAAAAATAGAACGAAGGCTTTCCGCCGCGCATATAAAAATACAACTGATCACGCGGGTCCTTTATCGAAACGTTGATTGTGCGGCTCAAGGGATTGTACATCACAATGCCGTGGTAGGTAAGCTCAAAAAACGGGATCCAGCTTGTGAGCATCGGCATTTTTGCGTTGTCAAAATTGTTGCCCATACTTACGTAAAGTCCGTAGTCAAGCTCGCCGAGTGTAAAATCGAGCGTGCCCTCTGACGAGAACGCACCGAGCGCCTCTTTTGTTTCGCGTATAATCGTGTTTGACATCTCAATGCCATCGCGTGTGCTGCAGGGGTGATCCTTTGAGTGACACAGATCGGGCTCGAGTATCGAGGTAACATCGGTGTAGTGCATACCGTTGAGACCTAGCGGCTTGATCTGCTCCATCATCCTTCTGCTCGAAATTACCTGTAGCTTCGGACACACGATGTACGACAGACCGCCGCCGAAATCGCCGCGCTGCAGATACTCGCCGTCCTTTTTGACACATACGTTGTCCCACGAAAATTCTTCTGCGATTTCAAACGAGTCCATAACGTTTATATGCAGTGATATCTTATATCCGAGCGCTTTTACGTGCGCTATCGTCTTTTTAAGCTCTTCGTCACCGCCAAGCTCGTGGTCGGCAGGCAGAATCTGCGGATATCTGCCGTCGTGACCGCGTGTATTCCAGCCGACAAGCTGAAGATCTGCGCCTTCAACGCCCTGTGCTTTCAGCTCGTCTGCAATATCGCGCACTCTTGCAAAGGTTGCTGCAACGTACATCGGCGGCTCTGTTTCAATCGTCTGATGCTTTACAAAAGCGGGGCTGTCCTTCCAACCAAGACGTATGCGTATAAGCGGATGTCGGCGCTCGTAGTCAATTATTTCGCGCTCGCGGCACTTGTCCTTTAACGGCTTTATCTCGTTTCGTTCAAGCCTTATGTCACGCTCGCACTTTGCAAAATCGCCTGCGGTTGCGTCTTTTTTCATTGGTACAAGCTCGATAACTATATCGTCAACGGGGCTTTCGAGCTCGGTAAAATCAAACATTACCGCCACCGAATACACTCCGTCCTTTACTTTTACACACAGCGAAAAGCGGTAGTTGCGCTTAACTCTTACAAGCGCGCACATATCAGGTGTATTTACTGCAAAGCATGCCATAATGGGACTTTTGTATGTATACTCGCAGTCTTCACATTCGGTAAACGATATGAGTGCATCGCCCGGCATCGACAGCTTTCTCGGCAATATGTAAAAGCCATCCTCGCCAACAAATGCTTTTGTTTCGTCTTGCAGCATTGTAAGCATTTTTACGCTCTGAAACTTTTCCTTTTTTAGTGTCAGAACGGTGCTTTTATCATTTTTATTTTCCTCAAACAAGTATTTGTTGCCGTTTTCGTCAACCGCATAAAACATATAGTGTCCTCCCGCCGCAACTTATTATAATAATTATATAGTAACGCTATAACGCGTTCAAGTTTTTAAAATCAAAAACTTGTTTTTAAATAATATAATGTTGCTTTTTTGCAGTTTGCGTGATATAATAATTAAAACAAAATACATACTGCCACCGGGTAGTTTTTTTGCACTTGCTGCACATCGTTAGGTCTTTGAAGATGTGTATCAGGTGCTTTTTTTAAGGAGTTTTTATGTTTAAGTATTTTTCCAAAACCGAAATCTTTCTGTGGCTTTTTTCGGTTTTTCTCATCAGTATATCGTTTTTTATGTTTGCGGGCGGCGATTATCTTACGCTGATTGCGTCCCTCATTGGCGTGACCTCGCTTATTTTTGCATCAAAGGGCAACCCGATAAGTCAGGTGCTTATGATAGCCTTCAGCATACTTTACGGTATAATATCCTTCGGCTTTCGTTACTACGGCGAAATGATAACCTATCTTGCGATGACGCTTCCCATGTCGGCGCTCTCTCTTGTTTCGTGGCTGAAAAACAGATACAGTAAAAACGAGGTTTCGGTAAACCGCATAAATAAAAACGACAAAACAATTTTGTGCGTTTTAACACTAATTGTTACTGCCGTTTTCTATTTTGTTTTAAAATATTTTAATACTTCAAACCTGCTTCCGAGCACGCTGTCCGTTGCAACAAGCTTTGCTGCAGCGTTTCTCACTTACAAGCGCAGTCCGTATTTTGCATTTGCATATGCGCTCAACGACCTTGTGCTGATCGTGCTTTGGGTGCTTGCGACACTAAAAAATATATCCTACCTTTCGGTAGTTGTGTGCTTTGTGGCTTTTTTTGCAAATGATATGTACTGCTTCTTTTGCTGGCGCAAAATGGCAAAAAGACAAAGAATTTAACAGTACCACTTTTGCGGTATAGGCCCGTCGAGCTTTAGCGGGTCACATTCCGAGTTTTTATATATTATTTCCATAGTCTTTTTCATTTTTTTAGCATTGCACAGCTGCGTGGGGGCATTACCAACAAACCCGTCGGTTATCGCGCGGTGATAGCGAAAAGCTGTTTCAAACTTTGTAAACCGTAGCGAAATATCATTTGTGTAATCACAGTAAAAGAGCTTAAAGTCGCGTTCTGTAACGCCACCGCAATCGTCCTTTATCTTTACTTTTAAAAGCTTGTCTTCCATTCGGTTTGGTGTGCCGAGAATCTCGTCAACCGCGTGAAGATAGGTGTTTTTGTCGTGCGCAACACCTATGAGTAAAACATATCCGCCCTGCTCGCATAGCTTGCCGTAGGCACTATCAGGTGCAGTCGGCGTTGTGACAAACTCATCGTCTTTAATAAAATCAAGTGCTTTTTGCCTGTTACCAAATACCACCATAGAGTGCGTTGGATTTTTTGAGCGTATTCCGCGAGTGTCATTGATCGCGATTTTCGACAGTATGCCAAGACAGCTGTCGTCGCTTGACATATCAAGAACGATGTCTTTTTTAAGGTTGTGCCAGGTGTGCGTCGGTATGCACAAAAGCCCGCCGTCCTTTGTAAAATACTCAATCAGCGCATCAAGCAAAACCACGGCGTCAGTACCAACTGCCCGCATTGACGAGTGAACAAGCACAGGCTTGTCTTTCGGCGCGTTAATCTGATTTAGTTGTTTTAAAATATCGTTTTTAGTCATTGCAAATAACCTTTTTATTTAGCAGCAGAAATGTCGCGAATTATATCGCCGTTTATAATGCGGATTTTTTTCTTTTCTTCAACCTTGATCCAGTTGCCCTCAATTGCAACAATTGTTCCGTTTACACCGAATGTATCGTTAAACAGTGAAATTGTGCATTGCTTACCAATAAATTCTTTTAGCATCTCTGTAGGCATTTTTCGTTTCTCCTTTTTCTTTTTTCTGACATTATTCATCATAAAAAAATATCTGGTTGGCACAACGATACAGCATATAAAAAGTGCCAGAAATATCAAATATGTACTTGCTTGTATGATTGCCACCACCTTAGTTAATATTGATTTAAGTTTAGCACAGACCACCGCTAAATTCAAGCAATATATATAATGAGTTAAAGGTGTCAGTAACCGCCGTCACACACCCATAGGGTGTCTGACCCCAGCTTACAGTAACCGAAAAAACCTGCGGGCTTATACTAATCCTTGGTTTTTTCGACTGCTGCGCGAGCCACAACTCGCTGCATCCGCCCCCGGCGGCGCTCGTTGTGGCTCCCCTCATGGGTTCAAATCTCCTTTTCTCTCGCCACACAAAGCAAAAAACCGCCGTCCATAAGGACAGCGGTTTTTGTGTGGCGGATAAAGAGGGAGACTCTCAGTTTCTCTCGCAGAATTTATCAATATATCAATTATGTAAAATTACAAATATCCTAAAATACGTTTTAAATTCACCAGATCAGAAGCTGATGTACAGGTATCCTTATACGCCTTCTGAGCCATATACATAGCGGTCCTGTCAGATACTGCGCAATATCCTACCCATTGCATAGCTCTTTCATCTAATAGACCAGCTTGAGGAATACCTACAGTTCTTGTTTCTGTCAGTACTCTTTGAATATAAAACTTACCCGTTTCTGTATGCTGATAAATCTCAACCAAATCCCTGCCGCCCCAGCTTTGATGTAAAACATAGGTAAAACAATAAGTGAGTTTATCTGAATCTAATTTTATACATTTCCTTTTAAAAATGGAAATGCTATCACTTTCAATCATACTAAGTGAAGTGTATTCATTAAAATTTTCGTTCATAAGTACCTCCAATCACGGCGAAGCCGTGTATGTAATCCGCCGCAGGCGGTATGAAATCATCACGAAGTGATGGATGGAATCAATGCGAAGCATTGCATGTAATCAAACCCGAAGATAAGGAAAATACAGCCTGACGGCTGATGCCATACGCCTTAAAGGGCGATTACATACAATTCTCAAAGAGAATTGATTACATACACAAACCCTTCGGGTTTGAATAAAAAATCCCCGTTCCAATGAACGAGGATTTTTTGGCGGAGAAAGAGGGATTTGAACCCTCTTATACAGTAGTATAAACCCGCATAATCACTCACTTTTTTAAATTTCGTGTGCAATAACGTGTGCATTAACTTGAAATAAGCCCCTCGAATAGAGTGTTTATTTTTTTCTGTGCGGTTTCTTTTTGTTCTTCTAAAACAACCTGGTATATATTCCTCATAGTCTGAACACTGGACCATCCGCCAAGTTCCATCATAGTTTTTTCATCAATACCCATTGCGAGTCCGTATGATGCCATTGTTCGCCGCAGGTCGTGGAACGTATATGCTTCACCGAGTATTCTTTTGCAGGCTTTTGGAAAACCTTGTGAAAGTCGGGATGGCGGTATATCGAAGATACGTTCGCCGGTTCTTTCGAGAGCTGAAAGCTTGCTTATGATATAGTCTGGTACAGATAGAGTTCTGTTGCTCTTGACTGTTTTGGTTCCCTTGAGGACATATTCGTTGTTCTCGTTTGGTACCAATGCTTTGTTGATATGAACGAGCTTTTTGTCAAAATCTATGTCGCCCCATTCCAATGCGAGAACTTCGGATCGGCGCAGTCCCAACCATGCAGCAAACAAAACCGGCAATTCAAGGTTTTCGCCCTCGAGTTTTGTTAATATTTCTTTTGCATCGCTGTGAGATAATGCTTTCTTTTTATGTTTTTTAGGTGCAAAGGTCTGCTCCTGAGGTAGATTGATTTTTTTAATAACCTTGTCGGGAGCAGCTTGTTTTATTGCCGGGATAATCAAATATAAAATGTTCTTGACTGTTTTTGGAGATTTGATTTTTGACAGATCGTTTATTTTATACTGCAGCAGCTCGGTAGTGATGTTTGATACCTTAAGGTTGCCGATGTCTTCAAGGTGATTTCGTCTTATGGCACTGTAGCCTCTTATGGTGGATGGAGAGAAAACGTTTCTGTTCATCTCAATGTAATTATCAACAGCGTTATAAAGGGTTATATTTGACGGCTTGTTTCGTTCTTTTGTTTTAAGCTGCCAATTAAGTGCATCGGCACGTGCTTGACGTGCAGTTGGAGCGGTAAATGATTCACGATATAGTACACCGTTTATGGTTACAGATGTCTGTATTCTCCAATTTCCCGACGGCAACTGTTTCGCTTTAGCTTCAGCTTTTGGCATAAGGATCTCTCCTTTCATAAATTCTGCTAACGCTCTATTTTTACAAAAAGATGCACGTTGTGGTTTTTTAAGAATAGTGTTTGCCGTATTTTTTACATAAAGTAATAGATATTGTTTACCAATAACAAAGTTCGCATCCTTTATCCTTGCCGCTATACTCCATTGTGCCGGAGATGATGTGTTCAACATTTTGAAGATGTCTACATTTTTTACTACGGTGATATACTTTTCCGTTTACAGTGTAGTAAACAATTTCATCTCTCAAGTAAGATGGTATGCTCTCTTTGGATTCGTGGAACATTATTTTGATTGTTTCTACAGTGTCTCCGCATTGAACTTTTATCTTATAAGTCGTATTAGGTTCAAGAGGACAATCTAATTCAAAGTGATATCTTCTGTCTAAATATACCCAATCACCTGTATCCCCATCATTTTCAGAGACAACTCTCACTTCTTCGTTGTTCACATGTACTTCAGGTGTAAACGGGTAGTTCCAATAATCGCCTGTGAAGTATGCATATCTGTCATACGATTCAAAGTTTTCTCGGTCAACATAAGAATGATATATATTGGTGTCATAATCAAGCCAACAGGATTCTCCGTTTCCATCGTCAATTTCAACAAATTCAGTTGTATGTGTTGAGTGAGAATGAAAAACAAGATCTATAGGTGTTAATATAACTGTTTCTTTGTAATCTTTAAAAAAGTATTGCAAATGACCTTTAAATAAAAGAAATATAATAATGGCTACTATGCATATAATGAAGTTTGCAGTAAATAATTTTTCTCTTTTTTCTGTTGATATTTTTTTAGATGATATAATACAACAGAAAGCACCGATTCCAAGTGCCACTATTATACTTATTCCAATAAATGCGAACAAATCGTCCACTCCTCTTATTCTACAATAAACTTTGGAATGCTACAGCTCGGCCAAGGATTCGGATGTTCTCGAGTTCTGCGCCGATATATACAAAAGGCTCATATTTTGGGTTCGCCGCCTGAAGTATGAGCTTTTGTGTTTCGGGATAATAAAACACACGCTTGAGCGTAGCCTCATTGTCGATAATCACTGCAGCTATAGCGCCATTATCTACAATATCCTGCTGTTTTATAAATACGAGGTCGCCGTCGTTTATTCTGGCATCAATCATACTGTCGCCCTTGCAGGTCAGAGCAAAGTCTGCATCCACACCGCAGTCAACAAAATCGCCATATTGCTCCTGGGCAAAAATCGGTTCGCCACAGGCAATACTGCCGAGTACCGGCACACGCTTTTTAACAATCTCAGAAAAGGGAACAACATTAGGAATAGTGTTGTTCTTTTCTTTTATATCACTTCTTCCCAAGAGATAGTCGATTGATACGTCAAAATAGTCAGCTAATTTTTGTTGCATTTCAGCCGATGGAAAAGCTATTTCTTTTTCCCACTTACTTACGGCGGTTTGATCGACATATAAAGCTTCTGCTAATTGAAATTGTGTTAATTTATTGATTTTTCTTAATTCTTTAATTCTGTTCACAATTTGTTCCTCCGTTGCTTTAATTATGAAATATTTTCTTAATTTAGTCAATGTTTTTTGAAAAATTAGGAATTTTATTCTTGACAAATGAAAGAACATAGGTTATCCTAAAGAAAACAGGAATAATATTCCTAAATTTGCGAGGTGAAATATGAGTATTAGGCGTTTGCGTAAAAAAGTCGGTTTGACACAGACCGAGGTTGCAAAAAAACTTAACATTGACCAAACGACTGTTAGCAAGTGGGAAAAAGGCGAAGCAAAACCTCGTGTTGACACCTTAATAAAACTTGCGGCACTGTTCGAGTGCTCTGTCGACGAATTAGTTAAACAATAAAAACGAAAGGATGATATGTGATGCCAAGGATAAAACCGCCGCCCAGCGAACAACGCTCGGTAAAGTTTAAAGCTGCTGTTGCGCATAATATGTATCTGCTCGGCATTGGTTCGATGAAAGAACTTGCACCCAGATTGAGTATGAGCCCGTCGGGATTGTGCCGGCGAATGAAAGCACCTGAAAACTTCAGCGCAGCGGAGCTCTATAAACTGTACTGCGTTCTGCAGTTTACTGATGAGCAAAAGTTACTGTTACTTAAAAACTAAAAATCATATACCGTGGTGCAAATTGTGCGCCCCTAAAATTTTGTAAGCAAAGGCTTGAGCGAGCGGGTATAACCGTTTGTTGTTGTCATTTTTTATTTACTCCAAATTTATTTTTAAAAATACCTCTTTGAAAAATAATGTTTTTTGTACATCTTACCCGCCCGCCTGCCTTTGTGATATTAAGAACAATTGAAAGGATGTTGTATTGTAATGGATTTTATGCACGAATTATTAAGCGATGCAAAAAAAACTAAAAAAGGTGCTGAGGCTCGAAGGTTATTAGCAGAACTTTTAAGCGAGTCGTTGTTGCACGCAGATGATGTGTCAGAAAATACAAAAATGGCTGTTCGTATTATGGATGAAGTCACTGTTCTAAATCGTCAAATTTGCAACGAAATAGACGACTATGTTGCTCCGGGAAAGAATGAGAGTCATAGCGTCGATACCCTTAAAGAAATACACGAATATTTAACGCTTGTAAAAGCGGGTATTACACAATTCTTTGAGGAAATATCAAAAAGAGGTAACAGTAAATGAAAACTAAATCAATTATTTTTATTTCCCTGCTTATTGCGGGACTTATGTACATTGTCGGCTATGCTGTGGGTGTTGGATACGAGGATCCTGTGCCGGCGGAAAGTCCAATTGTGCTATCTCAACCTGCAGATATAAGCCTGGATGATTTAAACGGCTATGAGATATACACCGCCACCGCCCGCTGCTCATCGGCTGCAGGTGCCTGCGTTGTCGCTCCCGGGGAACTGCCTGTGGGTGCGTATGTGGAGATTAGCGGTGTTGGCGTTTTTACCGTGCGTGAGAGCGACAAGCTTATGCCCGGTCAAATGGATATACATTTTAGCTCGGCCGAAGACGCCGAAGCTTTTGATACAAAACAAGTGAAAGTGAGGATATGTGATGAGCTTTAACAATAGTGTGTGTTATGAGTGCAGATTTTGTCTTGAAGACGAATGCGCATATAACTTTGAGGGTGCTATGACTGCCGACGGAGACCAGGCACGCGTTATCGAAGATGTCGCTGAATGCGAAAACTTTGTCGAGGAGTAAAGCACTATATGGATGATGTGATGATTAGAAAAGAAATCGAGCTTATTAAAAAGCATATTAGTAAGCTTGAACAGCTGCTTGCTGCTGATGAGCTGCCGCCTGCGCCCAAAAAGAAAGGGCGAGATCCCGAGCTGTTTGCTACAGCTGCGCAGGTGATTGCGAAGCTGAACGACGTCTGCGGTATGTCGTTCAGACTTGATGCAAAAAAGAATGTTGACCCGATTATCGCCCGTCTTAACGAGGGCTTTACCTTTGAAAATTTTGTGACAGTAATCAAATCAAAGGCTGATGAGTGGGGAAAAAGCGAAAAAATGTGTCATTTTTTACGACCCGAAACGCTCTTTGGACCTAAGTTTGAACAGTATCTGCAGACTGCTAAACCGATTCGCGATAAGAGCTGCAGCTATGACAAAAATGAAATAGAATCTGAAATATTAAGGAGACTTGCAAATGGATAACAACGTTATTCTTATAACGGTGCCAAATAAAACCGGTTATGTTGTGAACATAAGCAACCCTAAAATTGAGCCGCTTTATAATTATTTCAAAAAGCGAATAAAAAGTCCAAACTGGCCTATAAGTGATAAGCAACGTTATATGTTTGAAAGAATAATTGTCAACCTTTGCCGATCGGGCGCTATACGCGTTCGCGACTGGGTAATACATTGTGACAGAATTAATGCGTGGAATAAACCAAAGTGGCTGGAATACGATTCTGATATCATTCCGGTTGATGACGAGCGCGGGTTGTTGTATTCAGACGTGCGTGATGAAATTGCGCTTATAAATAAAGCACTGTTCTGGAAGCTTGAAGGCGGAGTTATATCTTCTGATGATATGGCTATTATAGAGCGCATCGAGTTGACCGATACCGCGCTTGCAAATATCGTACTTGAACGGATCGGAAGGAGAAAAGACGCGTGAAATTGAAGGTTGATTATGAAAATAAAAAAATAATTATGGGGAGAGAGTTTGCAAAACGGGCGGCGGTGGTTGGAAGCAAAGAGTATTTAGCGCTTCAGCTTTGTCGCAAAGAAAATCAAGGTTTTGAAATTGTTCGTAGAACTATAAAAAAAGCAAAATCAAAGCAAACATACAAAGGTTTAAGCTATGTATTTATCGAAAAATACATAGCAAGTCATCCCGATTCCGATATTCGTATGTCTGAATACAAGGAGCTTAGGCTACGCGAAGAGTGTAGAAGAACTAAATACGCCAATATCAGAAAATGGTTCTTAAAAAAATATCCCGAAGCTGTGAGCGGTGAAAAAATATGAGAGCTAAAATATCCACGAATAGCATCCCTAAAGAATACAGGGATGCTATTGACCGTAAAACCAAAAAAATACACAAAGAAATCTCGAAACGTTTGGTATTGTCAGCTTGCCTTGTTGGATCCGATATGTTCGGATGGCAGCTTGACGAATGTTTACGCTTTACCAAAGGCCTTGCCGAGATACTGCACGGCTATAACGAGGAAATATACAACTGTCGCGACAACGTCGGCGATATAAAAGACTACGCAGCTGCTCTCGATGAGGAGTTGCGCTCACGTGGAATTATTATTGAATTTGAGGAGTGATGATGTGATACACGAATTAAAGATATGTCCAGAATACTTCAAAGCGGTTATCTCGGGCGAAAAGACTTTTGAAATACGGAAGAATGACAGGCCTTTTCATAAAGGTGATTTATTGGCTTTAAACGAGTTTGACGGACAGTATTACACAGGCAATAGTTGCCTTGTATTTGTTGATTACATACTCGATGACTCGGAATTTTGCAAAAAGGATATGGTCGTTATGGCAATAAAACCGTGTTCGGTTTATTGTCACACTACGCCCTTTAAAGATTTTAAGTATGATAAAGACTACACTGTTCCACTGGCAACAGTAGGTTTTGTTGAGGAGGTGTAGAACAATGATGTATATCAATAGGGATAATGCGATAAGGACGGCAATTGATGTGTGCATTAAAGTCGTAGGACACGGAATAACGCAAATTGATGCAGCAGAAATTGCGGATGCAATCGAAACAATACCTGCTATTGACTTTGTAGCAGAACTTGAAAAGTTGGTTGCAAAATACAGACACACAGATGCAACGCTCCTGAAATCTCAAGCTGAAACGATAAAAGGATTTGCGGAGAGTTTTAAAAAAAATCTAAAAGCCAAATGCAATCCGTACGGCAAACCAACATTGGATTATGGCACAACCATTACAATATTGAACTATCTTGACAACCTTGTAAAAGAAAGGGTAGGCGAGTAATATGGCTAAATATATGTCGTATATATGTGACATTTGTGGTAAAGAGATTGTCGGTCATTCGGCTCAAGCTGTGGCGGGTGAATCTGCTCAGGTTAAACTGTGGCCTCCCGGTGAATACAGGGCAGGACCGGGACAACGAATAGATATGTGTATTGAGTGTTACGAAAAATTTTTGAATTTTATGGAGGTAACAAATGAGTAAAACTGCAAAACAATTTTTTAATTATGCTATCAAGGCGTCTGACGGTGATACTTTCAGATGCACGACCGAGGATGCCAAGAGCGCTATTATCAAATACGCATCCTACACAAATGATATCAGCATCGGCGCTATTATGCTTGAAAAGGCTGTAAAGGGTCTGAATATCGACGAGAGCGTTATGCTGCACAATTCTCTTTGCCTGCATGAAAAAAATCATATTGCCTCGGTACATATTGAGCATACCATCTTATATTCTGACGACGGATCAACCGATAACGATTATCAGCTGAAAATGTGCTAAGGGCGGAGGGCAATCAATGGAACACGGTATTAATACTTTTATAACAGAATCGGGCAAAAACGGCGGTGTAGAAAGCAGTTATGTCGAAGAAACGATAAAAGTCACTATTACGCTTGAGGAATATCGAGCTTTACTAACAGAGAATCAATGGCTTAAGTGTGAGACAGCAAACCTTGAAAGAGAATTGATTTGTAAGAACGATGAAATCGCAAAATTAAAGAGTCGGCAAGCAAAAGCTTGTTTGAAAATGGAGACTGATGATGCGGCAGATGTTACATAGAGCGCAAAGGCGCTATTCTGATGAGTGGGTTGTCGGCAATGTTAATTTTTACCCAGATATAAACCGCGCCTTTATTCGCTTGAACCAAGTTGAAATGCCATCACAGCAAACCGCCCTTGAGGTTGAAGTAAAAAAAGAAACCGTTAGCGAGTTTACAGGCAAGCTTGATAAGAACGGCAACAAGATATTTGAAAACCATATCTGCAGGTTTTATGGCGATGAGGGAGAGTTTGCTGATTATGTTATTAAGTGGGATGAAAAAAAGTGCCGTTTTGTCTCCTGCGAGCTGCGCAGGGATGTCGAGATATACGACGATTTTGACGACTTCTTTTGTGAACGCTGCGAAATAATATCGGATATATTTTCGATAAAAGAAATGACGATTCAGAAAGGATGATGATATAAATGTCACAATATGCAAAGAACACAAGTGTATCGAGTGAGCTTTCCAGACTTGAAATTGAGAAAATCTTGCTCAGGTATGGCGCAACTAATTTTGCCTATGCTACAGCAAACGGACAAGCTCTTATAGTTTTTACAATGCATGAACGACAAGTAAAATTTGTCTTACCACTTCCGCGAAAAGAAGAGTTCAACAAAACTGCCACGGGTCGCACCCGAACTGAAAACAGTCAGTTTGAAGCGTGGGAACAAGCCTGCCGTCAAAGGTGGCGTGCACTTAAGCTTGTTATTCAGGCAAAGCTTGAAGCTGTGGAATGCGGGATATCGGTCTTTGAAGATGAGTTTATGTCAAATATCGTGCTTCCCG
>JAZQDN010000035.1:0-19797 GCA_045546815.1 Eubacteriales bacterium
CGCAAAGGTCTTAAAATGTACGCCTCCCCCGTTGTTATTGCAAAGGTAAAGCAGGAGCAGTCGTCGTGGTTTTGCGGCTATAACGATAAATACTTTATTGACAAGGGAATTTTGATAGCAAACGCTTTTCCCGTTATGAAGAATTTGCTTCTGTACTATTTTGCATTTGGTATGAGAAATATTTCAAAAGAATACAGCTTTTTAAAAATATGTAAGCTTATGAGGCAGGGCTTTAAAGAGTTTGATAAAATATAGGAGAACTGTTATGCAAAAATTGATTGTTACTGCAGATGACTACGGAATGTGCGAGTCTGTAGACAAAGCTATTGATGCAGGAATAGAAAACGGCATTATTACAACGACAAATGTAATGCTCAATATGGATACGTTACATAACGCAAAGGATTTGAGGGCGCGCTACCCCCATATTTCAATCGGTGTGCACTGGAATGTTACAACAGGAAGACCGCTGAGCGACCCTAAGGATATACCCACGCTTGTCGACGAAAACGGCGATTTTTTTACTATTTCGACCTTCAAAAAAAGGTATAGCAAGGGTCTTGTTTCACCGTCTGACCTTGAAAAAGAACTCGAAGCACAGTGTGTCCTTTTTGAAAAAACCTGTGGATGTGCGGACTATTGGAACACGCACGAGAACTCGTCGCTTCATACAAAAGCCTATAAGGTGTTTGAAAAAGTGGCAAAGCGTCATAATATCCCTGCCACCCGAACCTTTCAGAGAGTGTACTACGACAAATTCGGTCTTCCTCTTAAAACAGAGGTCCGTGAGTTTTTGGTTAAAAACTTTTTTCAGCTCTGGTTTGAAAAAATCAGAAAAACCTTTGTTATGCCAACAGCACGTATTGTCAGCTTTGACAAGCTGTGTAAAACAGAAGGCGATGTGCTTATGAACGCTTTGAAAAAAGACGGCCGCGATTGTATCGAGGTTGTTTTTCATCCCGCAACCGTTGCAGACAGCCCTTATTTTGGAAATATAACAACTGCAAGAATCAAAGAGTATGAGTTTATCTCGTCAAAAGAAACGTACCGTAAGTATAAAGAAAACGGCTTTGAATTTGTAAGCTTTAAAGATCTGAAATAAAAAGAAGGAAGAAATTATGCGTATTTGCATATTAAAAGAATCTCTTTGTATAGGCGGAACTGAACGCAGTGCTGCAAATACTTCTAAAATACTTGATGACAATAACGATGTATATGTTGCGCTGTTTAACGGCGGCGATATAGACTATGATTATGCGGGTACCCTCGTCGACTTTAAGCTTCCGCCAAAGTCGGGAGTAGTCGGCAAAATATATAACACTTATTTAAGACACAGACAGATAAAAAAGCTTTTGCGTGAGAAAAAAATTGATATATTGTTTCAGTTTGTTTCAATAAGCAATCTTATAACAAGAATCAAATATAAGAATACAGTAAAAATCATATCCGCAAGGGACTTCGGCGGTATGCTCGATAAAACGTCAATGTTCAAAAGCGGCGTCGACAGCTCTGATGCAATGATATGTAATTCAGAGTATATCAAAAACTACTATCTGTCAAAATACCCCGAGGACAGTGAAAAAGTATTTACTGTATACAATGTGATCGATACCGATGAAATCTGTAAGCAGTCAAAAGAACAGACCGAAAAAGAATTTACCGACTTTATTTCGTGCCATAAGCAAAACTTTGTTTCGGTCGGCAGATTTTGTAAAGAAAAGGGCTTTGAGCATCTGCTTTCGGCTTTTTCCAAGGTGCACGAAAATAAATCTGATTGCGGCCTTATTTTGATAGGTGACGGCGATTATAAAGAAAAATATAATGAGATTATAAATCAGCATAATCTGCAAGACTGCGTTTACTTTACCGGATTTCAAAATAATCCGTATAAGTATATGGCAAAATGTGATGTTTTTGTTTTATCATCTCTCAGTGAGGGCTTTCCTAATGTACTTGCGGAGGCTATGAGCCTCGGTCTTCCCGCAGTTGCCGCCAATTGTTATTCCGGTCCTGCAGAGATATTGCGTGATGACAGCGATTATAATGCCGTGACCGATAGCTTTGCAGAGTGCGATTACGGTATAATAACACCGCGCATTACACAAACAGATAATCAGATTGCGATATCGTCACTTTCGGATGCACTTTTGCATCTTATCAATAACGATACGCTTATGAAAAAGTATTCAGAGCTTTCAAAGCATCGTGCAGCAGAGTTTT
Organism: Eubacteriales bacterium; assembly: GCA_045546815.1. Classification (GTDB taxonomy): domain Bacteria; phylum Bacillota; class Clostridia; order Oscillospirales; family QAKW01; genus RGIG9041. The sequence continues at coordinate 2,221 of JAZQDN010000035.1, forward strand.
CACCAAAGGCTGCTGCTGAAAAATTTGATGCGATATTTGAAAAGCTTTGTAACGGGAGTAAAAAATGATAAAAACAAAGCAGGATTTAAAATATTATCTGGAATGTGACCGTGCTGCTCTTGGCAAAAAGAAAGCACGCCCCGACTTTTTCGGCGACGAAATATGGAAATTTCAGATCTGTATGCGAAAGCTTTGCTACTATGCAAATTCATCAAATGTTTTTAAAAAATACTATTACCGATTTAAGTATCACAAATTATCTTTAAAGCTCGGTTTTTCCATACCGTATAACAATATCGGACCCGGTCTTGCCATAGTTCATTACGGAACTATAGTTATTTCGTCTGCCGCTGTAATCGGCGAAAACTGCAGAATACACGTCGGTGTCAATATCGGCGCAAACGGCGGTGAGAACACTGCGGCAAAAATCGGAAATAACGTGTACATCGGCCCGGGTGCCAAAATCGTCGGTGATATCACGATAGGCGACGGCGTGTGTATCGGAGCAAATTCGGTTGTTGTAAAGGATGTTGAGAGCGGTGTCACGGTCGGCGGCATTCCCGCAAAGATAATCAGCGACAACGACTCGTCAAAGCATCTTGTTAAAGCAACCAGTATTGTAAAAGGAGAAAAGTAAATGAACAATCTTTATGATAAAATAGTGTCGGGTGAAGAAAAAATATCCTTGGTTGGTCTTGGATATGTGGGTATGCCGATTGCTGTAGCCTTTGCCAAAAAAGTTAAGGTAGTCGGCTTTGACCTTAACGCAAAAAAGATCGAGTTATATAAATCGGGTATCGACCCTACAAACGAAGTCGGAAACGACGCTATAAAGCAGACAACAGTGGAGTTTACTGCTGACGAAACAAAGCTAAAAGACGCAAAATTTCATATTGTTGCCGTTCCCACCCCTGTTTACGACGATCATACCCCCGACCTTTCTCCTGTTGAGGGTGCTAGCCGAATTTTAGGTCGTAATCTTACAAAGGGCAGTATTGTTGTATACGAATCAACCGTTTACCCCGGTGTTACAGAGGATGTTTGTGTGCCGATTCTTGAAAAAGAATCAGGGCTTAAATGCGGCGTTGATTTTAAGGTGGGTTATTCTCCTGAAAGAATAAATCCCGGCGACAAGGTACACCGTCTTGAGACAATAATCAAAATTGTATCGGGTATGGATGAGCAGACACTTGACACCGTTGCCAAGGTATACGAACTGGTGGTTGAGGCGGGTGTCCACAGAGCATCATCAATAAAAGTTGCAGAGGCTGCAAAGGTGATTGAAAACAGCCAGCGCGATATAAATATCGCGTTTATGAACGAGCTTTCAATCATCTTCAATAAGCTCGGCATTGATACAAAATCAGTTCTGGCTGCCGCGGGCACAAAATGGAACTTTTTAAAGTTTTATCCCGGTCTTGTTGGCGGTCACTGTATCGGTGTTGACCCTTATTATCTTACATATAAGGCAGAGCAGGTTGGCTATCACAGTCAGGTCATCCTGGCGGGTCGCCGCATCAATGACGATATGGGTAAATATGTTGCCGAAAACGTTGTTAAAAGCCTTATAAAAGCAGATAAAAGCGTTAAAAATGCACGTGTTGCAATCCTTGGCTTTACATTTAAGGAAAATTGCCCCGACACCAGAAATTCAAAGATATTTGATATTGTAAAAGAGCTCCGCGAATACGGAATAGAGCCTATTATCGCTGACCCCACTGCCGATGCGGACGAGGCAAAGCGCCTTTACGGTGTTGAGTTTACCGATATTGATACTATCAGGCAGATGGACGCTGTCGTTTTAGCTGTGGCGCATGACAAGTTCTCGACCTTTACACAGTCGGATGTTGATAAATTCTTTGGTGACGGTCAGAAAATCCTTGTAGATATCAAGGGTCTGCTTGATCGCAAGGAATATGAAAATGCAGGGTATATTTACTGGAGGCTTTAATAAATGGGCTATAAAAATTTAAAATTTCCGGACAACTCTTTGTTTCTTGTAACGGGCGGTGCGGGCTTTATCGGTTCAAATCTTTGTGAGGCGATATTAAAGCTTGGTTACCGTGTGCGCTGTCTTGATGACTTGTCGACAGGTAAACAACAAAATGTCGATATGTTCAAGGATAACGCTGATTATGAGTTTGTAAAGGGTGATATCAAAGATTTTGATACCTGTATGAAAGCCTGCAAAGATGTTGATTTCGTTCTCAATCAGGCTGCGTGGGGGAGCGTACCCCGCTCAATTGAAATGCCGCTGTTTTATTGTGCCAATAATATACAGGGCACACTTAATATGATGGAAGCTGCGAGACAAAACGGCGTCAAAAAGTTTGTTTACGCCTCATCAAGCTCGGTTTACGGTGATGAGCCCAACCTGCCCAAAACCGAGGGCAGAGAAGGAAATCTTCTGTCACCCTATGCTCTTACAAAAAGATGCGACGAGGAATGGGCAAAGCAGTATACAATGCATTACGGTCTTGACACCTACGGCCTTCGTTATTTTAATGTTTTCGGTCGCAGACAGGACCCGAACGGCGCATATGCTGCGGTAATTCCTAAATTTATTAAAATGCTTATCAACGATGAGCAGCCTACAATAAACGGCGACGGTAAGCAAAGCCGCGATTTTACATATATCGAAAATGTTATCGAGGCAAATCTCAAGGCTTGCCTTGCTCCGCATGAGGCGGCAGGACAGGCGTTTAATATCGCGTACGGCGGTCGCGAATTTTTAATTGATATTTATTATTCTTTAACAAAAGCGTTAAATAAAAATATAGAGCCGAATTTCGGCCCTGACAGAAAAGGTGATATCAAGCACAGCAATGCTGATATATCAAAGGCGAGAGACCTTTTGGGCTACGATCCCGATTACGATTTCTCGTCGGGTCTTGACGAAGCGATTGAGTGGTATAAGGAGAACCTTTAATGGTAAATACAAGGTGGAAAATAATAATTGGTGAGCATAAGTACAATCCGAAATATGTATTCTGGATTTGTGCTTTGTTTTCGCTGCTGATATTGCTTCGCTCGGTAAACGATATTTTCTTTTACGCGTTTGCAGGCATCAGTGCCGTTGTGTTTGCAATCAGCAGTACCGGCCACTGTGTATCATTTTTGTTTTTCTTGCTTCCGTTTGCTACAATACTGAAAAATAATGTAGACGGAATGAGTATATTTACAATTCTGTTTTTCCTTGTGATTTTAAAAATGGTAATAGTAAGTCGCAAGATAGATGTCCGTCTATTCATTTTTATTACTCTTTTTGCAACGTACAGCCTTTTGTTTTCAGGAATGGGTCAGCTCACAACGGTAATAACGATGGTGTCGGGAATACTGATGCTTTATTATGTGAGAAATGACGCTATTGAGATCACCTCGGTTGTATCGGCGTATTCTGCAGGTATTTGTCTTTCATCAGTGCTTGCACTGTTTAAAAGCTCTTTCCCGATAATCAATAAATTTATTATGGAAGCAATGCTGGTGCTTGGTGAGTACAGCTATGCTTCGAGATTTTCAGGTCTTGACGGCAACCCAAATTACTATACGATGAACGTTATAATGGCGTTGTCTGCTATCGTAGTTTTAATTTACAATAACAAGGCGAAAAAGATACATATAGCATACTTTGTTATGCTGTCTGTTTTCGGACTTATGTCAGTAAGTAAATCTTTTATTATATCGTGGGTATTGCTTTTGGTGTTATGGCTGTTTATGTCTATAAGACAGGGTATAGGCAAATTTGTAAAGTTTTTGTTTATTGCGGGCATTGGCGTGACGGTTATATACTTGTTTGCCTATGATTATATCGATATGTATCTGTTCCGGTTTTTGCAGGATGAAACCGGCTCTACCGACAGTATTACAACAGGACGCCTTCACCTCTGGCTTGCATATGCAGATGCGATATTTAATAATGCAAAAACAATGTGGCTTGGAAACGGTCTTAAAAGTATTCTTGAAACGCTTGGAAAAGGTGCACATAATACATTGCTGGAAGCACTTTTTAACATCGGAATCGTTGGCTGCGCAATTCTTGCAGCAACACTTCGCTTCAGTATGGGTAAAATTAAAATTGAGCGGGGTATCTGGATTCCAATAATAATATTGGTTGTCAGAATTTTCTCTATCGGTATTTTTACTCATGATAATCTGTGGTTCTTTTTAGCAATTATCGTTATGCTTGCATACTATTGCAAGGATCAAGATATACCAAACCTGACAGGAGCATAAAATGAGAAAAATCAAAAAAATAATGGGATTATTGATTTATAATCTGTTTGCCAAAAACCTGCCCACTTCATTTTCGCCCGTAAAAATCGGGCAAAAGAAGCTCCGCGCTTTTTGCGGTAAGCTGATACTTGAAAAGTGCGGCAAAAATGTAAATATAGAAAAGGGTGCCGTTTTTTCATCAAAGGTGGAGCTCGGTGACCGTTCGGGTATAGGTGTTGACGCGCATATCGGCGGCAAGTGCATTATCGGTGACGATGTGATGATGGGCCCCCAATGTATTGTTTACACCTGGAACCACAAATTTGATGATGTTACAACCACTATGAGAGGCCAGGGGTTTCAGGAGGAAAAGCCTGTTCATATCGGCGATGACGTGTGGATTGGCGGCAGAGTAATAATTCTGCCCGGTGTTCACATCGGCAGTCACTCAATTATCGGTGCAGGTGCTGTTGTGACAAAGGATGTGCCCGAATGGGCAATTGCCGCAGGCAACCCTGCTGTTGTAAAAAAATACAGAAAAGCAAACTAAATTATAATTTTTGGAGAAATATATGGTGTTGTTAAATAAACTGAGGATTTTAAAAAGTAAAAAATCGTACCAAAAAAATTCCCGTATCGGTAACAATATAGTTTATTCTGAATCGGGTAGATGCACAAACTGTTCCGGAAACCCCGATAAAATTAAGGTGGGGGACAATTCTGCGCTTTTGGGCAGTCTGTATGTTACTCCAAACGGTAGCATTGAAATCGGTGACCATTTTTATTTGGGTCATAACTCAATGATAGGTTCAGAACAAAGCATACGTATCGGTCAGTGCGTTATGGTGTCAAATGATGTCCGTATTTATGATAACAACAATCATCCTGTATCGCCAAAGGCGAGGGAAAATATGTGTATGGGCGGCTTTTTTAACGACAATTGGAAATGGCATCATTCTGCAAGTGCTCCTGTTGTTATAGAGGATAACGTGTGGATAGGTCAGTACTCGACAATACTTAAAGGAGTCACAATCGGCAAGGGCTCTATTGTGGCTACACGGGCAGTTGTTACAAAAGATGTTCCGCCGTATACGATTGTTGCGGGAAACCCCGCGAAAGTGGTGAAACAAATTGAAGTTGAATAAATTAAAATCTTTGTTTAACGGCGCCTCGGGAGACTCTTTCTTTTTGATATTTGTACGTTTTGTGACTCTCGTTCTCGGGATAGTTATGACAAGAATCTTGTCAGGACATTTCTCGCTTCAGGATTACGGTACATATTCCCAGATTATGTTGTTAACAACAACCGTCAGCAGTCTTACCATTTTTGGTATGATGGATGGAATTAACTTTTTCTTTTGCAGAGAGAGCGACCGGAAAAGACGTGATACTTATGTTTCGACAATATTCTTTTTGCAATATGTTGCAAGTGCCGTTTCTTCTGCGATTGTTCTTATTTGCACAGTACCCATTTCTAAATATTTCGGAAATGACAGCTTAAAGCCTTTAGTGATTTTTGCCGCAATTCTGCCTGTTTTGCAAAATTCTATTTCATTGCTGCAGCTAATGTTTATCGCGATAGGCAAGGCAAAAATGATAGCTTTCAGAAACCTGGCGGTTTCGGTTTTAAAGCTTGTTGCCATCTGTTTTGCGTGCTATGTTTTTGACAATATTGTGATACTTTTGATATGTCAGATGCTTACAGATGCTGCACAGGTCGTTTATTTTGTAATAAGTCTTCGAAAAAACAACTGTAAAATAAACATTTTAAAATTTGATAAAAGTATTATCAAAGAGATTCTTTTTTATTGTCTGCCTATGGCAATGTTTGCTCTTATAAAGTCTTTAAACAGAGATTCTGACAAGTTTGTAATATCATTTTTTACAAATACCGAAACGATGGCAGTTTATACCAATGCTTCAAAGCTGCTTCCTTTTGATATAGTTATGTCATCATTCTGTACAGTACTTTTACCGTATATTACACGGTATATTGCCCAAAAACGCTACGATCTTGCTCACTCGCTGTACAAGTCGTTTTTGGAACTCTCGTATATGTCGACAACGATTCTTGCGACAGGTGCGATTTGTGTTGCACCGGAGCTTATGCGGTTTTTGTATACAGAAAAATATGCTTCACACAGCTTTAGCGTGATTGTATTCATAATCTATATATTGGTAGATATTTTCAGCGTACTTAATATAACGCTCGTCTTGAGCGCGGCAGGCAAAACCAAAACAGTTATGCTGGCATCCCTCGGTACTTTTTTTGCAAACATTATATTAAATATCAGCTTGTTTTTTGTGTTTGGGGAAGTCGGTCCTGCCGTTGCCACACTGCTTGTAACTGTTGTTCAGGGTGTGGTGTTGCTTTCTTTAAGTTCAAAAGAGTTAAAATCAAATATATTTAAAATGTTTGATTGGAAATACTTTTTTATATTCTTTATTGAAATTATAGTTGTCTTCACTCTGTCGTCTATAATCAGAATTTTAATGCTTAACTGTAATGTTCCGTATGTTATTATTTTGATTGTTGCTTACGGAATTTTTTGCGGAGCGTTGCTTTTGCTTAATGTCCGCAGATTTTTAAGAAATTTAAAATCAATCAATCAAAGCAAAGCAGAAAGCTAGATTTATAAATGGAATTTGAAATAAAACATAACAACAATCAAATATTGTTTTTGTTACTGCGATGTGTACTTTGCGGTACGCTTCTGTCCGATGCGCAAAAATCGCTCTATTCGCGTGAGATGCTGCCGTATCTGCTTGAGCTTTCCAAAAAGCACGATATCTCACACCTGATTATTCTCGCACTCAAACAAAATGATTTACTTTCGGATGAAGATACGGCACTTGAAAAGGAAATTCTTGCAACCGCTTTTAAATATGAAAAACTCAATTACGAATATGAGCGCCTGTGCACCGTGCTGGAGGATGCGTGCATCCCGTTTATACCCTTGAAGGGCGCAGTTTTGAGAAAGTACTATCCTGAGCCATGGATGCGTACAAGCTGCGATATAGATATTCTTGTGCATGAGCAGGACCTTGATAAAGCGGTCAGTCTGCTCACCGAAACCTATGGCTACTCCTTTAACAAAAAGGGCGGTCACGACGTTTTATTGCTTGCAAAAAACAGTAATGTTCAGTTTGAACTTCACTATAAGCTTATTGGCAGAAACGCGGTGAAATCTTCAAAAAAGGTTTTGGACGATGTCTGGAAAACAGCTCGTGTTACAGAAAAAAAGCAGTATCAATATAATATGCCCGATGAAATGTTCTATTTTTATCACATCGCTCATATGGCAAAGCACTTTGAAACGGGCGGCTGCGGTATCAGAACCTTTATTGATCTCTGGCTGCTGGACAACACCGACGGTGCTCGACGCGATGTACGAGAAAAGCTGTTAAAGCAGGGCGGTCTTTTGGATTTCTCACGAATATGTTCCGATATGTGCAAAATTTGGTTTGAAGAAAAATCACCCGATGCCGTTTTGCAGCAGATGGAAAATTTCATTTTGCTCGGCGGTGTTTACGGAAATGAGCAAAACCGTATCACTGTTCAGCAGCAAAAAAACGGCGGACGCCTCGGCTATGCGCTGTCAAAAATCTTTATTCCGTATGACGTAATCAAATTTCATTACCCGATTCTCAATAAACACCGCTGGCTTACACCGTTTATGGAGGTGCGCCGCTGGTTTAAACTTATTTTTTGCGGTCATATCAGACGTGTGACCAGGGAACTGAAATACAATCAATCATTATCATCAGAAACAGCCGATGCGACAAAACAATTTTTGTCAGATATCGGTCTGTAAAAATGGAGAAAACTTTTAATGCTATCACAAAAAATCAATAATGAATTGAATAAAAAAATTGTGCGTCAGCTTTTTCTGGTTTTTGTTGATGCCATCAGTATTGCCGCGGCATCCTTTCTTGCTTTGTGGATAAGATTTGAGTTTGAAATATTCAGCCTTAATGAAACAGAACTGTCTTATTTTCGCAATGTTCTGCACTGCCTGCCTGCCGCACTAATTGTCGGTATTGTTGTTTTTTGTGTTATGGGCCTTTACGACAGCCTTTGGGAGTTCGCGGGTGAAAAAGAAGCTTTTCGCGTGGTGATTTCTGCACTTATTGTTTCTGCTTTTCACATACTGATACAGTATCTTTTTGAAAAGCCGGTTCCCAGAAGCTTTGTTGTTATTGAACTCATTTTGCTTGCGGCTTTTGTTTTTGTGACGCGCTTTTCTTATCGGTTTTTAAGAAAAATCGTCAGCGATTACAAAAAATCGGGCACCGCTACAATAAAAACAATGCTTATCGGTGCGGGTGATGCGGGCGCGATGATATTACACGAGCTGCAAAGAAGCAGTAATTCAAAAAACAATATTGTCTGTATCCTTGATGATGATATAACCAAACTCGGCAAAAAAATGTACGGTGTAACCGTTGTCGGCGATACCAATGAAATTGAAAAATATGCAAAAAAATATGATATCGAGGAGATTATTCTTGCAATTCCGACATTACCTTCTGCCAAAAAACGTAAAATCCTTAATGAGTGCTCAAACACAAAGTGTGTTTTGAAAACCCTCCCCGGTATTTATCAGCTTGTAAACGGTGAGGTCAATATTCAAAAGATACGTAATGTCGAAATCGAGGACCTTCTTGAAAGGGAGAGCATAAAGGTAAACCTTGATGAAATTGCCTATTATGTCAGTGATAAAACCGTTCTTGTGACGGGCGGCGGTGGCTCGATCGGCAGCGAGCTTTGCCGACAGCTTGCTACATATTCGCCTAAAAAACTAATAATATTTGATATTTACGAGAATAATGCGTACGAAATTCAGCAGGAACTTAAGCGCACCCATCCTGCTCTTGATCTTGAGGTTCTTATCGGCTCTGTGCGTGATAAGGATAGGGTGGAGATGCTTTTCAAAACCTTCAGACCCGATATTGTATATCATGCTGCTGCACATAAGCATGTACCGCTTATGGAGGACTCGCCTAACGAATCAATAAAAAACAATGTTTTCGGCACCTGGAACGTTGCAGATGTTGCAGATAAATATAAGGCTGAGGCGTTTATTCTTATAAGCACTGATAAGGCTGTGAATCCGACAAATATAATGGGCGCGTCAAAACGTCTTTGTGAAAAAATCATATGCGATTTTGCTGCAAGGTCGGATACCAAGTTTGCGTGTGTACGCTTCGGTAACGTTCTTGGCAGTAACGGCAGTGTTATACATTTGTTTAAAAGCCAGATAAAAAACGGCGGTCCCGTGACTGTTACGCATAAAAATATTATCCGTTATTTTATGACAATCCCCGAGGCTGTTTCCCTTGTGCTTCAGGCGGGAGCCTATGCAAACGAAGGCGAAATTTTTGTTCTTGATATGGGCGAGCCTGTAAAGATTGACGACCTTGCAAGAAATATGATAAAGCTTTCGGGCTTTGAGCCCGATGTCGATATAGCGATCGAGTACACGGGTCTTCGCCCGGGTGAAAAGCTGTATGAAGAGCTTTTGTTGTCGGGCGAGGGTCTTCGTAAAACGCCTAACGAGCTTATTTTTATCGGTCTTTTAGAAAACATTGACCGCGAAGAATTTGAAAATAAGCTTGCAAAGCTCAAGGATGCGTGCAATTCCAATTCCGAGGATATAAAAACACTCGTAAAAGAACTCGTACCCGAATACAAAATAAACGGACATTAAATAAAAAGGTATGTAATTGTGAAATTACATACCTTTTTGGTTTATTAAAAATATATAACCTGATTATTTTGGGCCGATTCAAATATCGCTTCCATAATGCGCATAACCTGACGCTGTTCGTCGTGTGTTACAATCGGCTTTGCGTCGCCGTTTATAACGTCTGCGATGTTTCTGTAATAGTCGTGAATATCACAGTCAATTCTCGGAAGCGGTGATTCCTTTATCGTTTCGGGAGTTCTCGGTGCCATTGTTTTTGTAAGCCCCGCCGCAGTAATGATCGGCACTGCATCGTGCGCCTCGTCAACGGTTGCCGTAATGATTTTTCCGTTTACATTAAAGTCGTCGATCTGTGCTGTGCCGTTAAGACCTTCAACATACCATCTCGGAAGATTTATAAAGTTGCTCGTTCCAACCTCAACAATAAATATCACACCGTTTTTAAAGGTGAATGTTGCGTGGAAGCCGTCATCAACCTCTTCATTTGTAACGTTTGAAAGCGTTGCATAGACAGAAACAGGCATTTCACCCATCATCATATTCATCTGGTCGAGCAGATGAACGCCCCAGTCAAGCACCATACCGCCGCCCTGTACCTTGGTGTTGCGCCAGTCACCTGGAATACCGCGTGAGCCGTGAACACGTGACGAAATTCTGTAAACTCTGCCGAGCTCACCGCTTTTGTAAATTTTTTCGGCAACTCTGAAGTCCTCGTCCCAGCGTCTGTTCTGATGGACGGTGAACAGTACACCATACTTGTTTGCTGCCGCAATCATCTCTTCAAGGTCGGCTGATGAAAGGGTAACGGGCTTTTCGCATACAACAGCTTTACCTGCCGCCATACACTTTATCGCAACCTCCTTGTGAACATCATTGGGAATTGCAATTGTGCAAACATCGACATTTTTGTCGTTCAAAACATCCTCAAGAGACTCATATGCCTTAATATTTTTTTCTTTCGCAAGCTCGATTCTGCTTTGCTTTATATCGTAAATACCCGCAAGGTTTACCTCATCTATTTCATTTAAACGCTTTGTGTGCCAGCCACCCATACCGCCGTAGCCGATAACCGCCACATTAACTGTCTTTTTCATCGTGATCCTCCGATAAAAATATAAATATTTTACAAAATTGTATCACCATATCAGTGGTATGTCAATGCAAAAAATATGCTGTTTTTTGCTACAATTTTGCTCACGGCAAAATAGCGCTCATTATTGAATAAACATCATCTGACACAGCGCATTTTACTGCATTTTTTTCAAATTTGCAGTTTAAAAGCGATTGCCTTATGCTGTCAGCAAGAGAGTGGTCAAGTGCGTCTGTAAACACCTGAACGTCTTTGATGACCCCGTTTTTTACAACAAGCTCAAGGCGTATTCCGCCCCAGTCAAACCGCCCTTCACAACAAAAGGTAAAGGGTATGGCAAGTCCGTATAGATACTCTTTTTTTGAAAATTCTTTTGCAAGCGCGCCTATGCTTTCATTTAAAACGCATTCGTGTATTTCTGCTTTTTTCTGAAACACTTTTTCAAACGCCGAGATCATATGATTTTTCATCATGTGGCAGTTAAGAGTGGGGGATAGCTCCGAAAGATTTACGACCCTCGACTTTACTGACTTTACACCGTTTGACTTGAGCTTTGCCTTTGACGGTGTGAGATATTTTTGCATAACCTCCGTATTTGCCGATATGAGTATCGTGCCGTGGTGAAAAGCCTTGCCTGCACTGTTGTAAAAGGCGTTTCCCGAAAACTTTTTGCCCTGCACAAGTATGTCATTTCTGCCCGATATCTCGGTGTCAATGCCTGCACCTTTACAGGCAAGGCTGATGACTGATAACTGTCTTGTCAAGTCATAATCATCTGCGTTGCAGATAAATGTAAAATTAAGGTTTCCGAGGTCGTGAAAAACAGCCCCGCCGCCCGAAATTCTGCGCGCAAGCAAAACCCCGTCCCGTTCGAGACTGGAAACATCGCACTCTGTCCACGGATTTTGATTTTTTCCGATGACAACCGTATTTTTGTTTTGCCACAAATACATTATACAGCAATCTTTTTGCAGATTGTCAAAAAGATACTTTTCTGTAGCAATATTAATGTACGGATCGGTGCAGTCTGTGTTGTATACCAAAATATGTTTAATCATAAAATCACCGTAATAATTATAAATACTATTTCTCCGTGCGTCAATCTTAATGTAAAAAATCGATTTCTTTTTGTCTTTTTTACGTAAAACCGATTGACTTATCTTTGATAGAATACTATAATTAATGAGTATTATTATATTATTTTATTAAGGAGGGATTTTTTTGGCAAATGCTGTAATAATGCCCAAAGCCGGTATAACTGTTGAAAGTTGTATCATTAGTACTTGGGAAAAGAAAGTCGGCGATTCGGTAAAAGTAGGAGATATCCTTTTCACATATGAAACTGATAAAGCAAGTTTCGAGTGCGAATCCACCGCAGAAGGTACATTGCTGGAAATTTTCTATCAAGAAGGTGACGAGGTTGAATGTCTCGTCAATGTTTGTGCAGTCGGTAATCCCGGTGAGGATTGCGCTGCTCTTCGTCCCGCAGGTGACGCAGCTCCCGCAGCCGCTGAAGAAGCTCCTGCTCCTGTAGCAGAGGAGGCTCCCGTAGCCGCTCCCGTTGCAGCAGAGGCAACTGTTTCAAAGGACGGCAAAACCGCTGTTTCGCCCAGAGCTAAAAAGCTTGCTGAGCGTGCAGGTGTTGATGCGTCTTTGGCAACTCCTACCGGTCCTAACGGCAGAGTTATTGAGCGTGACGTAAGAACACTTATGGACAATCCTGTTGCTGTAAAGGCAGAGGCTCCCGTAGCTGCTGCAGCTGCCGCTCCCGTTGTTGAGGAAGAATATACTGATGTTAAGTTCAGCGGTATCCGCCGTGCTATCAGCAAGTCAATGCACACTTCGCTTTCAACAATGGCACAGCTCACACACAGCACATCTTTCGATGCAACTGCAATTCTTGCTTACAGAAAACAGCTTAAAGCATCAGAAGGCGACTACGCAGGTATCACTATCGGCGACATCGTTCTCTACGCTGTTTCAAGAACACTTCTCAACCACCCCGACCTTAATGCAAATATGCTTGACGATAACAATATCCGTCTTTTCAAGCACGTTAATCTCGGTGTTGCAGTAGACACACCTCGCGGACTTATGGTTCCCACCATCTTCCACGCAGACGAAATGAGTCTTCTCGAAATTTCAAAGGCAGTTAAAGAACTCGCAGCGCAATGCCGTGAGGGTAACATCAGCCCTGACAAGCTTACCGGTGCATCGTTTACCGTATCAAACCTTGGTAACCTCGGCGTTGAATCGTTCACACCCGTTATCAATCCGCCTCAGACAGGCATTTTGGGTGTTTGCGGTACAGTTGACCGTGTTCGTCGCGGTGCAGACGGTTCGATCAATGTTTACCCCGCAATGGGTCTTAGCCTTACATATGACCACCGCGCAGTAGACGGTACACCCGCTGCACGCTTCCAGAAAGAACTGTGCAAAAACCTTGAGAGCTTTACTGTTCTTTTGGCAAAATAGGAGAGTATAAAAATGGAAAACTTTGATTTATTAGTTGTTGGCGGCGGCCCCGGCGGTTATCTTTGTGCCGAGCGCGCTGCTCAGAACGGAATGAAGGTTGCTGTTTTTGAAAAGAAGGCACTCGGCGGCACCTGTCTTAACGAGGGCTGTATCCCTACAAAAACACTTCTCAACTCTTCAAAAATGTATCGCCACGCAAAAGAGAGCGAGGCATTCGGCGTAACTGCAACAGGCGTCAGCTACGACCACGCAAAAGTTATCGACAGAAAGAACAAGGTTGTAAAAGCACTTGTTTCAGGTGTTGGCGCAACAATGAAATCAAACAAGGTAACTGTTGTCAGTGCAAATGCAGTAATAAAGGGCCGCGAGGCAAATGGCTTTGCGGTTGAGGCAGACGGTAAGACCTATGTTGGTACAAAGCTTGTTATCGCTTCGGGTTCAGAAACAGTTGTTCCCCCCGTTCCCGGTCTTAAAGAGGGAATTGAGTCGGGCTTTGTTGTAACAAACCGCGAAGTTCTTGATGAAAAAACACTTCCCAAGGAGCTTGTTGTTATCGGCGGCGGTGTTATCGGACTTGAAATGGCTTACTACTTTGCAAGTGTAGGCACAAAGGTTACCGTTATCGAAATGATGCCTAAAATCGCCGGTGCTACCGACCCCGAAATCTGTAAGGTTCTTACCGATGCTTTTGTAAAGCGCGGTATGGAATTCAAGCTTTGCTGTAAAGTACTCGAGGTTAAGAAAAACAGCGTAATCTACGAAGAAAACGGCGAAAAGAAAGAGCTCGCTTGCGATAAGGTTTTACTTTCAGCAGGCAGAAAGCCGTCAACAGCAGGTATCGGTATCGAAACACTTTCGCTTGAGATGGACCGTGCGGCAATCGTAACAGACCGTCACCTCTGCACAAATGTTTCGGGCGTTTATGCAATCGGCGACTGCAACGGTAAGCTTATGCTTGCTCACACTGCTTACAGAGAAGCAGAGGTTGCTGTTAATCATATGCTCGGTAAAGTTGATGAAATGCGTTATGACGTTGTACCGTCAGTTATATATACAGACCCCGAGGTTGCAAGCGTTGGCTACAGCAAAGAGGGCGCTGAACAAAACGGTATGAAGGTTAAGGAAATCAAGCTTCCTATGTCTTATGCAGGTCGTTATCTTGCAGAGACAGAGGGCGGTAAGGGCTTTATCAAGCTCGTTGTTGATACCGACAAAAAACGTCTTGTTGGCTGCCATATGGTTGGCTCATACGCATCAGAAATTATTATGACTGCAACAATGATGATAGATACAGAACTTACACCAAGCCGTTTGCAGAAACTCGTGTTCCCGCATCCGACAGTTGCAGAAATCATTCGTGAAGCAATATTTCATATATAGGGAGGAAATAAAAAATGCCTAAGAGTTTATTTGTTGATCCGGCAGAGACTCGTGCTGCCGGCAAAATAACATTTGAAGACATTCCTGTTAATGTCTACAAAAAAACTATCAAAGAAGAGCGTAAGCGTTATTCAGATGACGATCTTGTTCGTATCTATCGTGATATTACCGTTCTTCGCGAGTTTGAGTCAATGCTCAATCAGATCAAAACCCAGGGTCTTTACAACGGTATCGAAACAACATACCCCGGCCCTGCACATCTTTCAATCGGTCAGGAAGCTGCCGCTGTAGGTCAGGCTTACCTTCTCGATCAGAACGACTTTTCATTCGGTTCACACCGTAGCCATTCGGAGATCCTTGCAAAAGCTCTTTCTTGTATCCACAAGTTAAGCGAGCAGGAACTTATGACAATCATGGAAGGCTTCCTTGGCGGTTCGGCTCTTCGTGCTACCGAAAAGCTTGGTCCTGTAAGCGACGTAAAAGAGCTTGCAATCCGCTTTATCCTTTACGGTACACTTTCAGAAATCTTTGCACGTGACACCGGCTTCCATAAAGGTATGGGCGGCTCAATGCACGCTTTCTTCCTGCCCTTCGGTGTATACCCCAACAACGCTATCGTTGGCGGTTCTGCTGCTATCGCAACAGGTGCTGCACTCTTTAAGAAGATCAACGGCAAACAGGGTATCGTTGTATGTAACTCAGGTGACGGCTCAATGGCTCGCGGTCCTGTTTGGGAAGCAATGAACTTTGCTGCTATGGACCAGTTCCACACACTTTGGGAAAGCCACAACGGCGGTATGCCCATTCTTTATAACGTATTCAATAACTCATACGGTATGGGCGACCAGACCCGCGGCGAAACAATGGGTTACGATATGCTTGCACGTATCGGCTCAGGTGTTAGCCCCACACAGTTCCACGCAGAACGTATCGATGGCTTCAATCCGCTTGCTGTTATCGACGCTATGGAAAGAAAGCTCAAGATCCTCCGCGCAGGCGAAGGCCCCGTTCTTCTCGATACTCTTACATACCGCTTCTCAGGTCACTCAACATCCGACCAGAACGCATATCGTACCAAGGAGGAGATCGATGCATGGCGTGAGGTTGATCCTATCATCACATACCGTAAAGGTCTTGTTGAGGCAGGCGTTGCAGGCGACACCAAGCTTGATGATATCCTCAAAGAGACTGCAGAGCGCATGACAATGATCTGCAAGGCTGCTTCAGATCCTTCAATCAGCCCCTACGTTGATTTCAAGGCTGACCCCGCAGTTGTTGAGCGCCTTATGTTCTCAAACGAAAAAATCGACAAGCTCGACGATCGTGAACCCGAGGTTAATATGCCTCTTGCAGAAGTTCCTGCATATAAGAAACTTAAAGAAAAAGAGCGTATGCCCGTTGTTAACGGCAAGCCCGTTTCAAAGATGAAGCTCTTTAACCTTCGTGACGCATTGTCAGAAGTTATCTATGACCGCTTCTACGAGGATCCCACCCTTATCGCTTACGGTGAGGACGTTCGTGACTGGGGCGGCGCATTCGCAGTATACCGTGGTATGATGGATGCTTTCCCGCACTGCCGTCTGTTCAACTCACCTATCGCAGAGGCTGCAATCGTTGGTACTGCTGTTGGTTACGCAGTATCGGGCGGTCGTGCTCTTGTAGAGCTTATGTACGCTGACTTTATCGGCTGCGCAGGTGACGAGATCTTCAACCAGATGTCAAAATGGCAGGCAATGTCAGCAGGCATTCTTAAGATGCCCGTTGTTCTTCGTGTATCTGTTGGTTCAAAATACGGTGCACAGCACTCACAGGACTGGACAGCACTCTGTGCTCATATCCCCGGTCTTAAGGTTTGCTTCCCCGCAACACCTTGGGAAGCTAAAGGTCTTATGGAAACAGCACTTCGCGGTACAGACCCCGTTGTATTCTTTGAAAGCCAGAGAATTTATGACGTTGGTGAGCAGTTCCACGAGGGCGGTGTTCCTGCAGAGCGTTACGAAATCGAAATCGGTGATGTAAATAAGGTTCGCGACGGTAAGGATATCACAATCCTCACAATCGGTGCCGCTCTTTACCGCGCAGTTGACGCTGCAAAGACACTTTCAGAAAAATACGGAATGGAAGCAGATATCATCAATATCCATTCACTCGTTCCGCTGGATTATACAAAGATCGTTGAGTCAGTTCGTAAGACAGGCAGAGTAGTTCTTGTATCAGACGCTTGTGCTCGTGGCTCATTCCTCAGCGATGTTGCAAAGAACATCACTGACCTTTGCTTTGACGATCTTGATGCACCGCCCGTTGTTGTTGGTGCACGCAACTGGATCACACCTCCCTTCGAGTTTGACGAGTTCTTCTTCCCGCAGGCTGGCTGGATCCTTGATGCAATCCACGAAAAGATCGTTCCCCTTAACGGTCACGTTGTTGAAAACGGCTGCACAGAGGCTGAAAGCCTTCGCCGTGCAAAGCTGGGTGTATAATTGAAATTAACCCGCACATCAAACGCAGGAATACTTCTGGAGCTCGATGGAGTGAGGGTTTTGCTAGACGGTGTTTGCGGCGAGGTAGTTCCTTACATCGCAACACCACCGCATATAAAGACCGCGCTTATACGAGAACTTCCCGATATTGTTGCGTTTACACATTTGCATATCGATCACTACGATGAGGGTTATGCAAATGGATACATATCAAAAACCCACAGACCCGTTT